>NZ_CAXAQH010000019.1:0-122917 GCF_963970905.1 Pseudomonas sp. EL_65y_Pfl2_R96 | reverse complement strand
GATCAAACTCTTCAGTTCAAACATCTTTGGGTTTTGAGAAAACCCTAAACTTGGCTCAGCAATCGTTGGTTACATCTTTGATTTCTCGCGGAGTAACTTGTGATGCTGATAATCTTGTTGACTATCAGTCTGACTCCACAAGCACCCACACGAATTGCTTGATTCAGTTGTTAAAGAGCGGTTGGTTAAGATCTTTCGTCTCAACCGAGGCGCGCATTCTACAGCAGCCTCTGTTGCTGTCAAGCGGTTATTTTCAGAAGTTTTCAAAGTTTCCTTTGCAACTTCAACCACTTGCGCTTCCGATCTCTCGTTAGCGGGAGGCGAATTCTACAGCGTTAGTCGCTGCTGTCAACACCTGGTTTTCTCCGCTTTCGACCGAGAAGATCGAACCGTCAATAAGGCGACAACACACTGCCTTACCAACTCCTTCTGGCCTCGATGAACTGAAGCGTAACCGCTGCCGAAAACTGCGTAACTCATTGTTTACCAAGGAGTTTTCCGTTTCGACTGCGCCGGAAGTGGGGCGAATTATAGACGTCCAGAATCTGCCGTCAACCCCTGATTTCAGCTTTATTCGGATTTAAGCGTAATACGCGCAAATGCCTTCTTCCCGGCCTGGCAAACATGGGTCGCACCCAGTACGTATATAAAGGTGCGATCGACAACCTCACCATCTATACGCACCCCACCAGAACCCAGAAGATCGCGCGCCACGGCGGAATTCTTCACCAGACCTGCTTTATTAAGAACGGCAGCGATCGGCATATCTTCGGCAGCGGTCAATTCGATCTCTGGCAGATCATCCGGCAGCTCACCGTCCTTCATACGGTTGCCCGCCGCACGGTGAGCATTGGCCGCAGCCTCTTCACCATGGAAGCGCGCAACGATCTCTTCGGCCAGCTTGATCTTGATATCACGCGGATTCGCACCCGCCTCGACGTCAGCCCGCAAAGCATTGATCTCTTCCATGGAGCGGAAGCTGAGCAATTCGAAGTAACGCCACATCAGCACATCAGGAATAGAGACCAGCTTGCCGTACATGACACCCGGCGCCTCCTGGATACCAACATAGTTGCCCAACGACTTGGACATCTTCTTCACGCCATCCAATCCTTCGAGCAACGGCATGGTCAGAATGCATTGAGCCTCCTGACCATAACTACGCTGCAGCTCACGCCCCATCAGTAGATTGAACTTCTGATCGGTACCGCCCAGCTCAACATCCGCGCGCAAGGCGACCGAGTCATAACCCTGAACCAACGGATAGAGGAACTCGTGAATGGCGATGGGCTGATTGGTTGTGTAGCGCTTGTCGAAGTCGTCGCGCTCGAGCATGCGAGCCACGGTGTATTGCGAAGTCAGGCGAATGAAATCCGCCGGCCCCATCTGGTCCATCCAGGTGGAGTTGAACGCCACTTCGGTCTTGGCCGGATCAAGAATCTTGAAGACCTGAGTCTTGTAGGTCTCGGCATTCTCGAGAACCTGCTCACGGGTGAGCGGAGGACGTGTCGCGCTCTTGCCGCTCGGATCACCGATCATCCCGGTGAAGTCACCTATAAGGAAGATCACCTGATGCCCCAGATCCTGGAACTGGCGCAGCTTATTGATAAGCACGGTGTGACCCAGGTGCAAATCAGGCGCAGTCGGATCGAAGCCTGCCTTAATACGTAGCGGCTGGCCACGCTTGAGCTTTTCGATCAGCTCGGACTCGACCAACAGTTCTTCCGCACCACGTTTGATCAGCGCTAGCTGCTCTTCAACCGACTTCATAACAGACCCGCAAGGCTCGAATTCAAAGGGGACCAACCATACAAGATCGGGCGTCAAATACAAGTTTTGCCCGGCGCGCGGACGCCAATCCACAGACAGAGCGTCCGCAGGCTTGCTTCAGAGATGATTTGGTTATATTTTATACAGTTATTTCGTCTTCATCATGTCATTCATCTTTTCCAATTCATTTTTTCAAAGTCAAAATTACTTATGACCACAGAACCGTCTAAAGCGCCACCGCTTTACCCGAAGACCCACCTGCTCGCGGCGAGTGGTATCGCCGCCCTTCTGAGCCTGGCGCTTCTGGTGTTCCCTTCCAGTGATGTTGAAGCAAAAAAGACGACCCTGAGTCTTGAACTGGAAAGCCCTGCAGAACAACTGACACAAGATCAAGACGCTGCCGACACCGTCCAAGCCACAAATGAGCCGGCAGCCTCCCCTTTCGCGCAGATCGAAAACAGCGCCGAAGACGCTCAGGAAACCGCCCAGGTCGCCCCCGTGCCAGTCGCCGAAGAAAAGAAGGCGCCAGGCCACAGGGAAGTGATCGTTGCCAAAGGCGACACTCTCTCGACCCTGTTCGAGAAAGTCGGCCTTCCGGCCACTTCGGTGCATGAAGTGCTGGCCAGCGACAAGCAGGCCAAGCAGTTCAGCCAGCTCAAACATGGCCAGAAGCTTGAGTTCGAGCTGGGCCCGAATGGCACGCTGACCAATTTGCACAGTAAAGTCAGCGACATGGAAAGCATCAGTCTGACCAAAAACGACAAGGGTTTTACGTTCAACCGCATTACCGCCAAGCCCACCGTTCGCTCCGCCTACGTTCATGGCGTGATCAACAGTTCGTTGTCGCAATCCGCCGCCAGAGCCGGTTTGTCCCACAGCCTGACCATGGATATGGCCAGCGTGTTTGGCTATGACGTCGACTTCGCCCAGGATATTCGCCAGGGTGACGAGTTCGATGTGATCTATGAGCAGAAGGTCGTCAACGGCAAAGCTGTCGGCAACGGTCCGATCCTCTCCGCACGCTTCACCAACCGCGGCAAGACTTACACCGCGGTGCGCTACACCAACAAACAAGGCAATAGCAGCTACTACACGGCTGACGGCAACAGCATGCGCAAGGCGTTCATCCGCACTCCGGTAGACTTCGCCCGCATCAGCTCGAAATTCTCCATGGGCCGCAAGCACCCGATCCTGAACAAGATCCGCGCCCACAAGGGTGTCGATTACGCAGCACCGCGCGGCACACCGATCAAGGCTGCCGGTGACGGTCAAGTATTGTTGGCCGGTCGCCGCGGCGGTTACGGCAACACCGTGATCATCCAGCACGGCAGCACCTACCGCACGTTGTACGGCCACATGCAGGGCTTCGCCAAAGGCATCAAGACTGGCGGCAGCGTCAAGCAAGGTCAGGTGATCGGTTACATCGGTACCACCGGCCTCTCCACCGGCCCGCACTTGCACTACGAGTTCCAAGTCAATGGCGTGCACGTCGACCCGCTGGGTCAGAAGGTGGCGATGGCCGATCCGATCTCCAAAGCTGAACGCTCACGCTTCCTCGCGCAAAGCCAACCGCTGATGGCGCGCATGGATCAAGAGAAAACCACCCAGCTGGCTTCGAGTAAACGCTGAGCCATGGCGCTCTATATAGGTGTGATGTCCGGGACCAGCCTAGATGGCCTGGACATTGCCTTGATCGAGCAAACCCCGGCGATCAAGCTGATCGCCACCCATTACATCCCCATGCCTGACTCCCTGCGCGCCGAGCTGCTTGGCTTGTGCGCCAGCGGCTCGGACGAGATTGCCCGCTCCGCCATCGCCCAGCAGAACTGGGTGAAACTGGCCGCACAGGGCATTCATACCCTTCTTGATCAACAAAACCTCAAGCCTGGTGACATTCGCGCGATTGGCAGCCACGGCCAGACCATTCGACACGAGCCGGCGCGCGGGTTCACGGTACAGATCGGCAACCCCGCCTTGCTCACCGAGCTGACCGGCATCACCGTGGTCAGCGACTTCCGCAGCCGCGATGTAGCCGCTGGCGGACAAGGCGCTCCATTGGTTCCAGCCTTTCACGAAGCCCTGTTCGATGCGCAGCCTGGTAACCGTGCAGTGCTGAACGTCGGCGGATTCAGCAACCTCAGCCTGATCGAACCCGGCAAGCCTGTCGCGGGTTTTGACTGCGGCCCGGGCAACGTCCTGCTGGATGCCTGGATTCACCGGCAACGCGGCGACAACTTCGATCGTGACGGCCAATGGGCCGCCAGCGGCAAGGTTGAACCTGTTCTGTTGAACGAGCTGCTCAGTGATCCATTCTTTGTAACCCAAGGCCCGAAGAGCACTGGCCGTGAAGTGTTCAACCTGCCGTGGCTGATGCAGCATCTATCACAACTACAGACCTTCGCTGCCGAAGACGTACAGGCCACGCTGCTTGAGTTGACTGCGCTGACCATCGTCGAGTCATTACAAAGCGCCCAGTCGGATACGCGGGAGTTGCTGGTCTGCGGCGGCGGCGCGCACAACGCCACGTTGATGAAGCGGTTGGCCAGCCTGTTGCCGAACGCAAAAGTCAGCAGCACCGCGACTCATGGCATAGATCCGGACTGGGTCGAAGCCATGGCCTTCGCCTGGCTGGCTCACTGCTGCCTGGAAGGCATCGCGGCCAACCGCCCGAGCGTCACCGGTGCCCGCGGCTTGCGCATTCTCGGCGCCATCTACCCCGCCTGATCGAAACCCCAGACAGCAAAACGCCGCAGAGCCTTGAAACCCTGCGGCGCCTGTTGATGCGGTGAGGTGCGATCAGATCGAGAACGAAGAGCCGCAGCCACACGTGGTGGTAGCGTTCGGGTTTTTGATCACGAAACGCGAACCTTCCAGACCTTCCTGGTAATCCACTTCGGCACCTGCCAGGTACTGGAAGCTCATCGGATCAACCACCAAGCTGACGCCTTCGCGCTCGACGATGGTGTCGTCATCGGCCACTTCTTCATCGAAGGTGAAGCCGTACTGAAACCCTGAACAACCGCCGCCCGTAACGAATACGCGCAGCTTCAAGCGATCATTCCCCTCTTCATCGACCAGGCTCTTCACCTTGTGCGCGGCACCGTGGGTGAATTGCAAAGCCGTGGGGGTGAAGGATTCGACGCTCATGCTGACTATCTCCCGGCGTTACGCCGCCATAATGCGTGATGACGCGCATTATCCGCTTCTCCCAGAAAATCGGTCAACTATTGTTACGGTATATCAGCCAACCCAATCGCCAGACCGAAATGCAAAAAGGCCCGTTCAACGGGCCTTTTTGCTGTGCGGGATACAGCCTTACGGCAGCATGCCGGCATGGGACAGGCCCAGGCGCTCATCCAGGCCGAACAGGATATTCAGGTTCTGCACCGCCTGACCCGACGCACCTTTGACCAGGTTGTCGATGACCGACAGCACCACCACCAGATCACCGTCCTGCGGCCGATGCACGGCGATACGGCAAACGTTGGCACCGCGCACGCTGCGGGTTTCCGGATGGCTGCCGGCCGGCATGACGTCGACGAACGGTTCGTTGGCATAACGCTTTTCAAACAGCGCTTGCAGATCCACCGAACTATCCACGACGGTCGCGTAGAGCGTCGAGTGAATACCCCGAATCATCGGCGTCAGGTGCGGAACGAAGGTCAGACCGACGTCCTTGCCCGCTGCGCGACGCAGCCCCTGGCGAATTTCCGGCAAGTGACGGTGCCCTTTGACGGCGTAAGCCTTCATGCTTTCCGACGTTTCGGAGTACAGCGAACCCACCGAGGCACCACGACCGGCACCGCTGACACCGGATTTGCAGTCAGCGATCAAGCGAGTGGTATCGGCCAGGCCCGCTTCGAGCAGCGGCAGGAAACCCAATTGCGTCGCGGTCGGATAGCAACCCGGTACAGCGATCAAGCGCGCCTGCTTGATCTGCTCGCGATTGACTTCCGGCAAGCCGTAGACCGCCTCCTCCAGCAGTTCCGGCGCGCCGTGCGGCTGGCCGTACCACTTGGCCCACTCATCGGCGTCTTGCAGACGGAAGTCTGCCGACAGGTCGATGACCTTTGTCCCGGCAGCCAGCAACTCACCCGCCAGGGCATGGGCGACACCGTGCGGCGTGGCGAAGAACACCACGTCGCAGGCCCCGAGGGTCTTGATGTCCGGAACGCTGAACGCCAGGCCGTCGTAATGGCCTCGCAGGTTCGGGTACATGTCGGCCACGGCCAGGCCTGCCTCGGATCGGGAAGTGATCACTACCACTTCAGCTTGCGGATGCTGTGCCAACAGACGCAGCAGTTCGACACCGGTGTAACCCGTGCCGCCGACGATACCGACCTTGACCATAAACCTGCCCTCAACGAACCCACTGGAAAGCCGTCGATAATAGGGGCCGCGCGGCCCTGCGACAACCGTCAAGGTGACGTGTGGCGGCTCAAGCCTCTACTATTCCCGCTACCGTGAACCCTGGGAATAACTAAAAATGCTTTATCTGTGGCTCAAAGCGCTTCACATCATCAGCATGGTCTGCTGGTTTGCCGGCCTGTTCTATCTACCGCGCCTGTTCGTCTATCACGCCCAAAGTGAAGACACCGTCAGCAAGGAACGCTTCAGCATCATGGAGCGCAAGCTGTACCGGGGCATCATGGGGCCGGCAATGATCGCCACCCTGGTGTTCGGCATCTGGCTGATCAGCCTCAACCCGAGTGCCTATTTCAGCCAAGGCGCATGGATGCACGCCAAGTTGACCCTGGTGGTGATTCTGATCGGCTACCACCACATGTGCGGCGCACAGGTAAAACGTTTTGCCCGTGGCGAAAACACTCGCAGCCATGTCTTTTATCGCTGGTTCAATGAAGTGCCGGTTCTGATATTGCTGGCTATCGTAATTCTGGTCGTCGTCCGGCCGTTCTGACTCCAACAGGCACAACTCACCCGGGGTACTTCCAATGTCGTTGCCCGCCTTGCTTGAACAACGTTTGCGTCTGCCTGTAGTGGCGGCGCCGATGTTCCTGATTTCCAACCCTGAGCTGGTGCTCGCCTGCTGCCGTAATGGCGTGGTGGGCAGCTTTCCCGCGTTGAATCAGCGTGAGAGCAGCGGATTCAAGGCCTGGCTGGAAAAAATCGAAGCAGGGCTGGCGACACTGGAAAACCCCGCGCCTTACGCGGTGAACCTGATCGTCCACAACAGCAACCCGCGATTGCAGGCGGACCTGGCGATCTGCATCGAGCACAAAGTGCCGATTGTGATCACCAGCCTCGGCGCCGTGAAAGAGGTGGTCGATGCGGTACACAGCTATGGCGGCCTGGTGTTTCACGACGTGACGACCCGTCGCCACGCGGAAAAGGCGGCCGAGGCCGGCGTGGATGGTTTGATCGCCGTGGCTGCGGGCGCCGGTGGTCATGCCGGGACCTGGAGCCCGTTCTCGCTGGTTGCCGAGATTCGCCAGTTCTTCGACAAGACCCTGCTGCTGGCCGGCTGCCTGAACCATGGCCACGAGATTCTCGCCGCGCAATTGCTCGGTGCGGATCTGGCCTACTTCGGCACGCGATTTATCGGCACCACGGAAAGTCATGCGCCTGACGCCTATAAGGAGATGCTCCTGACTTCCAGAGCCGCAGACATCGTCCATACTCCAGCGGTGTCGGGTGTACCGGCAAGCTTCATGCGTCAGAGCCTGGAGGCCGCCGGTTTCGACATGGCGGCACTGCAACGCAAGGGCGAGGTAGACTTCGGCTCCAAGCTCAAACCGTTGAACGATGAAGCCAAAGCCTGGAAAACCGTGTGGTCCGCAGGCCAGGGCGTCGGAGAAATCGATGATTTGCCGAGTGTCGATCAACTGGTCGCACGTCTCGAAGCCGAATACCGCAAGGCGCTGGAACTGGCAGCTGCACTGCCAAAGCGCTGGCCGCGTTGACAGGAAAACTTGGCCAGTCCCTCCCGGCTGGCCCTACACCGCCCCTTGCAACATCTTCTATTACAAACTCTCGCGACAAGGATGCCTCGGCCATGAGCGAAAACCGTTTCAAGATCGTCTTCGATGGCGCTCTGCTGCCAGGTGTTGACGCCACCACCGCGAAGCTCAATCTCGCCGAGCTGTTCAAAAGCGATGTCGCAGCCATCGAACGCCTGTTCAGCGGCCGCACGGTTGCACTCAAACGCGACCTGTCACACGCCGACGCGCAGACTTACCTTCAGGCGCTGACGAAAACCGGCATCGATGCACGAATCGAAACCGAACCCTCGATCGAGCTGAACCTGGCCGACGTTCATGCCAGCCCCCTATCGGCAGAACCAGAGTCCCCCTACGCGCCACCCCGCGCCGCTGTCGGCGAAGCACTGCCGGAGTTCGCCGCACTCAAGGCATTCAGCTTCGATGGCCGCATCGGCCGGCTGCGCTTTCTGGCCTGGACGATGGCGCTGACGCTGGTGACACTGGGCATTGGTTCCGTGCTCGCCGTTTTCGGCTTCGCCCTCATCAGCACCGACTCGACTGCCGGCCTGATTCTCGCGGGTCTGCTGGCCGTTATCCTGGTCGTGGTACTTGCGTTCATCAGCATCCAGTTCAGTGTGCAACGCCTGCACGATATCGGTTGGTCCGGCTGGCTCTGGCTGCTGAACCTTGTACCGTTCGTGGGCAGCGCTTTTCCGTTCGTCATCATGATCGTACCGGGGAACAACACTGCCAACCGGTATGGCGCACCACCACCGCCCAACAGCAACGCGGTCAGGGTACTGGCTTCGCTGTGGCTGGTGTTTATCGCGATCATGTTCGTTGGCGGGCTGACCGGAGGTCTCACGGCGATTCAGGATGAGTATGAAAGCGCCACTGATAGCGCCTACCAAAGCAGCTCCGTGACCACCGATGGAGTCGAAGCTGTGCCCGTCGAGGTCGACTCGGCAGCGGATTCAACCGATGATGCAGCCGAAGCAGCCAAGCCCCCTGTAGACTCTGCGAAAGAATGAACAGCGCTCCCCGCCCGTGACACCTGCGTCGCCGGCGCGGAGCCGTTGCGATGGAGAACTGCATGACCCGTTACGCTCTGATCACTGGCGCTTCCAGCGGCATCGGCCTGGCGATGGCCGAAGCGCTGGCCCGGCGCGGCCGCAGCCTGATTCTGGTGGCCCGACAGCGTGATCAGCTGGAAAGCATTGCGATTGAACTGACTCAACGTTTTGGTGTGGAAGTGTTGTTTCGTGCCTGTGACCTGGGCGAGCCGTTGCGCCTGTCCGGGTTTCTGCTGGAACTGGAGGAAGGCGACCGACAGATCGATTTGCTGGTCAACTGTGCCGGCATCGGCACCTGCGGCCCATTCCTGGCCCAGGACTGGATGACCGAGCAGGACTTGATCGAAGTGAATATCCTGGCCCTCACTCGCTTGTGCCATGCCATTGGTAACAGCATGGCCTTGCAGGGCGGTGGGCAGATTCTGAACGTCGCCTCGGTCGCGGCGTTCCATCCCGGCCCCTGGATGAGCACTTACTACGCCAGCAAGGCTTATGTGCTGCATTTTTCCGAAGGTTTGCGTGTTGAACTGAAAAAATGCGCGGTCAAGGTGTCGGTGCTCTGCCCTGGTCCGACACGCACAGCGTTTTTCCGCACCGCGCAACTGGACGCCGACAAACTGGGCGAGAGCAAACGGCTAATGAGTCCAGAAGAAGTCGCGCTCTATACCGTACGGGCCCTGGAGAAAAATCGCGCCATTATCATTCCCGGCCGCCTGAATCGCTGGTTCGCCTTCCTGCCGCGGCTCGGCTCGCGCTGGCTGACCCGGACAATCGCGGGCATGGTCAACAAGGCGTACTGCCCGCGCTGACCGCCCTCAAGGTAAAAAACTGGGCTCAGGCAGGGCCCATGCGTACACTCAAGCCAGCCAAACAACGGAGAAAACAGCTGTGGATACTCTGTTCACCAAGATCATCAACCGGGAAATCCCGGCGAAGATCATTTACGAGGACGACCAGGTACTGGCCTTCCACGACATCGCGCCACAGGCCCCCGTGCACTTCCTGGTGGTCCCGAAGAAACCGGTTCGCACCCTGAACGACCTCACCGAGGACGATAAGGCACTGGCCGGGCATATTCTGTTCACCGCGCAGCGCCTGGCTCTGGAATTGGGCTGTGAAGAAGGTTTCCGGGTGGTCATGAACTGCAATGAATTGGGCGGGCAGACCGTTTATCACATTCATATGCACGTGCTGGGGCAGCGCCAGATGCACTGGCCGCCGGGCTGATGTGGCGAGGGAGCTTGCTCCCGCTGGGCTGTGCAGCAGCCCCAATCCATGAGTCGTATTTTTCAGCCCGACCGATGGGCTGAATTTACGACCGCTTCGCGGTCGAGCGGGAGCAAGCTCCCTCGCTACAGATGACCCAGCGAAAACCCTCCCCCCGCCGATTGGGTTAAACTGGCCGCCGAGATTCTTCCCGGAGGTCAGCATGACTACCCAACGTCACTACTCGCCAATTGACCGTCTTCTGCTGCAAGCCGATGCCGCGATGCGTACTTTGCTGCCCTTCAGCGGTCAGCCCTACCGTCCGTCGCCTGCCATCGTGCAGCCGGATGCGCAAATGAGCGACGAGGACACCCGGCACGTCGCCGGTTTGATGCGCATCAACCATACCGGCGAAGTCTGCGCCCAGGCGCTGTATCAAGGTCAGGCCCTGACCGCCAGGCTGCCGCAAGTGCGCGCCGCCATGGAACATGCCGCCGAAGAAGAAATCGATCACCTGGTCTGGTGCGAACAACGCATTCACCAGTTGGGCAGCCACACCAGCATCCTCAATCCGCTGTTCTATGGAATGTCATTCGGGATTGGCGCGGTGGCCGGGTTGATCAGCGATAAAGTCAGCCTGGGCTTCGTTGCCGCCACCGAGCATCAGGTCTGCAAACACCTGAACGAACACCTTGAGCAACTGCCCGCCGAGGACGAAAAATCCCGTGCGATCCTTGAGCAAATGCGCATCGATGAAGAACACCACGCTGAAAGCGCGCTCGATGCTGGGGGGTTCCGCTTCCCGACACCGGTGAAGTTCGGGATGAGCCTGTTGGCCAAGGTCATGACCAAGAGCACTTATCGGATCTGACGCAGCGTCGTCAGATCGCGAAGGCCATCACACGGTCTATCTGACAGACAGCAATAAAAAAGGCGACTGCCGCAAGGTAGTCGCCTTTTTCGTACCCGAAAATCTTAGCTCGGCATGTTACGTGCGTAGAAGATTTCAAGCATTTCGTGTTTCACACGCTCAGTCACCTGGGCACGTTGCTCAGAGGACAGGTTGTTGGTAGCGTCGCCGAACAGGTAGTTATCCAGTTCGAAGTTCTTCAACAGCATTTTGGTGTGGAACAGGTTTTCCTGGTACACATTCACGTCGGTCATCTGGTACGCGTCGCGGGTGTCTTCGGACAAGTAGTTCTGGATCGAGTTGATCTCGTGGTCGATGAAGTGTTTCTTGCCTTCAACGTCACGGGTGAAGCCGCGCACGCGGTAATCCACAGTCACGATGTCGGAATCGAACTGGTGAATCAGGAAGTTGAGCGCCTTGAGCGGTGAAATGACGCCACAGGTCGACACGTCGATGTCCACACGGAACGTCGCGATACCGTCCACCGGATGGATTTCCGGGTAGGTGTGCACCGTGATGTGGCTCTTGTCGAGGTGGGCCAGGATGATTTCGGGCAACGGGCCCGGAGACTCTTCGATCTGACTGTCGGTCGGGGTCACCGGCTCTTCAGAGATCAGAATCGTGACGCTGGCGCCTTGGGGTTCATAGTCCTGACTGGCGATGTTCAGGATGTTGGCACCAATGATATCGACAACTTCTGTGAGGATCTGCGTCAGGCGCTTGGCGTTGTACTCTTTATTGATGTACTCGACGTAAGCCTGTTGGTCTTGCGGGGTTTCCGCGTAGCAGATGTCATAGATGTTGAAGCTCAAGGTCTTTGTCAGGTTATTGAACCCGTGGAGCTTGAGTTTGCTTTTCACCGTTAAAAACTCTCTATGTATGCGGGCTGGCCGCGTGATCAAGCATGCCCGTCAGATGCGAACGACGCACCTGCGTAGGACGGTTAACACCTCTTCGCGATGGCGATTTTGGTTGTCTGTTCAGGCAAGCGACCTGTCGGTTGACCGATCACTGCCCTGAAAAAAGTGGCGCATTATGCAGACGTCAGCTATGGATCGCCAGAGTCTGCACCGCTTTTATGATAGTTGAATGTCGACTCAACCGAGTTCAATGATCTCGTAGTCGTGGGTAATCGCCACGCCGGCCGCGCCGAGCATGATCGAGGCCGAGCAATACTTCTCGGCCGACAGCTCGATGGCGCGCTTGACCTGAGCTTCTTTCAGCCCACGGCCCTTGACCACGAAATGCATGTGGATCTTGGTGAACACCTTCGGATCTTCGGTCGCACGCTCGGCTTCGAGAAAGGCTTCGCAGCTTTCGACGGCCTGACGGGACTTCTTGAGGATGCTGACCACATCGAAATTGCTGCAACCGCCAACACCCAGCAGGAGCATCTCCATCGGCCGAACGCCCAGATTACGACCGCCGGCATCGGGCGGACCGTCCATGACCACGACATGACCGCTGCCGGATTCACCGAGGAACATGGCTTCGCCAGCCCATTGGATGCGTGCCTTCATCGCCAAGACTCCACTGTATAAAAAAGGGTCGCCAGCTTAGCACAGGGCCCTTGATTGGCAGCGCTTCGCCTTCCTAAGACATAACCATCTGCGGCGTAGGGCAAATTCTCGAATCCTGAAGGAATGCGTCTGTTAAGCTGGCGTCAATTCACTGGCGCACAGTGCTGCGCCAACCCCTACAAAAAAACAAACACACCGTGCAGTCTTTTCGGGATACAACCATGGTTGCTATTACCCCCACACCCAGAATCAAGAACCTCGACAAGCTGTTGATGCACTGCCAGCGTCGTCGCTATGCCGCCAAGAGCAACATCATCTGTGCCGGCGACCGCTCGGACACGCTGTTCTTCATCATCAAAGGCTCGGTGACCATCCTGATTGAGGATGACGACGGCCGTGAAATGATCATTGCCTACCTCAATTCCGGCGACTTTTTCGGCGAGTTGGGCCTGTTTGAGCAAGCCGGACTGGAACAGGAGCGCAGCGCCTGGGTACGCGCCAAAGTCGAATGTGAAGTCGCGGAAATCAGCTACGCGAAATTCCGCGAGCTGTCCCAACAGGATCCGGACATTCTTTACGTGCTCAGCGGACAAATCGCACAACGACTGCGCAATACCACGCGTAAGGTCGGCGACCTGGCGTTCTTCGACGTGACCGGGCGCGTTGCGCGCTGCCTGCTGGAGCTGTGCAAACAGCCAGACGCCATGACTCACCCGGACGGCATGCAGATCAAAGTGACCCGTCAGGAAATCGGCCGGATTGTCGGTTGTTCCCGTGAGATGGTCGGCCGCGTGCTCAAGGATCTGGAGGAACGCAACCTGGTCGACGTCAAAGGCAAGACCATGGTGGTCTTCGGTACGCGCTAAGCTCGGAAACTTAAGTTCGAAAAGCTCAGAAAGCTTAAGCTCCGAAACTTAGGCCCCGAGCATTTCCGCCAACTGGCGATACAACGCATCGAGCCGTTCCAGCGCATCAGGAGCGGCAAACTTTTCGTGCAGGGCGATGTGGCTTTCAGCGCGAACCCGCTGGTCCAGGCCGCAGGCTTCGTTAAAGCGATTGACTGCCGCGACCATCGAGTCTCGTTCGTTATCGATCAACATCGCCCCATGCACCAGGCCGACCGGACGCTGACCGCCTTTGCTCTGGCGCCAGCGTTGAGCCGTGCCGACCATCTTGCGACCATCGAGGTTGACATTGAAACGGCCGTCGCAGAACGCGCCCTCAATTTCGCCCAAGGACGACACGCCGCCCAACTCATCAAGCAGCTGACAAATCGGGTCGCAGAGTCGGCGATAGGCGGTTTCGATCCGATTCTGGTCACCTTCGCTGCGCGGTGGCGCATAGACCAGAGCGATGTTGAGGGTGGACGCCGATTGCGGCACCGGCTCACCGCCGGTTTCGCGCAGCAGTACCGGCCAACCGGCGGCCGCGGATATTTCGCATGCGGCGTCGAACTGTGGCAGACGATTCAAGCGCCGGGGCATGACCAGCGCGCGGTCAGTGGGTTGCCAGAACAGCAGGCCGAACTCCGACTCACCGGCGCACACATGGGCCAACAGGTCCTGTTCGGCGAGCAGGCCGGCTTCGATGGTCAGTAGGGTTGGTGAGGTCATAAGGTATTCCGTTGGGCATGAAGTCCGTGGCGCTACTTATGCCGCCATCGCGAGCAGGCTCGCTCCCACATTGGATCTCTGATGTTAGTAGATCTCTTGTGGGAGCGAGCCTGCTCGCGATGGGGTCGACTCTGTCTGCGTGTAATCAGTCGAGCGTAGAACCGCTCACTGGAGTGCCCCGCTCGGGAAAGAACAAGCGCTGCAGTTCGGAACCCGGGCTTTCGGCGCGCATGAACGCTTCGCCGACCAGGAACGCATACACATCGCTGATTTCCATCAACTCGACATCGGCCCGGTTAAGAATGCCGCTTTCGGTAACCACCAGACGATCGCGGGGAATACGTGGCAACAGGTCGAGGGTGGTTTCCAGGCTGACATCGAAGGTGTGCAGGTTGCGGTTGTTCACGCCCACCAGCGGCGTGTCGAGGGTTTTCAAGGCCCGCTCCAGCTCGTCGCCATCGTGGACTTCCACCAGCACATCGAGGCCGACGCTTTTGGCCACGGCCGCCAGCTCGGCCATTTTCACGTCGTCCAGAGCAGAGACAATCAACAGCACGCAGTCAGCACCCAAGGCACGAGACTCGACGATCTGGTACGGATCGATCATGAAATCCTTGCGGATCACCGGCAGCTTGCACGCCGCCCGGGCCTGTTGCAGATACACATCGGCGCCCTGGAAGAAATCGATGTCGGTGAGCACCGACAGGCAAGTGGCACCGCCCTTTTCGTAACTTCTGGCAATGTCCGCAGGCATGAAGTTCTCGCGAATCACGCCCTTGCTCGGTGAAGCTTTCTTGATTTCAGCAATGACCGCCGGCTGCTTGAGCTTGGCCTGAGCGATCATTGCCTTGGCGAACCCCCGGGTTGCATCGGCTGCCTTGGCCAAGGTTTCCAGTTCGGCCAGGCTTACGCGGGCGCTACGCTCGGCGACTTCCTGAACTTTGCGGGCCAGAATTTTTTCCAGAACCGTCGGTATACTCATCCCTCATTCTCCACTTTGAATACCGCGGTAAATGCACCCAATTCCTCAAGCTTTTCCCGAGCGAGGCCTGTGTGCAGCGCATCGTGCGCCAGGGCAACGCCTTCTTTCAAACTGCTGGCATGGTCGGCGGCGTACAGCGCGGCACCGGCATTGAGCACGATCATCTCGGCCGCTTTCTGACCGCTCTCGGTCTTGCGCTTGCCCAGGGCATCGCGAATCAGCTCAAGGGAGGCCGCCGGGCTTTCCACCGCCAGACCGTGCAGGCTCTGGCTCTTCATCCCCAGATCTTCGGGTTCGACCCAATACTCGGTGATCTGATCATTCTTCAATTCAGCCACAAAGGTCGGTGCCGCCAGACTGAATTCATCCAGGCCATCCTTCGAGTGCACCACCAGCACGTGCTTACTGCCCAGGCGCTGCAAGACCTCGGCCAATGGCCGGCACAACGCCTGACTGAACACCCCCACCACCTGATGTTTCACACCGGCCGGATTCGTAAGCGGGCCGAGCATGTTGAACAAGGTGCGCAGGCCCAGCTCGCGGCGCGGGCCGGCAGCGTGCTTCATGGCGCTGTGGTGGGTCTGGGCAAACATGAAACCGATGCCGACGTTATCAATGCAGCGCGCCACCTGGACCGGGGTCAGGTTCAAGTAGATACCCGCAGCCTCCAGCAGATCCGCGCTGCCGCTTTTGCCCGACACCGCACGGTTACCGTGCTTGGCCACGGTGCAACCGGCCGCGGCGACGACAAACGACGACGCAGTGGAGACGTTGAAAATGTTCGCCCCGTCGCCGCCGGTACCGACCACATCGACCACGCCATCGAGGGTGTTGAGTTCAACCTTGTCCGCCAGCTCGCGCATCGCCGTCACGGCACCGACGATCTCGTCGATGCTTTCGCTCTTCATGCGCATGGCCATCATGAACGCGCCGATCTGCGCATCCGTGCATTGCCCGGTCATGATTTCGCGCATGACATCGCGCATCTCATCGGTACTGAGGTCGAGGTGGCCGACAATACGGCTCAGGGCTGTCTTGATATCCATGGAAAGTCCTTAGCGCGTGCCGCCGGTTTGTTTGAGGAAGTTGGCGAACAGCTCGTGGCCCTGCTCGGTGAGGATAGACTCAGGGTGGAATTGCACACCTTCAATATTCAGTGTCTTGTGGCGCAGCCCCATGATCTCGTCCACCGAGCCGTCTTCGAGCTGGGTCCAGGCGGTCAGCTCCAGGCAATCGGGCAGGGTCTCGCGCTTGACGATCAGCGAGTGATAGCGGGTGACCGTCAGCGGGCGATTCAGGCCTTCGAACACACCCTTGTCCTCGTGAAACACCGGACTGGTCTTACCGTGCATGACTTGACGGGCACGGACCACATCGCCACCAAAGGCTTGGCCGATGGACTGGTGCCCCAGGCAAACGCCGAGAATCGGCAGCTTGCCGGCAAAGTGCTTGATCGCTTCGATGGATATACCGGCTTCGGTCGGGGTGCAAGGACCGGGAGACACGACGATGCGCTCAGGGTTGAGGGCTTCGATTTCGGCAATGGTGAGCTCATCGTTGCGCACGACTTTGACCTCGGAGCCCAGCTCACCAAGGTATTGCACAACGTTGTAAGTAAAAGAGTCGTAGTTATCGATCATCAGCAACATGGCGTTAAGAACCTCTTGAATTCACTGACTTTTAATACGGCCTTCGAATGATTTACCCGCAGCGCACTGCGCTTTGTCAGGTGCTGGAGTGGCGCCAGCAAAGCGGCATTTCATACAGGTAAAGAAGGCAAAGCGGTACAGGTCCGGCCAGGCCGGCAGAAAAGATTCAGACGCGCCAACGCCAACGGGCGTGTGCCTTGATGACTTGATCCAGGAGTTTGCTGACGATCAACACGGGGAAGGTCTCATTCATACGTCTGGGCACAGTAACTTAGCTGGGCAGAGCGTGCAATAAGGCCGGGGCGACAGCTCGTGAAACAATCGAAGGGTTCGCGACGGATGGCAAAAGGCCGAAAGTTTTTGGTACTGTCGTTTCGTTTACCACAACAATAAATAAATGGACTTGCTCATGATCAAACAGAGATTGTTTGTACCGCTTGCCGGCTGCCTGCTCACCATGGCCTGCGCCCAGGCGATTGCCGCGCCCAATCCTTATTCGAATTTCGTTGTTTTCGGCGACAGCCTCAACGATGCCGGGCAGCTTACCGACTCGGGTGGCCCTGCCGGCGCGACAGAGCGTTTTACCAACCGGACCGGGCCGCTCTACCTGGATGGCAGTGGTGAATTACGCTCGCTGAACTCCACGCAACTGCTGGGTGGACGATTCGGATTTACCTCTGACCAGACAGCCGCTTCAACCTCGGCTGCGCGAGCCAACCAAGGGCTGGCGGACGGCAACAACTGGGCCGTCGGCGGTTACCGTACCGACCAGATTCTGGACTCGATCACCAGCGAATCCGCCACGGGCGAACGTACTCGGGCAGGTTATTTGCCAACGAACAACTTCCGCGCCGATCCAAATGCGCTGTATTACATTTCCGGGGGCGGCAACGATTTCCTTCAGGGCCTCGTGCTCAATACCACCCAGGCTAACGCCGCGGCGAATCGACTGGCCGACAGCGTGCAGACTCTGCAAAGCGCCGGCGCCAAATACATCGTGGTCTGGCTGCTGCCCGATCTGGGACTGACTCCCGCCGTCAATGGCACCTCATTACAAGCCTCGATCTCACAGCTGAGTACCGACTTTAATCAGCAGTTGGTCACCCGCCTCGCGGGGATCAACGCCGAAATCATTCCGCTGAACATTCCACTGCTGTTGCAGGAAGCAGTCGCCGACCCGACGCGCTTCGGCCTCGCCGCTGGCCAGAACCTGACAGCCACCTGCTTCAGCGGTAACAGCTGTACGGAAAATGCTGTCTATGGCATCAACAGCGCTACCCCGGACCCGAGCAAGCTGATTTACAACGACTCGGTCCACCCCACTGAAGCCGGGCAAAAACTGATATCCGATTACGCCTATTCCTTGCTGTCAGCACCTTGGGAGCTGACGCTGTTGCCGGAAATGGCCCACGCCACCTTACGCGCCCACCAGGATGAACTGCGTAGCCAGTGGCAATCCGACTGGGAGAACTGGCAGGCCGTCGGCCAATGGCGCGCGATTGTCGCCGGCGGCGGTCAGCATCTGGATGTCGATAGCCAAAGCAGCGGCGCCAGTGCCGATGGCAGCGGCTACAACCTGAATATCGGTGGCAGCTATCGCCTGAATGAAGCCTGGCGCGTCGGCGTGGCAGCCGGCTTCTATCGTCAGAACCTCGAAGCGGGCAACAACGATTCGGACTACAAACTCAACAGCTACCTGGCGACCGCCTTCGCCCAGTTCCAGCAAAATCGCTGGTGGGCCGATGCCGCATTGACCGGTGGCAAGCTGGATTACGACAACCTCAAGCGCAAATTCGACCTGGGTGTCAGCGAAGGGGCGGAAAAAGGTGATACCGACGGCCATCTCTGGGCCTTCAGCACTCGCCTTGGCTACGACATTGCCCAACCGGGCAGCGAATGGCACCTGTCACCGTTCATCAGCGCCGATTACGCAAAGGTGGAAGTCGACGGTTACTCGGAGAACAGCAACCGCTCCACCGCGCTGACCTTTGATGATCAGACCCGAGACTCGAAACGTCTGGGCATCGGTTTGCAAGGCAAATACAACTTCACCCGTCAGACCCAGGTGTTTGGCGAATATGCCCATGAGCGCGAGTACGAAGATGACGCTCAGAAGGTCAACATCGCCCTCAACAGCCTGCCGTCCCTGGACTTCAATCTCCAGGGCTACACGCCGCAAAGCCATCTCAACCGCTTAAGCCTGGGGGTCAGCCACAAATTGACTGCCGACCTGGCGCTGCGTGGCGGCTATACCTTGCGCAAGGATGATGACTTTACCCAGCAGGGCATCAACGCTGGGGTAACGCTGGACTTCTGACCCTTCACACGCCAAAGGACGCATCGGCTCGTGTAGGAGCTGGCGCAGCCTGCGATCTTTTGGCGGCATTGGGAGCGACCGAGGTACAAGATCAAAAGATCGCAGCCTTCGGCAGCTCCTACGGGGGAAATGGCAGGCACAAAAAAACGCGGCGCCCTCACAGGCGCCGCGTTTTTTTATGGATCACTGGTCCGGCGTCTGCTCGGCCAGGGCCACGGCGCGGAACATGGCGCGACGCTTGTTCAGGGTTTCTTCCCATTCCAGTGCCGGCACCGAGTCGGCGACGATGCCGCCACCGGCCTGTACGTGCAGTTCGCCGTTCTTGATCACCGCGGTACGGATCGCAATCGCGGTGTCCATGTTGCCGTTCCAGGCGAAGTAACCGACCGCGCCGCCGTAGACGCCACGCTTGACCGGTTCCAGCTCGTCGATGATCTCCATCGCGCGAATCTTCGGCGCGCCAGACAAGGTGCCGGCCGGCAGGATCGCCCGCAGTGCGTCCATCGCTGTCAGCCCGGCCTTCAATTGGCCGGTGACGTTGGACACGATGTGCATCACGTTGGAATAACGCTCGATGACCATCTTCTCGGTGAGTTTCACCGAACCGATTTCCGAGACACGCCCCGTATCGTTGCGGCCCAGATCGATCAGCATCAAGTGCTCGGCGATTTCCTTGTCGTCCGACAGCAGGTCTTTTTCCAGCGCCAGATCAGCCTCTTCATTGGCGCCCCGTGGACGGGTGCCGGCAATCGGGCGCACGGTGATCAGGTTGTCTTCGACCCGCACCAGCACTTCCGGCGAACTGCCGACGACATGGAAGTCGCCGAAATTGAAGAAGTACATGTAAGGCGTCGGGTTGAAGCAGCGCAGCGCCCGGTACAGGTCGATAGGCGCAGCCTTGAAGTCGATCGACATACGCTGCGACGGCACGACCTGCATGCAGTCACCGGCCAGGATGTATTCCTTGATGGTGTCGACGGCTTTTTCGTAATCGCTCTGGGTGAAACTCGAACGGAACACCGGATCAGCCGATTGCTGCTTGCTGAAGTCCAGGCCACGGCGTGGGGTGATCGGCTGACGGAGTTGTTCCAGCAGCGCTTGCAGACGCGCTTGCCCTTGCTCGAAGGCGTCTTCCTGCGACGGATCGGCCAGGACAATCGCGTGCATCTTGCCGGCGAGGTTGTCGAACACCACTACCGCGTCGGAGACCATCAGCAGAATGTCCGGCACGCCCAGCGGATCCGGGTTCGGGCATTTGCCCAGACGCTTCTCCACATAACGTACGCAGTCATAACCGAAGTAACCCACCAGACCGCCATTGAAGCGTGGCAGACCGGCGATGGTCGGCACGTTATAGCGCGCCTTGAAGGCTTCGACGAAGGCCAGCGGGTCTTCAACATCGTGACTTTCGATCTCGACGCCGTCGTGGGTCACGCTGACGTGGTGATCATGAACCCGCAGCACGGTACGGCACGGCAGGCCGATGATCGAATAACGGCCCCACTTCTCGCCGCCCTGCACCGATTCCAGCAGATAGGAGTTGGGCTCGTCGGCCAGTTTCAGGTAGATCGACAGTGGCGTGTCGAAGTCGGCCAGGGTTTCGCAGGCAAGCGGTATGCGGTTGTAGCCGGCAGCGGCCAAACGCAGGAATTCTTCGCGGATCATGAGGTGCCTCGTGGCTTGAGGGTCTAACGGTCAGGTATGCAAACGCGCCGGTACGCCGGCCAGGAACAAGTCAGGCGCGCCAACGCCAGCGGGCCAGGGCCTTGATGACTTTCATCCAGAGTTTGCGAGTGACCACCACGATGGCGTTTCCAGGAGGGGATTGAACAGCGTCGGGCAACGTTATCCCAGCGGCCGGATCCAGGCAACCGGGAATTAGTTTGCGTAGATCATCGATGACCAGCGTCGGCGACTCTTCGGCAATCGGCCGGCCGTGGTTATAGCCATAACTGAGGGCCACGCATTTGACCCCCGCCGCTTTCGCCGCCAGCACATCGCTGCGCGAGTCGCCGACGAACAACGATTGCGACGCCGGAATGTTGGTCATTTTCATCACGAAAAACAGCGCGGCCGGGTCCGGTTTTTTCTGCGGCAGGGTGTCACCGCCGATGATCAGGCGGAAATAACGACCGATCTTCATCTGATCCAGCAGCGGCGCGACGAAGCGCTCCGGTTTGTTGGTGATCAGCGCCATCTCGACACCCTGCTTGTGCAGCCATTTCAGGGTATCGCGCACGCCGGGGTAAACCACGGTCAGCTCGTGACCGTCCTCATAAAAGCCGTTGAACAACTCCAGGGCATGTTCGGCCTCGACCTCATCGACACCCTCGGCATCGATGTGATTGGCCAAGGCCCGGCGCACCAGCATCTGCACGCCGTTGCCCACCCACTCACGCACCGATTCGATGCCGGCAGGTTGGCGCCCGAGTTTGAGCAGCATGTTATCCACAGCCGCCGCGAGGTCGGGGACCGAATCGACCAGCGTGCCATCCAGATCGAACATCACCAGCCGCGGCAGACGCCCGGGGAACAGCTGCTCAAAACCACTCATGGGCGAGCCAGCGCCAGTTCGGAGCGCATTTTTTCAATCACTTCCTGGTAGTTCGGCGCATTGAAGATCGCCGAACCGGCCACGAAGGTGTCAGCGCCGGCAGCCGCGATTTCACGAATGTTGTTCACGTTCACGCCACCGTCGATTTCCAGGCGGATGTCACGACCGGAGGCATCGATCAATGCCCGCGCTTCACGCAGCTTGTCGAGGGTGGCGGGAATGAACTTCTGCCCGCCGAAGCCCGGGTTGACGCTCATCAGCAGGATCATGTCGACCTTGTCCATCACGTACTTGAGCACGTCCAGCGGGGTCGCCGGGTTGAACACCAGACCGGCCTTGCAGCCGCCTTCGCGGATCAGTTGCAGGGAACGGTCGACGTGCAGCGTGGCTTCCGGGTGGAAGGTGATGTAGGTCGCGCCGGCCTCGATGAAGTCACCGACGATGCGATCCACCGGGCTGACCATCAGGTGCGCGTCGATCGGCGCAGTCACGCCGTACTTGCGCAGCGCGGAGCACACCATCGGGCCGATGGTCAGGTTGGGCACGTAATGGTTGTCCATGACATCGAAGTGCACGAAGTCGGCGCCGGCGGCCAGGACGTTGTCCACTTCCTCACCCAGGCGGGCGAAATCGGCGGAGAGAATCGACGGAGCAATAACGAAGGGCTGCATGACGCACCTTTTTTGAGCAGAATCACGATGGCGCGCATTGTATACCTCATGCTTTGACGCGCGCACCGTGCTGCGATGATCAGTAGGCCGCTCGGTAGATCTTCTCGATATCGACGGCCGTCAATTTGCGCGGATTGTTGCGCATCAGCCGTTCGATGCCGGCGGCTTCCACGGCCATGGCCGGGATCGCATCCTGGGGCACTCCGAAACTGCGCAACCCCAGCGGGATTTCCACCACCGCACACAGCTCGGTCATCGCCTCCACGGCTTTGTCCGCCGCTTCGTTGGCGCTCAGATGAGCGGTCTTCACCCCCATGGCCTCGGCAATATCCTGCATGCGTTCAACGCAGGCCATCTTGTTCCAGGTCATGACATACGGCAGCAACAAGGCATTGCTGACGCCATGGGCAATGTTGAAACGCCCACCCAGGGGATACGCCAACGCATGCACCGCGCCAACCCCGGCATTACCGAACGCCATGCCGGCCATCAGGCTGGCGGTGGCCATGTCTTCGCGGGCTTGCAGATGGGAAGGATTGGCGTAGGCCTTGGGCAGCGCCTTGGTAATCAGCTTGATCGCGCCAATGGCCAGGGCATCGGTGATGGGCGAGGCACTGAGCGACAGGTAGGACTCGATGGCATGCACCAGCGCATCGACGCCACTGGCGGCGGTGACACTGCGCGGGCAGGTCAGGGTCATTTGCGGGCTGACCAGCGCCACGTCCGGCAACAGGTAATCGCTGATAATGCCCTTCTTCAGCTGCGCGAGCCTGTCGGAAAGAATCGCCACATTGGTCACTTCCGAACCGGTGCCGGCAGTGGTCGGAATGGCGATCAGCGGCGGGCCTTTGCGCGGCACCTGATCGACGCCGAACAAATCCTCCAGTGCGCCGTGATAACCGGCGTAGGCCGCAACACTCTTGGCGATGTCGATGGCACTGCCGCCACCGAGGCCGATCAGCCCGTCATGCCCGCCTTCGCGGTAAACCCGCATGCAATCTTCGACGATGGCAATTTCCGGGTCCGGCAGCACCCGGTCGAAAATCTCGTAACTGCGCTCACCCAACTGCGCCAGCGCCAACTCTACCGTGCCCGACTTGACCAGTGCGGCGTCGGTGACGATCAGTGGGTTGTCGATGTCCAGACGCGTGAGCTCAGCCGCCAGTTGCTCGATGGCCCCTGCACCAGTGATCAGTTTGTGAGCGATTTTGAAAGAGGAAAGACTCATGTGCGCAGCCTCTTATAGATAGGGGAGCTGGGCACAATAGTAGCTGGGGATTGGGGTTTGTCTGTTATTCAAATCATGAATCACCGCAGATTCCGAAATCACCCTAAATCCCTGTGGGAGCGGGCTTGCCCGCGATGGCGTCATGACATCCAACATCAGTGCTGACTGATGCACCGTCATCGCGGGCAAGCCCGCTCCCACATTTTCACCGCCTATGGCTTCAGACCTGCGCGGTGCGCAGTTTTTCGCTGCGCCCACGCAGCCATTCCAGCGTCAGCAACAGGATCACCGAGAATGCGATCAGCAACGTCGCGGCAGCGGCGATCGTCGGGCTGAGGTTTTCGCGGATGCCGCTGAACATCTGCCGAGGCAAGGTCGCTTGTTCGGGGCCGGCGAGGAACAGCGTCACCACCACTTCATCAAACGAGGTGGCGAAGGCAAACAGCGCACCAGAGATCACGCCCGGCGCAATCAACGGCAAAGTCACCCGACGGAACGTCGTCAGTGGCGAAGCGCCCAGGCTTGCAGCGGCTCGCACCAGATTCTGGTTAAACCCCTGCAAGGTCGCCGATACCGTGATGATCACGAACGGCACGCCCAGCACGGCGTGCACAACGATCAACGAGATATAGCTGTTGCCGAACCCCAGTGGAGCGAAGGTCAGGTAACTGGCCACACCAATGATCACCACCGGCACTACCATCGGCGAAATCACCAGCGCCATCACCAGCGCCTTGCCCGGGAAGTCCCCCCGGGTCAGGCCGATGGCCGCCAGCGTACCGAAGATCATCGCCAGTACCGTCGCTGCCGGGGCGACGATCATGCTGTTCTTCAACGAACGCATCCATTCGGCCGAAGCAAAGAAGTCCTGGTACCAGTGCAGCGAGAAGCCTTGCAGCGGATAGACCAGAAAACTCCCCGAGTTGAACGACAACGGAATGATCACCAGCACCGGCAGGATCAGGAACAACAAAATCAAGCCGCAGAGAATCCGCAAGCTGTAGAACCACACCCGTTCGATGGGCGACATATAAGGACTCAGCATTTCACTCTCCCCTTAGCTCAGGCGCAGGCGACTGGCGCCCACCAGCCAGCTGTAAATCAGATAAAGCACCACGGTCGCCAGCAGCAACAGCCCACCGAGTGCGGTCGCCATGCCCCAGTTGATGCTGGTGTTGGTGTAGAAGGCGACGAAATAGCTGACCATCTGATCGTTCGGGCTGCCCAGCAACGCCGGGGTGATGTAGTAGCCGATGGCGAGGATGAACACCAACAGGCAACCGGCGCCGACACCGGCATAGGTTTGCGGGAAGTACACCCGCCAGAAACTGGCGAACGGGTGGCAGCCGAGGGAAATCGCTGCTCGCATGTAGGTCGGCGAAATGCCTTTCATCACGCTGTAGATCGGCAGAATCATGAATGGCAGCAGGATGTGCACCATCGAGATATAAACCCCGGTGCGGTTGAATACCAGCTCCAGCGGCTTATCGATGACACCCATGGCCATCAGACCACTGTTGATGAGGCCACCCGATTGCAGTAGCACGATCCACGCCGCGACCCGCACCAGAATCGAGGTCCAGAATGGCAACAGCACCAGAATCATCAACAGGTTGCTTTGCCGCGATGGCAGGTTCGCCAGCAGGTAGGCCAACGGGTAGGCCAGCACCAGGCAGATCATGGTAATGATCAGGCCCATCCAGAAGGTCCGGGCAAAGATATCGAGGTAGATCGCCTGATCGGGAGTGGCCCGGGCCAGTTCGCCGAGGTCGTCGATACGGTGGTCGACGGCGGCCAGCAGGTAATAAGGCGTCACGCCACTGGTGTTGCGACGCACGACCTGCCAATAGGCCGGATCGCCCCAGCGCTCGTCGAGCCCTTCCAGCGCAGCTTTATAAGAAGCCGGCTCCGTGGCGAACGGCAAGGCGCGTGCGGTTTTGGTCAACAGGCTGCGGTAGCCGGCCAACTCCATGTTCAAGCGCTTGGACAAGTCGCCCAAGGTCTGATTCTTGCGGGCTTCGGCAAGGTCTTCGCTGGCTGCCTTATAGACTGGCTCAGCGGGCAGGCCGCGGCCATCCCAGCTGGCGATGGCCGCCACGGTGCGCGGCATGACGCCGACCACTTCCGGGTTGCCGACGCTTTTGAAGAGCAGCGCCACGATCGGCACCAGGAACACCAGCAACAGAAACAGCACCAACGGCGCGATCAAGGCTTGTGCTTTCCAGCGGTTGACACGCTCGGCGTGCTTGAGCCGCTGCTTCAAGGTGGGGTCGGTGCCCGCGTTCACGGGAACGGCGATAGCCATGGCGTACTCCGGAAATCGATCTTTCTAATTCGAACAACCTGTGGGGGCGAGCTTGCCCGCGATGACGATGTATCAGTCAACATGAATGCTGAATGTGATGACGCCATCGCGGGCAAGCCCGCTCCCACATTAGTTGTGGTTACTTCGCAGCCCAGGAATTGAAGCGCTGCTCCAGTTGCTCGCCGTTGTCAGCCCAGAAGCTGACGTCGATCTGCACCTGGTTGGCGATGTTTTCCGGGGTGGTCGGCATGTCTTTCAGGACATCCTTGGCCAGCAACGGCACGGCTTGGATGTTGGCCGGGCCGTAGGCGATGTTTTCCGAGTAGGTCTTCTGTTGCTGCGGTTGCACCGAGAATGCGATGAATTTTTTCGCCGCTTCGGCACGGGTCTTATCCAGACCTTTTGGAATCGCCCACGCGTCGAAGTCGTAGATGCCGCCGTTCCACACCACTTTCAGGTTGCTTTCTTTCTGTACCGCCGCGATCCGGCCGTTGTAGGCCGAGCTCATGACCACGTCACCGGAGGCGAGGTATTGCGGCGGTTGTGCGCCGGCTTCCCACCACTGAATGTTTGGTTTGAGCTCATCGAGTTTCTTGAACGCACGATCCTGACCGTCCTTGCCGGCCAGCACTTTGTAGACGTCTTTCGGCGCCACACCATCGGCCATCAAGGCGAATTCCAGGGTGTACTTGGCGCCTTTACGCAGGCCGCGCTTGCCCGGGAATTTCTTGGTGTCCCAGAAGTCGACCCAACTGGTCGGTGCGGATGCCAGCTTGTCGGCGTTGTAGGCCAACACTGTCGACCACACGAAGAAGCCTACGCCGCAAGGCTGGATAGCACCTTTGACGTAGTCTTCGGACTTGCCGAACAGCTTCGGATCCAGCTGCTCGAACATGTCTTCGTCGCAACCACGGGACAGTTCTGGCGATTCAACTTCCACCAGGTCCCAGGACACGCTCTTGGTATCGACCATGGCTTTGACCTTGGCCATCTCGCCGTTGTATTCGCCAGCGACGATTTTGCCGTGGCCAGCCGCTTCCCACGGTGCGTAGAAGGCTTTGACCTGCGCCGCCTTGTTCGCCCCGCCAAAGGAAACCACAGTCAGGTCCGGACCCGCCGCCATCGCGTGCGCCGCACCCATCATGCCCACGACCAGGGCGGTGAATTTCAGGGATCTCAACATTTATTGTTCTCCAACTGCAGGGTTAGTGTTGGTGAAGCGGGGGCGATCAGTGCGCCTCTAGAAGCGGGTCGAGCGCGCGAACGTGTTCGACCTGCCAGCCAAGCGGTACCACGTCGCCGACAGCCAGCGCGGGATCGAGCTCGGCAATCGGTTGTTTCACGAAGAAGTCGGTCTTGCCGCAGACTTCCAGGCGAACCCGGACGTGGTCGCCCAGATAGATGAATTCCGCCACCCTCCCTGAGAAGCGGTTGACACAGGACTCGCTCGAGCCATTAAGGCTCACGCGCTCCGGACGAATCGACAGCGTGACGGGTTCGCCGGTCTTGCCGACGTTGACCGCCAGCGCCTCGACCTTTTCACCGCGACCGAGCTCGACCACGCAGCGGTCGCCGGTATGGCTGTGCAAGCGACCGTTGAGGCGGTTGTTCTCGCCGATGAAGTTGGCGACGAAGGTATTTTTCGGCTCTTCGTAGAGCGTGCGCGGCGGTGCAATTTGCTGAATCTCGCCCTGGTGGAACACGGCGACGCGGTCGGACATGGTCAGGGCTTCGCCCTGGTCGTGGGTCACGTAGACCACGGTCACGCCGAGGCGCTGGTGCAGGTGCTTGATTTCCATCTGCATGTGTTCGCGCAGTTGTTTGTCCAGTGCGCCGAGGGGTTCGTCCATCAGCACCAATTGCGGTTCGAACACCAGGGCGCGAGCCAGGGCCACACGCTGCTGCTGACCGCCGGACAGTTGCGCCGGATAGCGCTGGGCGAAGGCGTCGAGCTGAACCATGCTCAGCACACGTTTGACCCGGTCACTGACGTCGCTTTTGTTCAAGCCGCGTACGGTCAGCGGGAACGCCAGGTTCTCGGCCACAGTCATGTGCGGAAACAACGCATAGTTCTGGAACACCATGCCGATATCGCGTTTATGCGGCGGCACGTTGTTGATGGAACGCCCGGCCAGTTGAATCTCCCCGGCAGTCGGCGTTTCGAAGCCGGCGAGCATCATCAGACTGGTGGTCTTGCCGGAGCCGGACGGCCCGAGCAAGGTCAGAAATTCGCCTTTGCGAATATCCAGGTTGAGGTCTTTGACGATCAGGTTCTCGCCGTCGTAGCTCTTTTGCACTCCACGAAAGCTGACCAGAATGTCGCTGGCCCCTGCGCTTGAATCAACCTGGCTCATACCCACACCTTTGTTATTGATGACTGCTGTGGACTAAGCCTAGTGGACGCTGGGAGCCGCGCAAATCGGGGCGCAGGAGAGAATCGCCTCAGCCGGATGGAAGGTTGGGGGTAGGGATTGCCCTACAAGGATGGCGGGGATGGATATGTCGATTCGTGATGGCGACAGGCGGTGAGCTGCAAGCCTCAATAACCGGTAAAAGTGTTCAGTAGCGCTTGTCGTTATCGGATATGTCCACGACTGGACGGTTGATGGAAATACCTGTGGGAGCGAGCTTGCTCGCGATAGCGGATTGTCTGCCAACATCAATGTTGACTGATACGGCCTCATCGCGAGCAAGCTCGCTCCCACAGGGGACGGCGGTGTTCTTTAGAGGAGTTTGTGTTCCATCGCGTACTTCACCAGTTCGGCCAGGGAGGTGATGTTGAGCTTCTGCATCAGCCGCGCCTTGTGGGTACTGATGGTTTTGCTGCTCAGGGCCAGTTGCTGGGCGATGTCGTTGACGTTGGCGCCCTGGGCCAGGCGTTCGAACACCGAGAATTCACGTTCCGACAGCAACGAGTGCAACGGCCGCGCATCGGTCAGGCCGACTTCGAAGACCATGCGGTCGGCCAGGTCCGGGTCGATGTAGCGCCCGCCCGCCGCCACCTTGCGGATCGCCGTCAGCAGCAATGCCGGATCGCTGTCCTTGGTGGCGTAGCCAGCGGCACCGACCTTCAATGCCCGGGCGGCCATCTGCGCCTCGTCGTGCATCGACAGCACCAGAATCGCCGGCGGGTTGTTCAAGGCGCGAATCCGCGGAATCGCTTCCAGACCGTTGACCCCAGGCATGGAGATGTCCAGCAACACCACTTCGCAGGGAACATGGCGCAAGGTCTCGAGTAACTGCTCGCCATTGCTCGCCTCCCCTACCACTAGCAAGTCCTTGGCCAGGCCGATCAATTGCTTGATGCCTTCGCGAACGATGGTGTGGTCTTCGGCTACCAGTACACGGATCACGTTCTTCTCCATTCTTCTTATGTCAGAGCCAAGATCATCGCGAGCAGGCTCGCTCCCACATTGGATTTCGGTGTGTCAAAGATCTGTGTAATTACCCCATCCCCGTGGGAGCGAGCCTGCTCGCGAAGGCGTCAGCACAGACACCACAAACTCTTCAGGCTTCATCCAGCGGCACTCGCACACTCAGGGTCGTCCCCTCCCCCGGCTCACTCTCGAGTGACAACTGCCCGCCCATGATCAACACCCGCTCACGCATACCGACCACGCCAAACGATGTCGGCCTGCCAGGGGCAGCGACAAATCCTACGCCATCATCGCTGACCGTCAGGCAGAGTTCATCGCCCTCGAGGGCCAGCGTCAGTTCAACAGTATGCGCCTGGGCGTGGCGCATGACATTGGTCAGCGCCTCCTGAAGGATCCGGAACAGCCCGATGGCCTTGGCGTCGCTGAGCACCGGCAAGTTATCCGGCACCTGCACCAGGCACGGGATCTGCGTGCGCGCCTCGAACCGCCGCGCCTGCCACTCGATGGCCGAGGCGATCCCGGCATCGAGAATCGGCGGCCGCAGCGCCGTGGCCACATCGCGCACCAGTTGAAACAGCTGAGCGATCAAACGCTTCATGCTGTTCAAGCGCTCGTGCAGGCCCGGATCGAGCTGGGCGTAAGCCAGTTCGCACATTGACGTTTCCAGCTTGAGCACGGTCAGCATCTGCCCCAGCTCGTCATGAACTTCCCGGGCAATCCGGGCCTTTTCCTCTTCCCGCACGCTCTCAAGGTGCGCGGACAACTCGCGCAACTGCTCGCGGGAGCTGGCCAGTTCCAGTTCGATGCGTTTGCTCTCGGTGATGTCCCAGACAATCCCGTCCCAGACATAGGTGCCGTCTTCAAGTCGACGGGTGATGGCCTTGATCTCGGCCCAGCGCTGTTCGCCCTGACGGGTCAGAATCCGCCCCTGCCACGACCAGTCGCTGTCGGTATCCAGCGCATGATCCTGAGTCTGGTGGTAACTGGCCTTGTCATCCGGATGCACCAGGCTGCGCAGGCCTTTGTCCCGATGGGCCAGGGTGGCCGGCGAGTACCCCACCAGGCTCTCGCTGCCTTCACTGATGTAGGCAAAGTCGATCTGCCCTGTCACCGGCGCGCGCTCCAGACGAAAGACCAGTCCGGGGACATTGGCGGCGATCCCTTGCAGCCGCGCTTCGCTTTCCTGCAAGGCGGCCAGGGCACGCCGACGCTCGGTGACGTCATTGAGGTAAACCACCAGGTATTCGCCCTCACGAAAACGCAAGAAGCTCAACGAAACATCCGCCGGCAGAACACTGCCATCGGCCCGCACGCAATTGGTTTCGAAACTTAGCGGCCCTTCCTCGCTGGCTCGGGCGCGCTTCCACAGGTTCAGCCAGCGGTCCATGTGCAAGCCGGGCTCGAAATCGATCAATGGCCGATCAATGATCCCGCCCACCGGGTAGCCGAGCATGGTTTCGGCTGCGCGGTTGGCGTAGCGCACATGGCTGTCCCAGTTGACCCAAAGGATGCCGACGGTGCTTTGGTCGATGGAAAACTGCGTGAGGCGCAAGGCCTCTTCACTGGCCTCGCGCAGGGCAATGTCTTCGCGCGCCGCCAGCAGTCGTTGCTCCAGACTGTGTTGCTGACGACGCTGCCAGAACACAATGGCCATGCTGCTCAGCAACAACACCAGCAAGAGCAGGCAGAGGTTTTTCCAGAATCCCGGCGACTCGGACAGCCGCGGGTACTTGGGTTGCAGCCACTGATTGTGCAGGTGCTCCAGGTCCTTGGCCGGGATCGCCCGCAGCGCGCTCTCGACGATGCCGGCCAGTTCCGGCCAGTCCCGGCGCGTGGCCACTCGCAGCAGTTGCGGGAAACCTATATCGCCTACCACGACCAGCCCGGAGAACTCAGTCTCGGCAGACAGGCGCCCGAACTGCGCTTCATCGACCACCGCGTAACCGGCCTGCTGACTCAACAACAGTTGCAGCGCCTGGCGCTCCAGGGGCACGCCTTGCAGGTTCAGATGGGGATAGTTGCTGCGCAAATAATCGGCAGTGGCGCTGGGCATGCGCACGGCGACGCGGGTCTGGCTGTCGAGTTTTTCCAGTTCCACCGTGCCGGTGCTCTTCTGGTCGCTGACGACCAGTTGCGATACCCGCATATAGGGATCGGAAAACTGCCAGAACCGCAAACCGGCAGGGGTTTGCGTCAGCCCCGGCGCGATATCGATATCGCCTTCACGGGCGGCGGTTTCCAGTTGCGCAAGATCAGGATAATTACGCCAGCTCAGCTCGACCTTGAGCGCCTTGGCCAGCCATTTCATCAACTCGACGTTAACCCCGGACAGTCGCTGCAAGCGGCGATCGTATTGGGCATAGGGCGCTTGCAACACCACCCCGACCCGCAATTCGCCATGCTGCGCCAGCCATTGCTGTTGCGCTGGCGACAGTTGCGCGACATGCGCCGGTGGCGCGGGCGCCGCCCAGCCCATCAAGGGAAACCACAAACAGCCGATAACCCACAGGCAGCGAAAATGCATCATCGAAGTCTCACACACTGACAAATACTGACCAACCCATTAGGCTGCCGGAATAACTTCTGGCCTGGAATATCCGATGCCCCCTGTCTACCGCCTGGCGCTGCCAGCATTGTGCCTGTCGCTGATCCTGCCGTGCGCCTTTTCCGTCGAGGCGGCCGACCCCGCACCTGCCGCTGCGGAAAAGCCCGCCGAAGAAAAACCGGTCGAACGCCAGCCGCTGCTTGAGCGTAGTCAGGAAGAAGCGACAGCACTTGAGCGAAAAATCCCTGCTCAGGAACAGCAACAACTGCAAGCCGGCACCGATAGCTTTCTCGCCTTGTGGAAACCGGCCAATACCGCCGAACCCAAAGGCGCGGTGATTATCATCCCGGGCGCTGGCGAAACCGTTGACTGGCCGCAAGCGATCAGCCCATTGCGCCGCCAATTGCCAGACGCCGAGTGGAGCAGCCTGAGTATCACCTTGCCAGACCTGCAAGGCGAAGCCATTGCGCCACGTATCGTCGAAGTGGCGCCAGCACCCAAATCGCCTGATGCCGGCAGCAAAGACTCCACGACCGCGGCACCCATCGAACAGGCGGCCGGCGGCGAAGCGGAGGTGGCCGACAAGGCCATCGCCGAAACCACCGAAGAACAGGCCAAAGCCAACGCCGAGCGAATCTTCGCTCGCATCGATGCCGCCATCGCCTACGCCGAACAGCAAAGCGCTCGCAGTATCGTTGTGCTGGGCCATGGTACCGGCGCTTACTGGGCCGCGCGTTATCTGAGCGAAAAGCAGCCATCGCAAGTCGGTAAATTCGTGATGGTCGCCGCCCAGACACCCATTACGGCGAAGCCCGGGCTGGCCGAATTGACGCCGACGATCAAGCTGCCCGTCGCCGACATGTTCTACATCGACAAACCGCTGGATCGAAACGCGGCACTGGAACGCTTGCAGGCCAACAAACGCTTGAAGACTTCGGCGTTCAGCCAGGTATCGCTCAAGGCCCTGCCGGGGAACGCCAAGGCAGAGCAAGAGCAGTTGGTTCGCCGGGTGCGGGGATGGTTGAATCCGCAGCCTGCGGCGAACTGACAGATCGCGTCGCCCCAATCGCGAGCAGGCTCGCTCCCACATTGATCTCGGTCGTACACAAATTCTGTGTCCCCTAAAGATTTAATGTGGGAGCGAGCCTGCTCGCGATGGCGGCATCACAAACAACCCATACCTATCCTGCTACCGGAAATCCCGCCGCTCACGAATCAACGTGTAGGCATTGTGCAGTTCACGAGTCTTGTCCGTCGCCTCACGAACCTGCAACGCCGTCGCGCCACTGCCGGCAATCTTGTCCGGGTGATGGCGACTGAGCAGGCGTCGATAGGCGCGTTTGATTTGCGCAGGCTCGCTGGTCGCCGAGACCCCCAATAACCGCAAGGCATCCTGGTAAGTCAGGGCGGCGTTGACCAATGGGCGTTTCTGCGGCTCATAGTCTGCCGCCAAGGCCTGCACCTGTTGTGACGTCCAGCCCAACCACTTGCCCCACTGGGCAATCAGTTCGCGCTCACTGCTACCAGCACGGCCATCGGCCCAGACCATCCGCCAACAGGCACGCAACACGCCTTCCGCCGCATGGGGTTGAGCACTCAAGCGTCGCAGATAACTACGCAACCGGTCGTGTCCCGACTTACCGCGGTTGAAGGCGGCAATGGCGCGACGTTGCGCCGATTCGGTCATCTCCAACGAACGCATTTCCTGCCGCGCCTGCTGGATGTGCCCATCCACTACCCGCCCATCGCTTTTGGCCAATCGGCCCAGCAGCACGAACAGCAGTTCATCGTTGCGCAGCACCGAGCGGCCACCGAATTTTTCCCATAAATGCGCCCAGCTCTGCAGGTGCAAGCGCCGATCCAGCGCCTGTCCCAACAAAGCGCCGAGCATGGCCCCCGGAATGCTGGCTATGGCAAAGCCCGCTCCGGCTCCAATCAGAGTCCCTGGCCACAACATGTCAGCGTCTCGCTTCTATCAGAGTGTCTACTTCAGCCAGGCGCTCATGCGTGCCGACATCCACCCAATGCCCTCTCAGGCGTTCGCCGGTCACCTGCCCCTCAGCCATGGCTTTGCGCAGCAGCGGCGCAAGCTTGAAGGCCCCGGCCGAGCAACCGTCAAACAGCTGCGGGTGCAGCACGGCGATGCCACTGTAGGTCAGGGTTGATGTATCCGGCTGACCATCCCGCACATGGCCATCGACCAGGGTGAAATCTCCGCTCGGGTGATGCGCCGGGTTATCCGCCAGTACCAAATGAGCGAGCCCGACGATAGGCTGGTGCAACACGCTGAAGTCGTAGTCGGTCCAGATATCGCCGTTGACCACCACGAAGGCCTCGCCCCCCAACAATGGTAATGCGCGGAATATTCCGCCGCCGGTTTCCAGCGGTTCACCTTCCGGCGAGTACTGAATGCTCACGCCATATTGCGAGCCATCCCCCAGATAATCTTCTATCTGCTGACCGAGCCAGGCATGGTTGATCACGATCTCGGTAAACCCTGCTGCTGCCAAAGCGCGCAGGTGATACTCGATCAGGGGCACTCCGCCGGCACGAACCAGCGGTTTTGGCGTGGTCAGGGTCAGCGGGCGCATGCGTTCGCCCTTACCCGCTGCCAGAATCATTGCCTTCATGCCTTTGCTCCGGCACGCAGACTGGCCAGCAACACATCCAGCTCCGCCAGTTCAGGGCGACGGGCGATGACCGCGTCTATATAAGCGAAGAAGCGCGGCACATCGCCGAGATAGCGTGGCTTGCCATCGCGATGACAGATGCGGGCGAAGATGCCGATGACTTTCAAGTGACGCTGCACGCCCATCAGGTCGCTGGCGCGCAGGAAGTCTTCGAAGTCAGGCTGGACCGGGATGTCGAGCGCGCCGGCTTGCTGCCAGTAATCAGCCAGCCAACCGCGCACGCGCTCTTCAGGCCAACTGAGGAACGCGTCCTTGAACAGGCAAGTCACGTCGTAGGTCACAGGGCCGTAAACCGCGTCCTGGAAATCCAGCACGCCGGGATTCGGCTCGCTGATCATCAGGTTGCGCGGCATGTAGTCGCGATGCACCAGCACTTTTGGCTGAGCCAGGGCGCTGTCGATCAGCAGGTCGCTGACCTGCTGCCAGAGCACTTGCTGCGCCGGGTCGAACTCGATGCCCAACTCACGTTTCACGTACCACTCGGGAAACAGCTCCAGCTCGCGACGCAGCAACGCCACGTCATAACTCGGCAACGGCGCCACCATCGGCAACTGCTGAAAAGCCAGCAGCGCTTGCAGGGCATCCTTGAACAAATCGTCGGCATTTTCGCTGTCGATCACGTCCAGGTAAGTCTTGTTGCCCAGGTCATTGAGCAAAAGAAAACCACGCTCGAGGTCTTCGGCATAAATTTTTGGCACATTTATTCCGGATTTCGCCAGCAGAAAAGCAATATCCACGAAGGGCTTGCAGTTTTCCTGGGGGGGCGGCGCGTCCATCACGACGAAGCTTCTGCCTGCGCCGTCCCAGCGGAAATAGCGCCGAAAACTCGCGTCGCTACTGGCCGCGGTCAACGTGGCCGGGGGTACGGCACCCCAGCCCTGTTCTGCAAAGAGGATAGCCAACTGTTCATCGAGCCAAACTTTCAGGTGTTGCAAGCGTACATCTTGGTCAGGCATTACAAGGGTCTCCGACGGCGCTAGCCGTCAAGCGGGTCATGCTTTATTATCCAGCATCTTTTTCAGACCATCGAGAGGCGTGCGGCCCACACCGCGGGCAGATGGCACGCAGGAAGCCCGGACTAATAAGATGGCATTGAAATCCCCCGCGTTTCGTAAAAAATTTCCGTTGTTGGTCACCGGCAGTCTGCTGGCCCTCCAACCCTTGGCCACGTCGTTCGTGGTCGCCGCGGAACAGTATGACTGCTCAGTCTCTGCTTCGGGTGCCTGGGACTGTGCGCCAAAAGCGCCGGCAGCCGCATTGCCACCGCGTCCTGTCCATGATGGCAGCGCAGTTTCCGCCACTGGCGAAACCCCGGCAGGCACCGGCTCCAGTGAAGACACCGGCGCCAAGCCTGTGCTGGTTACCGAGTCCAAGGGCCGCGGCCTGAAGTCGCGTAGTGAAGACTACAGCCACCTCGACTGGGTTCCACGCGAGAAGCTCACTGCAGCGCAATTGGCCGAAACCGGTCCTTACTGCTCTGGTTCCTATATCGAACCGATTCGTCCTGGCATGAATGACAAGACGAATAAAAGTGACGCTCCGACCTTTATCGGTGCCAAGGCCTCCCGCTATAAGCAGGAAGAGCAGGTCGCTGCCCTGGCCGGTGACGTGGTCATGCGTCAGGGCAGCATGCAGGTCGAAGCCGACGAAGCGAACCTGTACCAGGCCGAGAGCCGTGGCGAATTGAGCGGCAACGTGCGCATTCGCGACAATGGCGCACTGATCGTGGGCGACCACGCCGACGTGCAGCTCGACACCGGTGAAGCCAAGGTCGACAACGCCGAATACGTGATGCACAAGTCGCGTATCCGCGGTAACGCGCTGTACGCCAAACGTGCCGAGAACGCGATCATCCGTCTCAAGGATGGTACGTACACCACGTGCGAACCGAACAGCAATGCCTGGCAGCTCAAGGGCAACAACATCACCTTGAACCCGGCGACCGGTTTCGGTACCGCGACCAACGTGACGCTGCGGGTCAAGGACATTCCGGTTCTGTACACGCCGTACATCTATTTCCCGATCGACGACCGTCGCCAGTCCGGCTTCCTGCCGCCGACCATCGGCACCGGCAGCGATACCGGCTTCATGCTGGTCACTCCGTACTACTTCAACCTGGCACCGAACTACGATGCCACGTTGTACCCGCGCTACATGAGCAAGCACGGGCTGTTGATGGAAGGCGAATTCCGCTACCTGACCAAGTCCAGCGAAGGTCAGTTCGGCGCAGCGTACCTCAACGACGAAGACACCGATCGCAGCAAGCAAACCGACTACCAGAAAAACCGCTACATGTATAACTGGCAGCACAAGGGCGGGTTGGATTCGCGGGTCTTCACACAGGTCGACTACACCAAGATCAGCGATCCGTATTACTTCCAGGATCTGCAGACCGACCAGATTGGTGTGAAAAGCGCTGATTACGTAAACCAGCAGGGTTCTGTCACCTATCGTGGCGACAGCTACACCGCTCGCTTGAACGCCCAGGCTTATCAGCTGGCGACCGTTTCGAACATCACGCCGTATGATCGTTTGCCGCAGATCACCTTCAATGGTCAGCTGCCGTATCATCCGGAAGGCCTGAATTTCGATTACGAGACAGAGGCCGTCCGGTTCGACCGTGATTTGAAGAACGGTAACTTCGTAAACGAAGATGGCACTGTCGAATCGCGCCTTGATAACAACGTACAGGGCCTGGCACGCGCCAATGGCAACCGCTTGAACCTCAAGCCGGGTGTCAGCCTGCCGTTGAACTGGACTTATGGTTTCTTGAAACCGTCCCTGAAGTACCAGTACACCCAGTACGATCTGGACCTGGATCAGCGGGGCAAAAACACTCTACTTGCAGATGAGAGCTACAGCCGTAATCAGAACCGTGGCGTACCGATTGCCAGTATCGACAGCGGCCTGTATTTCGATCGCAACACTCAATGGTTCGGCAAGAATTATCGCCAAACCCTGGAGCCGCGCCTGTTCTATCTCTATGTTCCAGAGAAGGATCAGACCGATATTCCAGTCTTTGACACCGGCGAATACACCTTCAACTACGCGTCGCTGTTCCGTGACAACCGTTTCTCCGGCTCCGACCGTGTCGGCGACGAGAACAAACTGTCGCTGGGCGTGACCAACCGCTGGATTGAAGACAACGGTTTCGAACGTCAACGCATCAGTGTCGGCCAGGCCTTGTACTTCAAGGACCGTAAAGTCCAACTGCCGGGTGTCGCTTTCGATGACCGGGATGACGCCAAGGCCAACGTTTCGCCGTATGCACTGGAATACGAATACCGCTGGAACCGCGACTGGCGCACCACTGCCGACTACAACTGGGACCCGGACAGCCGCAGCCCTCGCTCGGGCAGCGCGATGTTCCACTACCAGCCTGAAGACAACCCGAACAAGGTTATCAACGCCGGTTATCGCTATCGCAATGACCAGGTCCGTTATGACCAGAACACCGGTAGATGGTCGGTGGGCGGTGGCGACTACGGTTCTCCGGGCGACGCGAACTATGTGAAGGACTACTACAAGATCAAACAGCACGACTTCTCGGTGATCTGGCCGATCGTGCCGCAGTGGAACGCCATCAGCCGCTGGCAGTATGACTACAACCGTAACCGTACCCTGGAAGCCTTCGGTGGTTTCGAGTACGACAACTGCTGCTGGAAACTGCGCCTGATCAACCGTTACTGGGTTGCTTATGACGAAAACAGTCAAAACGCTCCGGAAAACGAAAAAGGCGACCACGGCGTCTTCCTCCAAATTGTTCTGAAGGGACTCGGCGGCCTCACCGGCGCCAAAGTAGAGAGCTTCCTCGACAAAGGCATCCAAGGTTATCGTGAACGTGAAGACCAAGCTTTCTGATTGTCTGCGCCCGCTGATGCTGGGCGCGCTGTTCCTGGGTACCGCGGCCAACGCCGCGGTACAGTCCATCGATAAAGTGGTGGCCATCGTCGATAACGACGTGGTCATGCAGAGCCAGCTGGACCAGCGTGTCCATGAAGTTCAGCAAACCATCGCCAAACGCGGCGCTGCCGTACCGCCTGCCGGCGTACTGGATCAGCAGGTGCTTGAGCGTCTGATCGTCGAAAACCTGCAATTGCAGATTGGCGAGCGTTCTGGCATCCGCATTACCGATGAAGAACTGAACCAGGCTGTCGGCACCATTGCCCAGCGCAACAACATGTCTTTGGATCAATTCCGCGCCGCCTTGACTCGCGACGGCCTGTCTTATGAAGACGCCCGTGACCAGATTCGTCGCGAGATGATCATCAGCCGCGTGCGTCAGCGTCGTGTGGCCGAGCGCATCCAGGTTTCCGAACAGGAAGTGAAGAACTTCCTGGCATCCGATCTGGGCAAAATGCAGCTGTCCGAAGAGTTTCGTCTGGCCAACATCCTGATTCCTACGCCGGAAAGCGCTAACTCCGACGCCATTCAGAATGCCGCCAAACAAGCCGACGCGGTTTACCAGCAACTCAAGCAAGGCGCTGACTTCGGTCAGTTGGCAATCGCCAAATCCGCCAGCGAAACCGCGCTGGAAGGCGGCGACATGGGCTGGCGTAAAGCCGCTCAACTGCCACCTCCGTTCGATCGCCTGCTAAGCACCATGGCGGTTGGCGATGTGACCCAGCCAATGCGCACCCCGGGCGGCTTCATTATCCTGAAGATCCTCGACAAGCGTGGCGGCGAAGCCCAGGTGCGTGACGAAGTGCATGTGCGTCACATCCTGGTCAAACCAAGCCCGATCCGCGACGAAGAAAAAACCAAAGCCCTGGCTCAATCGCTCTACTCCCGTATCGAAGCGGGCGAAGATTTCGGCGAACTGGCGAAAAGCTTCTCGGAAGATCCGGGTTCCGCCCTCAACGGTGGCGACCTGAACTGGATCGACCCGAATGCCCTGGTACCTGAGTTCCGCGAAGTGATGGCCAAGACCCCACAAGGTCAGTTGTCCAAACCATTCAAGACCCAATATGGCTGGCACGTTCTGGAAGTCCTTGGCCGTCGCGCCACTGACAGCACCACCCAGGCCCGCGAGCAACAAGCGATGACCGTACTGCGTAACCGCAAATACGATGAAGAGCTGCAAACCTGGCTGCGTCAGATCCGTGACGAAGCGTACGTAGAGATCAAACTCCCTGGTGCAGACCAGGCAACGCAGTGAAACCCAAGCGTTTCGCGCTGACCCCCGGCGAGCCGGCCGGCATAGGTCCTGACCTGTGCCTGCTGCTCGCCTCGCAAGCCCAGCCACACCCTCTGATTGCCATTACCAGCCGCGACCTGCTCATCGAGCGGGCCGCGCAGCTGGGCGTGGTTGTCGATCTGCTGCCGGTAGCGCCGGACAGCTGGCCGGATGTTCCTGCACCGGCCAACAGCCTGTATGTATGGGATACGCCGCTCAACGCCAGGGTCACCGCCGGGCAACTGGACAAGGCCAATGCGGCTTTCGTCCTGGAAACCCTGACCCGCGCAGGCCAAGGCTGCCTTGATGGGCATTTCGCCGGCATGATCACCGCCCCTGTCCATAAGGGCGTGATCAATGAATCCGGGATCGCCTTTTCCGGGCACACCGAATTTCTTGCTGACCTGACCCACACCGAGCAAGTGGTGATGATGCTTGCCACCCGCGGCTTGCGCGTGGCGCTGGTCACCACTCACCTGCCCCTGCGCGAGATCGCCGACGCAATCACGCCGGAGCGCCTGGAGCGGGTCACGCGGATTCTGCATACCGACCTGCAAGAAAAATTCGGCATCGCCCAGCCACGCATCCTGGTCTGCGGGCTTAACCCGCACGCCGGTGAAGGCGGCCACCTGGGCCATGAAGAAATCGACATCATCGAACCTACGTTAGAGCGCCTGCGCGGCGAGGGCATGGACCTTCGCGGCCCCCTGCCCGCCGACACTCTGTTTACCCCCAAATATCTGGAGCACTGCGACGCAGTGCTGGCGATGTACCACGACCAGGGCCTGCCCGTGCTGAAATACAAAGGCTTCGGCGCGGCAGTCAACGTGACCCTCGGCTTGCCGATCATCCGCACGTCGGTCGACCACGGCACCGCCCTGGATCTGGCCGGTAGCGGCAACATCGACACCGGCAGCCTGCAAGTCGCCCTGGAAACCGCCTACCAGATGGCCGAGACCCATTTATGACCGAGCATTACCAGCACCGGGCGCGCAAGCGCTTCGGCCAGAATTTCCTGCACGATGCCGGCGTTATCGACCGCATCCTGCGCTCCATTCACGCCAAACCCGAAGACCGCCTGCTGGAAATCGGCCCGGGCCAGGGTGCATTGACCGCAGGCCTGCTCAACAGCGGCGCCCAACTGGACGTCGTAGAGCTGGACAAGGACCTGATCCCGATCCTCAACCAGCAGTTCGCCAGCAAGAGCAACTTCAACCTGCATCAGGGCGACGCGCTGAAGTTTGACTTCAACAGCCTGAACGCCGCGCCGAACAGCCTGCGAGTGGTCGGCAACCTGCCGTACAACATCTCTACCCCGCTGATCTTTCACCTGTTGCACAACGCCAACCTGATACGCGACATGCACTTCATGCTGCAAAAGGAAGTGGTCGAGCGCCTGGCGGCGGGGCCTGGCGGCGGTGACTGGGGTCGCCTGTCGATCATGGTTCAGTACCATTGTCGGGTCGAGCATCTGTTCAATGTCGGCCCGGGCGCGTTCAATCCTCCGCCCAAAGTCGACTCCGCGATCGTGCGCCTGGTGCCCCACGCGGTGCTGCCTCACCCGGCCAAGGATCATCGTCTGCTGGAGCGCGTTGTGCGCGAAGCCTTCAACCAGCGCCGTAAAACCCTGCGCAATACGCTGAAACTGCTGCTGAGCAATGACGAAATCGAAGCCGCCGGCGTCGATGGCAGCCTGCGCCCCGAGCAGCTCGACCTGGCTGCCTTCGTGCGGCTGGCCGACAAGCTCAGCGAACAAGCCCTACAAAAGCCTGCCACCGACTGACAGGCGATGAGCGCTATCGGGTAGGACGCTACTCTGGTTTACTACCCGATACTTGGCCTAGACTGAGTTCTATCAGTTACGCCCCGCGTCCCGCTTCGTTTCTAAGGCCTTTTGCATGTCCGATCCTCATTATCAGGTCGACGTCAGCGTCGTCACCCGCTATCTGGCAGAACAATCGCAACCCGAGCACAACCGCTTTGCCTTCGCCTACACCATCACCGTGCAGAACAATGGCCTGCTACCCGCCAAGCTGCTTTCACGGCATTGGGTGATCACCGATGGCGACGGGCATGTCGAGGAGGTTCGCGGCGCAGGCGTTGTCGGCCAACAACCATTGATCGATGTGGGCCAGAGCCACACTTACAGCAGCGGTACCGTCATGACATCCAAGGTCGGCACCATGCAGGGCACCTACCAGATGGTCGCCGACGATGGTAAACACTTCGACGCCATCATCGCACCGTTCCGTCTGGCGGTACCCGGAGCCCTGCACTGATGGCGACGTATGCCGTCGGCGATGTGCAAGGTTGCCTTGAACCGCTGCAATGCCTGCTCAAGCAAGTCGCCTTCGACCCTGCCCGGGACCGTTTGTGGCTGGTGGGCGATCTGGTCAACCGAGGCCCACAGTCGCTGGAAACCTTGCGTTTCCTCTATAGCATCCGCGAATCGCTGATCTGCGTACTCGGCAACCATGACCTGCACTTGCTGGCAGTCGGGCAAAACATCGAACGCCTGAAGAAAGCCGACACTTTGCGTGAGATCCTCGAAGCGCCCGATAGCGCGGATCTGTTGGAGTGGGTTCGCCAGCAAAAGCTCATGCACTACGATGAACAACGCGAAATCGCCCTGGTCCATGCCGGCATCCCGCCACAATGGTCGCTGCGCAAAGCCTTGAAATGCGCCGCCGAAGTCGAAGAAGCCCTGCGCGACGACAACCGCTTCGCGCCTTACCTTGACGGTATGTACGGCAACGAACCGGTGAAATGGGACAACGACCTCAAAGGCGCGGCCCGCCTGCGAGTCATCACCAACTATTTAACCCGGATGCGTTTTTGCACCAGCGACGGCAAACTCGATCTCAAAGGCAAGGAAGGCATCGACACTGCACCGCCGGGTTATGCGCCGTGGTTCAGCCACAAGGAGCGCAAGACCAAAGGCCTGAAGATCATCTTCGGCCATTGGGCTGCACTCGAAGGCCAGTGCAACGAGCCCGGTCTGTTTGCACTCGATACCGGATGCGTCTGGGGCGGTGCCATGACCCTGATGAACGTCGACACCTTTGAGCGCCTGCAATGCAAATGCGACGCCCATGGCCACGTTCGACCGCCAGTCGCCACCTCTATTCCCGAACAAACGTCAGCCAGCGCCCCGCGCTAGACTGCGCTTTCAGCCGAGCCACAGGAGCCCGCCATGAGCGAATTCAAACGCATCCCCCCAGAACAGGCCCAGACCCTGCGCGAACAAGGCGCGGTGGTAGTCGATATCCGCGACCCGGCAACTTTTGCCGCGCTGCACATCGCCGGCTCGAAGCATCTGGACAACCATTCCATCGCGGATTTCATCCGTGCCGCCGACCTCGACGCGCCGACTGTGGTGGTCTGCTACCACGGTAATTCCAGCCAAAGTGCCGCCGCTTACCTGATCAGCCAGGGCTTCTCCGACGTCTACAGCATGGACGGCGGTTTTGAGCTGTGGCGTACGACTTATCCTTCGGAAACGGCGCAAGGCACTTCCGAATAATTTTTTTGTAACGCGCAAGCCCCGGCTACTGTGGGCTCGCGCGGTGGCAGACGAACGGTCTGCCACAACTAATTACGTATCTCGCCTTTACCTCCCGAATTCCCAACTATCCTTAAGCGCAGGCCATCCAAAACAGGGGAGAGCCGGTACACCGGCGCACGGGTCATCGGGAGTAGCTTTCGGGGTTTATACCCCGGAGGTGTTCTGGGGGGTAAACAGCAACTGCATATTCAGTTGCTTGCCAGCATCGACTGACTGATCCGGCGTCGGCTCCACGTATCGAGCGAGGTGACGTCATGAGTATCTTTAGCCACTTCCAACAACGCTTCGAGTCCACGCGCCAGGAAGAACTCTCGCTGCAAGAGTACCTGGAGCTGTGCAAAAAGGACCGCAGCGCCTACGTTTCCGCGGCCGAGCGTCTCTTGCTGGCCATCGGTGAACCGGAGCTGCTCGACACCTCCACCAACTCGAGGCTGTCACGAATCTTTTCCAACAAGGTGATCCGCCGCTATCCGGCCTTTGAAGACTTCCACGGGATGGAAGAATGCATCGACCAGATCGTGTCGTATTTCCGCCATGCCGCTCAGGGCCTGGAAGAAAAGAAACAGATCCTCTATCTGCTCGGCCCTGTCGGTGGCGGTAAGTCGTCCCTGGCCGAAAAGCTCAAACAGCTGATCGAGAAAGTGCCCTTCTACGCAATCAAGGGCTCGCCGGTTTTCGAATCGCCTCTGGGTTTGTTCAACGCCACGGAAGATGGCGCGATCCTCGAGGAAGACTTCGGCATTCCCCGGCGCTATCTCAATACCATCATGTCGCCATGGGCCACCAAGCGCCTGGCCGAATTCGGCGGCGACATCAGTCAGTTCCGCGTGGTGAAACTCTATCCGTCGATCCTCAACCAGATTGCGGTCGCGAAAACCGAGCCGGGAGATGAAAACAACCAGGACATCTCGGCACTGGTGGGCAAGGTCGATATTCGCAAACTGGAAGAGTTCCCGCAGAACGATGCCGATGCCTACAGCTACTCGGGGGCACTGTGCCGGGCCAACCAGGGCCTGATGGAGTTCGTCGAAATGTTCAAGGCACCGATCAAGGTGCTGCACCCATTGCTGACCGCCACCCAGGAGGGTAACTACAACAGTACCGAAGGCCTGGGGGCGATTCCGTTTACCGGGATCCTGCTGGCCCACTCCAACGAATCGGAATGGCACACCTTCCGGAACAACAAGAACAACGAAGCGTTCATCGACCGGATCTATATCGTCAAAGTGCCGTACTGCCTGCGCGTCAGCGACGAAGTGAAGATCTACGACAAACTTCTGTTCAACAGTTCGCTGGCCAAGGCCCATTGCGCGCCCGACACCCTGAAAATGCTCGCTCAGTTCACGGTGCTCTCGCGCCTCAAAGAGCCGGAAAACTCCAACATCTACTCCAAGATGCGCGTGTATGACGGCGAAAACCTCAAGGATACCGATCCGAAGGCCAAGTCGATCCAGGAATACCGTGACGCCGCGGGTGTCGATGAAGGCATGAACGGCCTGTCGACCCGCTTCGCCTTCAAGATTCTGTCGAAGGTCTTCAACTTCGATCCGCACGAAATCGCCGCCAACCCGGTGCATCTGCTCTACGTGCTGGAACAGCAGATCGAACAGGAACAATTCCAGGCCGAGACCCGCGAACGCTATCTGCGCTTCCTGAAAGAGTACCTGGCGCCGCGTTATATCGAATTCATCGGCAAGGAGATCCAGACTGCCTACCTCGAGTCTTACAGCGAGTACGGCCAGAACATCTTCGATCGCTACGTGCTGTACGCCGACTTCTGGATTCAGGATCAGGAATACCGCGACCCGGAAACCGGCGAGATCCTCAACCGCGTGGCACTGAACGAGGAACTGGAGAAAATCGAGAAACCGGCCGGCATCAGCAATCCGAAGGATTTCCGCAACGAAATCGTCAACTTCGTACTGCGCGCCCGTGCCAACAACAACGGCAAAAACCCAACCTGGCTCAGCTACGAAAAACTGCGGGTGGTCATCGAGAAGAAAATGTTCTCCAACACCGAGGACCTGCTGCCAGTCATCAGTTTCAATGCCAAGGCCAGCAAAGAAGACCAGCAGAAACACAACGACTTCGTCACACGGATGGTCGAACGGGGCTACACCGACAAACAGGTACGACTGCTGTCCGAGTGGTATCTGCGAGTCAGAAAATCACAGTAACCCGCTGCCGGTCAGACCGGTTGTCGTTAGCCAGAGGCCTGTGTACGCTTTTTCTGTTACACAGACCTCTGGGAGGTGTTCGAAAGTCGGTAACGAGGTTCAGGCAGCATCCAGAAGCGCTTGGGGGAGCGTGAACATCCCCCGGCACAGTCGATGCTGCATAACCGCTCGCCCCTTTCAGGACATCTTCTAAGGAGCAGTCATGAGCTATGTGATCGACCGACGTCTCAATGGCAAGAACAAGAGCACGGTAAACCGCCAGCGGTTTCTGCGGCGCTACCGTGATCACATCAAAAAGGCCGTCGAAGAGGCGGTCAGCCGGCGTTCCATTACCGATATGGAACACGGCGAGCAGATCAGCATTCCCGGTCGCGACATTGATGAGCCGGTGCTTCACCACGGCCGTGGCGGCAAGCAGACCATCGTGCACCCGGGCAACAAGGAGTTCACCAGCGGCGAGCACATTGCCCGTCCGCCCGGAGGTGGCGGCGGCAGAGGCCCCGGCAAGGCCGGCAACTCGGGTGAAGGGATGGACGAGTTCGTCTTCCAGATCACCCAGGAGGAATTTCTCGAATTCATGTTCGAGGACCTTGAACTGCCTAACCTGGTCAAACGCCACCTGACCGGCACCGACACCTTCAAGACCGTACGCGCGGGCATCAGCAACGAGGGCAACCCGTCACGGATCAACATTATCCGCACGCTGCGTTCGGCCCATGCCCGGCGAATCGCCCTGTCCGGCAGCAGCCGGGCAAAATTGCGTGAAGTCAAAGAGGAACTGGCGCGACTTAAACGGGAAGAGCCGGATAACTTCGGCGATATTCAGGAACTCGAAGCAGAAATCGAGAAGCTCAGCGCGCGCATCCACCGGGTGCCATTTCTCGACACCTTCGACCTCAAGTACAACCTGCTCATCAAGCAGCCGAACCCCAGCTCCAAAGCAGTGATGTTCTGCCTGATGGACGTGTCCGGCTCCATGACCCAGGCGACCAAGGACATCGCCAAACGCTTCTTCATCCTGCTGTACCTGTTCCTCAAGCGGAACTACGACAAAATCGACGTCGTGTTCATCCGCCACCACACCAGCGCCCGTGAAGTGGATGAGGAGGAGTTTTTCTACTCCCGGGAAACCGGCGGCACCATCGTCTCCAGCGCCCTGAAACTGATGCAGGAGATCATGGCCGAGCGTTATTCGAGCAACGAGTGGAACATCTATGCCGCCCAGGCATCCGACGGTGACAACTGGAACGACGACTCGCCGATCTGCCGCGACATCCTGATCAACCAGATCATGCCGTTCGTGCAGTACTACACTTATGTTGAGATTACTCCGCGCGAACACCAGGCCCTGTGGTTCGAGTACGAACGCATCGCCGAAGCCTTCTCTGACACGTTTGCCCAGCAGCAACTGGTTTCGGCCGGAGATATCTACCCGGTCTTCCGTGAACTCTTCCAGCGCAGGTTAGTGACATGACCGCCAAAGAGCAGAAGCGCCAACCCATTTCCACCGGCTCCGAATGGACGTTCGAGCTGATCCAGGCCTACGACCGCGAAATCAGTCGTCTCGCGGCCCGCTACGCGCTGGATACGTACCCCAACCAGATCGAAGTGATCACCGCCGAGCAGATGATGGACGCCTACGCCTCTGTCGGCATGCCCTTGGGTTATCACCATTGGTCCTACGGCAAGCACTTCCTCAGCACCGAAAAATCCTACAGCCGTGGCCAGATGGGGCTGGCCTACGAGATTGTGATCAACTCGGACCCCTGCATCGCCTATCTGATGGAAGAAAACACCATCTGCATGCAGGCCCTGGTGGTGGCACACGCCTGCTATGGCCATAACAGCTTCTTCAAGGGCAACTACCTGTTCCGCACCTGGACCGACGCCAGTTCGATCATCGATTACCTGGTGTTCGCCAAGCAGTACATCATGCAGTGCGAAGAACGCCATGGCATCGACGCGGTGGAGGACCTGCTTGACTCCTGCCATGCACTGATGAATTACGGGGTCGACCGTTACAAACGCCCTTATCCGATTTCCGCCGAAGAAGAACGCCGTCGGCAGAAAGATCGGGAAGAGCATTTGCAGAAGCAGATCAACGATTTGTGGCGGACCATTCCAAAAGGCGCGGATAAATACAGCGACAAGGACAACGCGCGCTTCCCAGCCGAACCTCAGGAAAACATTCTGTACTTCATCGAAAAACACGCCCCGCTGCTGGAGCCCTGGCAGCGCGAAATCGTGCGGATCGTGCGCAAGATCGCCCAGTATTTTTACCCACAGCGCCAGACCCAGGTAATGAACGAAGGCTGGGCCACGTTCTGGCACTACACCTTGATGAACGACTTGTATGACGAAGGCCTGGTCACCGACGGTTTCATGATGGAATTCCTGACTTCTCATACCAGCGTGGTCTTTCAACCTGGCTTCGACAGCCCCTACTACAACGGCATCAACCCCTACACCCTGGGTTTTGCCATGTATCGCGATATCCGGCGGATATGCGAACAGCCCACCGAAGAGGACTACCGCTGGTTCCCGGAAATCGCCGGCACCGACTGGCTGTCCAGCATCAAATTCGCCATGAGCAGCTTCAAGGACGAAAGCTTCATCCTGCAGTACCTGTCACCCAAGGTGATCCGCGACCTGAAGCTGTTCAGCATCCTCGATGACGATCAGAAAGACGATCTGCTGGTTCCGGCGATACACGACGAAGACGGCTATCGAACCATTCGCGAAACCCTGGCGGCGCAATACAACCTGGGCAATCGCGAACCCAACATTCAGATCTACAGCATCGATCGGCGTGGCGACCGCTCCCTGACCTTGCGTCACCAGCAGCACGACCGCAAACCACTGGGCGACTCCACCGAGGAAGTGCTCAAGCACCTGCACCGGCTCTGGGGCTTCGACATTCACCTGGAAACCCTGCAAGGGGATCAGGTGGTGAAAACCCACCATGTTCCGCCCAGAAGCGAACACGGCGAGGGGGACTACGGCCGGCTAGACCTGGCTGTCATTCATCTTTGATCCTGTTTCTGCCTCCGGAAGTTCGACGCAAAGGTTATTCTGTCGGGCTAACGGAGGTTTTTTATGCAGATTTATAAAGTCGGTGGGGCGGTACGCGATCGCCTGCTGGGCAAGCCTGTCACCGATATCGACTGGGTCGTGGTAGGCGCCACCACCGAAGAAATGCTCGCCAAGGGCTTTCGCCCCGTGGGCGCGGACTTCCCGGTGTTCCTTCATCCCAAAAGCGGTGAGGAATACGCCCTCGCCCGCACCGAGCGCAAAAGCGGACGCGGTTACGGCGGGTTCACCTTCCACGCCAGCCCTGAAGTCACGCTCGAAGAAGACCTGATTCGTCGCGACCTGACGATCAACGCCATGGCCGAAGACGATCAGCAAAACCTGACTGATCCCTATCATGGCCAGCGGGATCTCGAAGCTCGCCTGCTTCGTCACGTTTCCCCCGCGTTCGCCGAAGATCCACTCCGTGTTCTACGCGTTGCCCGCTTCGCCGCGCGTTATGCGGGACTGGGTTTCACCGTCGCTCCCGAGACACTGGAGCTGATGCGACAACTCAGCGAGTCGGGCGAATTGGAGGCCCTGACCGCGGAGCGCAGCTGGAAAGAAATCTCCCGTGCACTGATGGAAGACCAGCCCCAGGTGTTCATCCAGGTGCTGCGCGAGTGCGGCGCACTCAAGGTGCTGATGCCAGAAGTCGATGCGTTGTTCGGCGTACCACAACCCGAAGCCCATCACCCGGAAATCGATACGGGCGTACATACCCTGAGCGTGCTGGAGCAAGCGGCGCTGCACAAACAACCGCTGACCGTACGCTGGGCGTGCCTGCTGCATGACCTGGGCAAAGGATTGACGCCCAAAGAAGAGTGGCCCCGCCATATCGCCCACGAGCACAAAGGCCTGAAGTTGATCAAAGCGGTCAACGAGCGCTTCAAGGCACCGAAAGACTGTCAGGAACTGGCGCTGCTGGTGGGCGAGTATCACACCCACGGGCATCGCGCCCTGGAGCTGAAGCCCTCGACCTTGCTGGAGTTGCTGCAGAGTTTCGACGTTTATCGTCGACCACAGCGCTTTGAAGAGTTTATTGCAGCGTGCGAGATGGACGCTCGGGGGCGCAAAGGCCTGGAACAGAGAAGTTATCCACAGGCGGATTATTTGCGCGGAGCGGCGACTGCGGCGCGAAGTATTGCCGTGCAGCCGTTGCTGGAGAAGGGATTCAAGGGACCGGAATTGGGCGAGGCGATCAAGCGCGAACGGCTCAAGGCGTTGAAGACTTACAAAGAACAAGCGTAAGCAAGAGCGAAAGATCGCAGCCTGCGGCAGCCCCCTACAGAGATCAGCGCAGGAGCTGCCGAAGGCTGCGATCTTTTGCTTTAAAGCATATCGGAGGGGGTCAACTGCTGGCCGCGCCATTCAAAAGCCACGGGTGCCAACACCTGATCGATATGCGCCTCACGCCACAGGGTCGCAAAGCTCTTGCCTACGCCTGGATGCACTCTGTCCGGCGCAATCAGCGACAACGGCCACAGTACGAAGGCATTTTTCAGAATCTCTGCTCGCGGCAAGATCAAACCATCGAAGTTGCCCGCCAGATCGCCGAACAGCAGCACGTCGATATCCAGTGGCAAGCCTTTGCGGTCGGGCGCATAACGACCGTTATCCGCCTCGATGAATTTCAGCCGTCGATCCAGCTCCATCAGCGACAGATCGGTGAAGGCAGAGACCACAAAATTGAAAAACGGCCCGCTCTTGATCCCCACCGGCTGGCTTTCGAACACCGCCGAGCAGCGCATATCCACCAGGAAAGCCGCCACGGCGTCCAGGCCAGCCTGCAAATGGGATTCGCGCTCGATATTGCTACCGAACCCGAGATACACCTGAGTCAGCGACATCCGCGCTCGATCTCCACACCCACGCCCTTGGCCGCCGGGATGGCACCTGGCTTGGTCAACTTGAGGTGCATCCAGGTGATCTTGAATTCACTCATCAGGACTTCAGCCAGACGCTCGGCAAAGGTCTCGACCAGTTGGAACTGCGCCTGCTCGGCGAACGCCTGGATGCGTGACGAAACGCTCGCGTAGTCGAGCGCCAGGGTCAGGTCATCACCGGCGGCGGCCGGCCGATTGTCCCAGGCGAAACTCAGATCAAGTCGCAGACACTGTCGGATGCCTCGTTCCCAGTCGTAGGCACCAATCACGGTGTCGACTTCCAGGCCCTCGATAAACACTCTGTCCAAGCACTTCTCTCCGCTGCACGACAAGGGCGCAATGCGCCGTTAGAATCAGGGCGTCCTCGCCCGGAATAGTTAGCATGTTTTGGTCACTGGCGATCTTCGCCTACCTGCTCGGCTCGCTGTCCTTCGCCATCTTGCTCAGCCGCATGACCGGTAACCCCGATCCGCGAATGAGTGGCTCGGGCAATGCCGGTGCCACCAACATGTTGCGCCTGGCCGGCAAGAAACTCGCCATCCTGACCTTGCTCGGCGACCTCTGCAAAGGCCTGCTGCCAGTACTGATCGCAGGCGTGGCAGGTCTTTCGTTGCAGGAACAAGCCTGGATCGGCGTCTGTGCCGTCATCGGCCACCTGTTTCCGCTGTACTTCCGCTTTCGCGGTGGCAAGGGTGTCGCCACCGCCGCCGGCATGCTGCTGGGGCTCTACCCGCCCGCCGCGCTGCTGGCGGTCTGCGCCTGGCTGCTGACGTTCTACCTGACCCGCACCAGCTCCCTCGCTGCCCTGATCGCCACCCCCCTGACCCTGCCGCTGCTGGCCTGGCAAGAACCGGCGGCACTGCTGCCCATGAGCGCGCTCACGGGGCTGATCGTCTGGCGCCATCGCGGCAATCTACGCGACCTGTTTGCCGGGCGCGAACGGCATTTTTAAATACCGCACGTGAGCGCCGCTCATCACAGCGCCGACAACTGCTCCATCGGCCAGCGCGCCTGCACGCTGATCGCCAAGCTTTCGTGCTGACCGGCCTGCAAGCGCTGACAGCCGGCAAACGCAATCATCGCGCCGTTGTCGGTGCAGAACTCCGGACGGGCATAAAACACATCGCCCTTCATGTCGCCGAGCATTTTTTCCAGTGACGTGCGCAACGCCTTGTTGGCGCTGACGCCGCCAGCGATCACCAGACGCTTCATGCCGGCTTGTTTCAGGGCACGCTTGCACTTGATGGTCAAAGTCTCCACCACGGCCTGCTGGAACGCCAGCGAGATGTCGCAACGGGCTTGCTCACCGTCGTCCCCGGCGCTGACGCATTGCTGCCAGGTGTTCAAGGCGAATGTTTTCAAACCGCTGAAGCTAAACGCCAGGCCCGGACGATCACACATCGGACGCGGGAAGACGAAACGCCCGTCAACGCCTTGCGCCGCCAGACGAGCGATCTCCGGACCGCCCGGATAATTGAGGCCCATCATTTTCGCGGTCTTGTCGAAAGCTTCGCCGGCGGCATCGTCGAGGGTCTCGCCCAAGAGCGTGTATTGACCGATGCCGTCGACCTGAACCAGTTGCGTATGACCACCCGACACCAACAAAGCGACGAACGGGAACTCCGGTGGTTGCGGCTCCAGCATCGGCGCCAGCAAGTGACCTTCCATATGGTGCACGCCCAACGCCGGGATACCCCAGGCAAAAGCCAGCGCCTGGGCGCAGGAGGCCCCCACCAGCAAGGCTCCGACCAGGCCAGGACCCGCGGTATAAGCGATGGCATCGATCTCGGTCGGCACGCAATCGGCCTCGGCCAGCACCTGACGGATCAAGGGCAGCATGCGTTTGACGTGATCGCGCGAAGCAAGCTCCGGCACCACACCGCCATAGGCACGATGCAGGTCGATCTGACTGAACAGCGCGTCGGCCAACAACCCGCGTTCACTGTCGTAAAGTGCGACACCGGTTTCGTCGCAGGAGGTTTCTAATCCCAGTACTAGCATGGGTTTGCGCCTTGTAGAGGCTGAATTCGAAGGCGCGCATAATAGTCGTCGCGTGATGCCCCGACCAGCGGTTTTCGATCAGAGGCTTTGCATTCCGAGCGATGAGGGGTTAACATCCGCAACCCTTAAAAACCGACGTCTTCAAGTGCTCTTTTGCCGCGAGGATGTTGACCCCGGTAATGAATGAAGGTAGCTCTGGATGCCAGCCGTCAAAGTTAAAGAGAACGAACCCTTCGACGTAGCTCTGCGTCGTTTCAAGCGCTCCTGCGAAAAAGCCGGTGTACTGGCTGAAGTTCGTAGCCGCGAATTTTACGAGAAGCCTACTTCTGAGCGTAAGCGCAAAGCAGCAGCCGCTGTTAAGCGTCACGCCAAGAAAGTACAGCGCGAACAGCGCCGCGCCGTTCGTCTGTACTAATACACAGACGATCGTAGCAAGCTTCTGCCAAGCCCGGCCCTCAGCCGGGCTAATGGCATTTGCGGACAACGCTTGATGCTTCACCGTCAAAGCCGCAGACGCGACCGAGACAAACCTGCTTCACAGCGTCAGACCTGGCTCTTTTGCCAGCGGTGCACGTCTTTTCTGACGAGCCTTCCAAGGCTACTGACGAGCACACCCACTGATTCCTCTCACGACGATCAGCCCAAGGCACCCGCTTGCGTGCCCGCTTATGAGCTATCCGTGGCCATTGATTGGCCGTCGCCGGATTCAGCGAAACACTTTCAAATAGTCGAATACTGATTGTTACTAACGTCAGTGGATTTTCGGCAGATACACTTCCCGACAGCGATTACGCAGACGACACCGGTCGAGCCGCACACCTTGTGCACCTCAAACAACGACCCGCGTTCGGCCGCCCTTCGTTTTGGGTCCATTTCAGCGCAGATGACGAGAACGCCATGGCCGGGCTAATTCCCCAGAGCTTCATTGACGACCTTCTGAACCGCACCGACATCGTCGACGTGGTCAGCTCGCGCCTGCAAATGAAAAAAGCCGGCAAGAACTACACCGCTTGCTGCCCGTTTCATAAAGAGAAAACCCCTTCCTTCAGCGTCAGCCCCGACAAACAGTTCTATTACTGCTTCGGCTGCGGCGCTGGCGGCAATGCCCTCGGCTTCATCATGGACCACGACAACCTGGACTTCCCCCAGGCTGTCGAAGAGCTGGCCAAAGCCGCCGGCATGGAAATTCCCCGCGAAGAAAGCGGCCGACCGCACAAGCCGCGGCAGCCCACCGATTCGCCGCTGTATCCGCTGCTCACCGCCGCTGCCGACTTTTACCGCCAGGCCCTGAAAAGCCATCCAGCGCGCAAAGCCGCTGTGGATTACTTGAAAGGTCGCGGCCTGACCGGCGAGATCGCCCGGGACTTCGGCCTCGGCTTTGCCCCGCCCGGCTGGGACAATCTGTTCAAACATCTGAGCAGCGACACCCTGCAACAAAAAGCCATGATCGATGCCGGCCTGCTGATCGAGAACGCCGAAACCGGCAAGCGTTATGACCGTTTCCGCGATCGCGTGATGTTCCCGATCCGCGACAGTCGCGGGCGCATCATTGCCTTCGGCGGCCGGGTATTGGGCGATGACAAGCCGAAATACCTGAACTCACCGGAAACCCCGGTTTTTCATAAAGGCCAGGAACTTTACGGCCTTTATGAGGCGCGCAAGAACAATCGCAACCTCGACGAAATCATCGTCGTCGAAGGCTATATGGACGTCATCGCCCTCGCCCAGCAAGGCCTGCGCAATGCCGTCGCCACCCTGGGCACCGCCACCAGCGAAGAGCACTTGAAGCGCCTGTTTCGCGTCGTGCCCAGCGTGTTGTTCTGCTTCGACGGCGACCAGGCCGGCCGAAATGCCGCCTGGCGAGCACTGGAAGCTGCCCTGCCGTGCCTGCAGGACGGGCGCCGGGCGCGCTTTCTGTTTCTGCCCGAGGGTGAAGACCCGGACACCCTGGTCCGCTCCGAGGGCACTGACGCCTTCCGCGCGCGAATCAATCAGCACGCCCAGCCGCTGGCCGATTATTTTTTCCAACAGCTTACCGAGGAATCGGACCCGCGCTCGCTTGAAGGCAAGGCCCACATGGCCACCCTCGCCTCGCCGCTGATCGACAAAGTCCCAGGAGCCAACCTGCGCATCCTGATGCGTCAGCGCCTGACCGAAATTACCGGTCTAAGCGGCGAAGCCGTGAGCCAGCTGGTGCACAGCGCGCCCCAGGAAGCGCCGCCGGCGTACGACCCGGGCATCGATTACGATGCCATGCCGGATTACAGCGACTACCATCAGCCGCAGGCGCAAGAGATGTATGTGCCGCAGCAGGAATGGACGCCGAAGAAACCCGGCGCAGGCGGCAAAAAATGGGACAAGAAGCCCTGGGACAAGAATGGCAAGCGCGGCGGCGATCGCGATCAGCCTCGCGCGCCACGGGTACCGGCCGCTGTAGAGCCACCCACCCTGGCGGCCTTGCGCACGTTGCTGCATCACCCGCAACTGGCCGAAAAAGTCGAAGACGCCGGGCACTTCGCAGCCGAAGACCATACCAACACGCAACTGCTGGTCGCCCTGCTCGAAGCCGTACAGAAGAATCCCAAGCTAAACTCATTTCAGTTAATTGCGCGCTGGCACGGCACCGAACAGGGCCGACTGCTCAGAGCGCTGGCAGAAAAGGAATGGCTGATTGATGGAGATAACCTTGAACAACAGTTTTTCGACACCATTACTAGCTTGTCAGCCCGCCAACGCGAGCGAAACCTGGAACAACTTCTTCGAAAAGCGCGTCAAAGCGAATTGAGTACCGAAGAGAAAAACCAACTGCGCGACCTTTTAAGTCGCAATGTTTCCGCATCAAGCCCGACCTCAACTGGCGCGTGAGGTCATAGCTCAGGTATAATCCTCGGCTTGTTTTTTGCCCGCCAAGACCTTCAGTGGATAGGGTGTTATGTCCGGAAAAGCGCAACAGCAGTCTCGTATCAAAGAGTTGATCACACTTGGTCGTGAGCAGGGCTACCTGACTTACGCGGAGGTCAACGACCACCTGCCGGAGGATATTTCAGATCCGGAACAGGTGGAAGACATCATCCGCATGATCAATGACATGGGGATCAACGTATTCGAGGTTGCGCCAGATAAGGATTCCCTTATGCTGGCCGACGCCGATACCGACGAAGCCGCGGCCGAAGAGGCAGCAGCAGCGTTGGCAGCGGTCGAGACCGACATTGGTCGCACCACCGACCCAGTGCGCATGTACATGCGTGAAATGGGTACGGTAGAGCTCCTCACACGCGAAGGCGAAATTGAAATCGCCAAGCGTATTGAAGAGGGCATCCGCGAAGTGATGGGCGCAATCGCGCACTTCCCTGGCACGGTTGACCATATTCTCTCCGAGTACACTCGCGTCACCACCGAAGGTGGCCGCCTGTCCGACGTCCTGAGCGGTTATATCGACCCGGACGACGGCATTGCGCCGCCTGCAGCCGAAGTGCCACCGCCTGTCGACCCGAAAGCCGCTCCAGCTGCCGACGACACCGACGACGATGACGCCGAAGCAAGCGATGACGAAGAAGAAGCCGAAAGCGGTCCGGATCCGGTCATCGCCGCACAGCGCTTTGGCGCTGTCGCCGACCAGATGGAAATCACCCGCAAGGCGCTGAAAAAGCACGGTCGCCACAACAAGGCAGCGATTGCCGAGCTGTTGGCCCTGGCTGAGCTGTTCATGCCGATCAAACTGGTGCCGAAGCAATTCGAAGGCCTGGTCGAGCGTGTTCGCAGTGCCCTGGATCGTCTGCGTCAGCAAGAGCGCGCGATCATGCAACTGTGCGTTCGTGATGCCCGCATGCCGCGTGCCGACTTCCTGCGCCAGTTCCCGGGTAACGAAGTCGACGAAAGCTGGAGCGATGCACTGGCCAAAGGCAAAAGCAAATACGCTGAAGCCATTGGTCGCCTGCAGCCGGACATCATTCGTTGCCAGCAGAAGCTGACCGCGCTGGAAACCGAAACCGGTTTGACGATCGCCGAGATCAAGGACATCAACCGTCGCATGTCGATCGGTGAGGCCAAGGCCCGCCGCGCGAAGAAAGAGATGGTCGAAGCGAACTTGCGTCTGGTGATCTCCATCGCCAAGAAGTACACCAACCGTGGCCTGCAGTTCCTCGATCTGATCCAGGAAGGCAACATCGGTCTGATGAAAGCGGTAGACAAGTTCGAATACCGCCGCGGCTACAAGTTCTCGACTTATGCCACCTGGTGGATCCGTCAGGCGATCACTCGCTCGATCGCCGACCAGGCCCGCACCATCCGTATTCCGGTGCACATGATCGAGACGATCAACAAGCTCAACCGTATTTCCCGGCAGATGTTGCAGGAAATGGGTCGCGAACCGACCCCGGAAGAGCTGGGCGAACGCATGGAAATGCCTGAGGACAAGATCCGCAAGGTATTGAAGATCGCTAAAGAGCCGATCTCCATGGAAACCCCGATCGGTGATGACGAAGACTCCCATCTGGGTGACTTCATCGAAGACTCGACCATGCAGTCGCCAATCGATGTCGCCACTGTTGAGAGCCTTAAAGAAGCGACTCGCGAAGTCCTGTCTGGCCTCACTGCCCGTGAAGCCAAGGTTCTGCGCATGCGTTTCGGTATCGACATGAATACTGACCACACCCTCGAGGAGGTTGGTAAGCAGTTCGACGTGACCCGTGAACGGATTCGTCAGATCGAAGCCAAGGCGCTGCGCAAGCTGCGCCACCCGACGAGAAGCGAGCATTTGCGCTCCTTCCTCGACGAGTGATTACAAAACCCCCGGCCCAGGCCGGGGGTTTTGCTTTATGCAGATTAAATGCCCCGCGACCCCCTCCCGCCGAATAGCCCGTCTACACTCGAAACATTCCCCCAAGCCATAACGAGACCGTTATGCCCAGATGGTCGACCGTGCTTTTTTTGCTGTCGCTGATGACCTGGACCGCAACGGCTGGCGCGCTGACTCTGACCGACGAAGAACGTGGTTGGCTGGCGGCTCACCCGGAATTGCGCCTGGGTGTCGACGCGTCCTGGCCGCCGTTTGAATTTCGTGACGAACAGGGGCGTTATCAGGGCCTGGCAGCGGACTATATCAACGTCATCCGGCAACGGCTGGCCATCAAACTCACCCCCATCGAACCGGTCAGCTGGACTGAAGTCTTGCAGCAGGCCAAACAAGGCAAGCTAGACATCTTGCCGGGCATCATGTCGACCCCCGAGCGCCAGACGTATCTGTCGTTCACCCGCCCCTACCTGGACTTTCCGATTGTCATTCTGGCTCATATCGGAGGCCCCCAACCGCGCAAACTCGACGACCTGTACGGGTTGAAGATCGCTGTGGTGGAAAACTACGCCCCCCATGAACTGTTGCGCACCCACCATCCCGACCTGAATCTGGTGGCGATGCCCAACGTCAGCTCGGCGCTGCAGGCACTGGCCACCGACGAAGTGGACGCGGTCGTGGGCGATCTCGCCTCCAGCGTCTGGAGCCTGCGTCAGCTCAAGCTCGACGGGCTCTACGTCAGCGGTGAAACACCCTATCGCTATCAATTGGCGATGGCCGTGCCCCCGAACAACAAGCTGTTGGTCAGTATCCTGGACAAAGTCCTGGCAGACATGAGCCCGAGTGAAATCAGTGCCATCCAGGAACATTGGGTCGGTAGCGTCCTGGATCATCGGACCTTCTGGTCCGATGTGCTGATTTACGGCCTGCCAGGATTACTGCTTCTGATGATCGTGCTGGCAGTGGTTATCCGGATCAACCGCCGACTGAGTTCGGAAATTGCCCGCAGGGTCGATCTGGAACAGGAACTGCGCAGCAGCGAATACCATTACCGCGGGCTGGTGGAGAGCCTTTCAGCCATCGCCTGGGAAGCGCAGATCAGCGATTACACCTACAGCTACGTGTCACCCCATGCCCAGGACCTCCTCGGTTATCCCCTGTCCCATTGGCTGATTCCGGGCTTCTGGCGCAACATCATCCACCCCGCGGACCTGACTCGGGCCCAGACCTTCTGCGACCGTGAAGTGGCGGCCGGGCGCGACCACAGTGTCGATTACCGGGTCATCACCGCTGACGGCCGCTGCCTGTGGGTACGCGATATCGTCAGCCTGATCGAGCACGGCCATGAGCCGGTATTGCGTGGGCTGATGATCGACATCAGCGAAGCCAAGCGCACCGAAGAGGCGCTGCGCCTGTCGGAACAGAAATTCGCCTCGGTGTTCCAGCAATGCCCGGATATTCTGGTCATTGCGCGGCTTTCCGACGGCTGCCTGCTGGAGGTCAACGAAGCGTTCGAAGAACAGATCGGCCTCAAGGCCGAAGAGGTCATAGGCCACACCGCCACCGACCTGAACATCTGGGGCGTGCATGACGTGGGGCCGGGTTTGTTGCAGCGGCTGCAGGCCGGCAGCATCCGCAACCTGGAGATGCCCTTTCGCCGCAGCAATGGCCAAGTGTTTACCGGCCTGATTTCCGCCGAACCTTTCGATCTCGATACGACCCCGGCCCTGGTGGTCGTCGTGCGCGACATCAGTCAGCTCAAGGAAACCCAGCAACAACTGCAAACCTCCGAAGAGAAATTCGCCAAGGCCTTTCATGCCTCCCCCGACGGCTTGCTGCTGTCCCGGCAGAGCGACGGCCTGCTGCTGGAGGTCAACGAAGGCTTCAGTCGCATTACCGGCTTCAACAGCGCGATGTCCGTGGATCGCTCAGCCCTGGACCTGGGAATCTGGGTCAATCTCAACGAACGCAAACAGATGCTCGAGCTGCTGCACCGGGATGGTTTTGTCCGCGACTTCAGTTGCCACATCCGCCGCAACGACGGGCAGATCCGGCTCTGCGAGGTCTCAAGCCGTCCGCTGCCCATCGGCGATGAAGACTGCATGTTGACCATTGCCCGGGACATTACCGAACGGCACTTGATGCAGGAGAAGCTGCAACAGGCCGCGACGGTGTTCGAAAGCACCGCCGAGGGTGTATTGATCACCGACACCCAACAACACATCAGCGCGGTCAATCGTGCCTTCACCGAAATCACCGGCTACAGCGAGACAGAAGCACTGGGCCACACCCCTCGCCTGCTCGCCTCGGGCCTGCACGACAGCGCATTTTATGCGGCGATGTGGCATCAACTGACGGCCGAAGGTCATTGGCAAGGCGAAATTTCCAACCGGCGCAAGAATGGCGAGCTCTACCCGAGCTGGCTGACCATCAGCGCGGTGCGCAACCGGGACAAATCCATCACCCACTTTGTTGCGGTGTTCGCGGACATTTCCAGTCTCAAGCACGCGCAGGCCAAACTCGACTACCAGGCGCACCACGACCCGCTGACCGGCCTGCCAAACCGCACGCTGTTCGAAAGTCGATTGCTGACCGCGTTGAACAGCCAGCAGGATAACGGCGGCCAGGGCGCGGTGCTGTTCCTGGACCTGGACCGCTTCAAACACATCAACGACAGCCTCGGCCACCCGGTCGGCGATCTGCTGCTCAAAGGCATCGCCGTGCGCCTCAAGGAGCAGTTGCGCGATATCGATACCGTGGCGCGCCTGGGTGGCGACGAATTCATCATCCTGCTCCCCGGCCTGCAACAGTCCAGCGATGCCGATAACATTGCCACCAAGCTGCTGAATTGCTTCGCCGCCCCCTTCCAGGCCGGCGAACACGAGTTTTTCATCAGCGCGAGCATCGGCACCAGCCTGTATCCCAAGGACGGCGGCGACGTTGCCACACTGATCAAAAACGCCGACGCCGCCATGTATCGCTCCAAGGCCAAGGGTCGTAACCGGGTTGAAAGCTACACCCGCGACCTTACCGCCCAGGCCAGCGAGCGCGTGGCGCTGGAACATGAACTGCGGCGGGCCATCGAGCGCAATGAGCTGTTTCTGTACTACCAGCCCAAAATCAGTCTCGACGATCATCGACTGGTCGGCGCCGAAGCCCTCATTCGCTGGCATCACCCCACCTTCGGCGATGTGCCACCCGAGCACTTCATTCCCCTGGCCGAAGAAAACGGCATGATCCTGCAAATCGGCGATTGGGTCCTAGAGACCGCCTGCCGGCAGATGTACGAATGGAATCAGGTCTATGAGTGCCTCGGCCCGCTCTCGGTCAACCTCGCGGGTGCTCAATTGCGCCAACCGAACCTGCTTGGCCGGATCGAGCAATTGCTCAAGGACAACCGCCTCAAACCCGACCTCCTGCAACTGGAGATCACTGAAAACTTCATCATGAGCCAGGCCGAAGAAGCACTGGCGGTGCTGCACCAACTCAAACGCCTGGGCGTGCAACTGGCAATCGACGACTTCGGCACCGGCTATTCGTCCCTGAGCTACCTCAAACGCCTGCCGCTGGACATCCTCAAGATCGACCAGTCCTTCGTCCGCGGCCTGCCGGACGACCCGCACGACGCGGCGATTGTGCGCGCGATCATCGCCCTGGGCCGCAGCATGCAATTCACCGTCATCGCCGAGGGCGTCGAAACCCAGGCCCAGCAACAATTCCTCACCGCCGAAGGCTGCGAACAGATCCAGGGCTACATCGTCAGCCTGCCGCTTTGCCCCGACGAATTCGCCGCGACGTTTCTTCGTATAGCTATTTCAGACTTTTCGGATAGCACAGCTGAGAAACCGTCGCTATAATCCGCGGCCTACTGAGGGCCTATAGCTCAGTTGGTTAGAGCAGAGGACTCATAATCCTTTGGTCCACGGTTCAAGTCCGTGTGGGCCCACCAAACAAAAAAGCCGCGTAAATACGCGGCTTTTGGCTTTCTGAGATTGATGTTTGGGCAAAGAGATCAGACCAACCGAGCCACTAAGGCGACGACAACAAAAGCCACCAGAGCCAGCGCAGCGCCGAGTCCAAACGGCAACAGGATCGCTCGGGTCACGGTGGGGGCCGGGATACGCATGTCTTCGGCCAAGGCGACCATGTCTCGGTGCAACTGCTCAATATTGGCTTGAGTTGTGGGAGGTATGGACATACTGCGTCACCCTGTCGGAGCTCGGGTCGCGCCTTGTGCACTGCTCCGAGGCGGGTCGTGCGTCATTTTTCCTGTCTGCCGTCCAGGTTATATTTTGCGCGGACGGTGGGTTATCGGATGACGCCCGCCAAGGTTGTAGGCAAACTCCGAGAATTGCGTAATGGGCGCATTTGGGCACTTTGCCGCCTTGTTGGGCTTTTCTTCGACGGGATACTCTCCGGACGTCGCTGCCAATGTAGCGATTGGGTGTGGTAACCCGGCGAGGCTAAGCGCAACAGCGCCCCCATCACGACTTCAGGCGTTTTTTACGCCTGCAATCCTGTGTTATGGCGGCTGTGCGTGGGAGACCTTCGGGTCTGCCGGTTCCTTGACTCCCGGTTTACCACCCTGCGTACAGCTGCCACCCATTCGTGTGGTAACGAATGCGGCAGCTCCTCGAGTTAAGGAGCGCACAATGAGCAAAACAACTGCAGAACTGAAAACCATCGGCTTCACGCCGCTCATATACCACTCGGATCAGCCACTGTTTCACGTCAGTGCTGGCGTCCCCATCGTCGACGCATTGACTCAAGCTTCCGACCTGCTATCCCTCGCCAAATCATTTGCCGAAGACGCAGCCTACGCAAAAGACACCGACCGCCACGCGTGGACCGCACACTACCTGACGGCGATGAGCAAAGCGGTGATTGATGATGTGGTGAAGGTGCTGACACCGCGACCTGTCCGGACGGCGACGGAGTCCGAGGAATAGCGGTTGATAAGCTGTGAAATACACCGGTGCATGCGGTACAAAGCCCTGGGTGCGCTAGATCCTAAAAATGTTAACGCGGGCAAATCCGTTTGAGAGACAACAAAAAGCCCCGATGCTTTCGCATCAGGGCTTCTTGTAAATGCAGCAGAGTATTCCGAATGTGTTACCGATTTCACGTACGGATCTTACCTACGCAATTCTCCTAAAAAAACATTGCGGGGCGTGGTGCAGCACAATGTAGACCAGTATCGTCTGGCAAGCTGATTTATAAGGGAACCGGTAATGGCCGTGGGTAACTACATCGAAGCGGTTGAGATCATCCGGCGACTGGAGGGAGGCATCACGCGCCCCTTTCTGTGCCGAGCCAGCAATGACAAGCACTATGTGGCCAAGGGATTGGAATTACCGCCCACCGAGCGGATTGCCGAGCTGCTCTGCGCCCGGCTGGCAGCTCAATTCGGCTTACCGATCCCCGAGCATGGCTATATCTATATTGACCCAGCCCTACTGCGCTACAACCTGGAAGCACGAAACGATCTTGGGCCTGGAGATAGCTACGCCCTAGCCTATGTCGCGGACGCTGCAGATATGTTGTATTCGCAAGTACAGCAGGTTCCAAGCGACCTGCAAAAAGCCGTCTTCATCTTTGATTACTGGGTAGGTAACGGTGATCGTCAGTTAGGGCCATTCGGCGGCCGACCCAACCTACTGATGTGCGGCCTCGACAATCAGCTGCAGCTGATCGATCACAATCAAGCGTTCAAATGGCCGCTGGATGCTCAAAAATTCGCACAAAGCCATGTGTTTGGCCCAAGCAATCGGACATGGCAGCTGGATCTGGTCGACAAAGTTGAATACGGCCAGCGGATGCACGACACTGCTATGCGGTTTCGTGACCTATGCTTGGACATTCCCGATGAATGGTGTGAATCCATCGGCAAACCGGGGCTCGACATTCTGCTCGAAGAAATCAAAAGTAACCTGATGCTCTGCCAATCGGACGAATTCTGGAGCGTCCTGCAATGAAATACACCTGCCTTTACAGCATCGTGCGCTTCGCGCCTTTTGCCGAAACCGAAGAATTTGCCAATGTCGGCATCGTTCTCTCGGCTCCAGCCATAGGGCGCATGGAGTACAGGCTCGCCCGTAAAAACCTGAAACGGGTCAATCATTTCTTCGAGTGCAGCAACCTATTCGCCAAGGCCATGGAAATTGCCCAGAATGAATTGGATAACGTTCGCCTCATGACAACAGAAGCCCAAGAGTCGCAGATCGTTAACCACTTTCGTTTCCTGACCGAGCCGAAGGAGTCACTGATTCGCTTTAGCCCCATGCGCTCAATATTGGTGGAAAACTTCGACGCGGCCCTCGGAATGCTATATAGCCGCTATATCGAACGCCAAGGCATAGGGCGTGATCGTCGCGAAGAGCTCATGGTTCGAGAAATTCGAACCATGTTCTCGGAAGCATCGATCCGCAATTTCCGTGATGACACCCTGATCGGCGACTTGACCAAACTGCACCTGCCCTTGGTTCACCGAAACGAGGTAGTGGCCGCTATCAAACCATTGGCTTTTGATCAGGCCGAACCAAGCGCGATACTCGACCACTGCGATCAGTGGCTGATGAAGTTCGTACGCGCCGAACAAGAAGGGATTATTCAACTAAAAAACGTACTAATCCCTGTCAGCACTCCCGCCGAGAATGAATCGCCCCGCCACCGTAAAGCGGTGCAGCTTGCCAAGACCAGCATCCAGGAGCGCGGTCTGCAGTTGGTCGACTTCCAGGCTACGCAGGCAATTGCCGCTTTCGCGCAGAACTACGCTCAGTAGTCTCATCTGGCGGCGATAGGCAAAGCGGCGATTGATGATGTGGTGAAGGTGCTTGCACCGCGACCTGCCCGAAACGCATCCGATGGCGTTCTGGGTGTTTACGCCCAAACACTCAACGCGGGAATGGCCTGCACCGGCTGCGACCGCTCAAGCATTTCCCCCGTCAACACAACCTCATACGTATCCGCCGGCCTACCCCACTGCTCCGCGATGACCATGCGCTCTACCAAAAGCCCTGCCAATCCAGTAATCGTATCGGCCAATGCCTCTACGATTTTTTGAGTGCGTAACCACAAGCGATCATTAATTTCTGTCAGCTCAGCAATGATGCTCTCGGACGACGCTGGATCCGTATCGGGGTAGGAGATATTTCGAAGCAGGTACCGCAACTCTCTTATTTTTGCGTAATCCTGTTCCGCTCCAAACTCTCCTTTCAGGATGGCTCCCGCTTTCGGCTCATCGACGTGTTTCTCGGGCGAATGCTTTGGAGGTAATGTCTGCCCCATCGCTCCGGCGAAGAGGACCATCATCCGGGCTTCCAAATGTTCCTTCATGGCTTCGATCGACGAAATTGACCGCGTCAAGGTAATGGAGCTCCCACCATGGTGGGTCAAGGCCACGGTGACTTTCAGGGTCACATCACCGGTTTCAAAGCCCAGGGCTCGGGCTACGACGTAGTGCGCCATTTCGTGATTCGCAATCTGCAGTGCATAGTCTCGCAGAGCAGCAGGCATGCTCTTCATTTCGATCCTCTCGCTTCACAGTCCCTGGTTGCGCATTCGACTACGAGTGACCGTTTGTGTCCATCCAATTGAGGTGGAGTGCCTGTAACATGCTTGGCCCTTGCTCTGTGCCGCTGGAGACGACCTTTGCCTGACACTCGCCCGCCCGTTCTCGACGAAATCGACCGCCAATTGATCGCGGCCTTGCAGATCAATGCCCGTGAAAGCGTGGCCATGCTCGCCCGGCAATTGGGGATTGCCCGCACGACCGTCACTTCGCGCCTGGCGCGGCTGGAAAAGGCCAGGGTGATCACCGGTTACGGTGTGCGCCTGGGTCAGCGCGTGATAGATGGCGGGTTGCAGGCGTACGTGGGGATTACGGTGCAACCGAGGTCTGGCAAGGAAGTGCTGCGGCGTCTTGGCGCCATGGCTCAGGTGCAGCAGCTGTGCGCGGTGAGTGGCGAGTTTGACTATGTGGCGTGGTTGCGCACCGATTCGCCAGAGCAGCTGGATCAGTTGCTGGATCAGATTGGCAGTGTGGATGGGGTGGAGAAGACGACGACGTCGATCATCTTGAGTAGCAAGATTGATCGGGGGCAGCCGGTTTGAGTTTCAACCGATAACTCTTGATTGTCTGATCGGGCCTCATCGCGAGCAGGCTCGCTCCCACACCGGGCAGTGTGTAGCGATGTATCGTCATATTGCTCATACAATTAGCAAAACGACGACACATTGCGTCTTATTAACGTGTTCTACGCTCTCTAGAATGGCTGCCATCTTTTCCTATACTCAGACGCGCATCCTGCGTCGGGTCGCCAGCAAGGTCAGCCATGAACAAGAACAATCGCCATCCTGCAGACGGTAAAAAACCGGTCACCGTTTTCGGCCCGGACTTTCCTTTCGCCTTCGACGACTGGATCGAACACCCGGCCGGGCTGGGCAGCATTCCGGCGCACAATCACGGCGCCGAAGTGGCGATTGTCGGGGCTGGCATTGCGGGCCTCGTGGCCGCCTACGAATTGATGAAGCTGGGTCTCAAACCCGTCGTCTACGAAGCCTCGAAGATGGGCGGTCGCCTGCGCTCCCAGGCATTCAACGGCGCAGAAGGCATCATCGCCGAGCTCGGCGGTATGCGTTTCCCGGTATCGTCGACCGCGTTTTATCACTACGTCGACAAGCTCGGCCTCCAGACCAAACCCTTCCCGAACCCGCTGACGCCTGCGTCGGGCAGCACGGTAATCGATCTGGAAGGCAAAACTCATTACGCACAGAAACTGGCGGATCTTCCTGCACTGTTCCAGGAAGTCGCTGACGCCTGGGCGGATGCTCTGGAAGCCGGCTCGCAGTTCTCCGATATCCAGCAAGCGATCCGGGACCGCGACGTGCCGCGCCTCAAGGAACTATGGAACACCTTGGTGCCGCTGTGGGACGACCGCACGTTCTATGATTTCGTCGCCACCTCCGAAGCCTTCGCCAAGCTCTCGTTCCATCATCGTGAAGTGTTCGGCCAGGTTGGTTTCGGTACTGGCGGCTGGGACTCGGACTTCCCCAACTCGATGCTGGAAATCTTCCGCGTGGTGATGACCAACTGCGACGATCACCAGCACTTGGTAGTCGGCGGCGTGGAGCAGGTGCCGCTGGGCATCTGGCGCCATGTGCCGGAGCGTTGCGTGCATTGGCCTGAAGGCACCAGCCTCAGCTCGCTGCACAGCGGTGCGCCGCGTTCCGGCGTGAAAAAAATTGCCCATGCACCGAACGGGCGTTTTACCGTTACCGATAACTACGGCGACACACGTGAATACGCGGCAGTACTAACCACCTGCCAGAGCTGGCTGCTGACTACCCAGATCGAATGCGACGAAAGCCTGTTCTCGCAAAAGATGTGGATGGCCCTGGACCGCACCCGCTACATGCAATCATCGAAGACTTTCGTGATGGTCGATCGCCCATTCTGGAAGGACAAGGACCCGGAAACCGGCCGCGACCTGATGAGCATGACCCTCACCGATCGCCTGACCCGCGGCACCTACCTCTTCGACAACGGCGACGACAAGCCCGGTGTCATCTGCCTGTCGTACTCGTGGATGAGCGACGCGCTGAAAATGCTCCCGCACCCGGTGGAAAAACGCGTGAAGCTGGCCTTGGACGCGTTAAAGAAGATCTACCCGAAAGTCGACATCGCCGCGCGGATCATCGGCGATCCGATCACCGTGTCGTGGGAAGCCGACCCGCATTTCCTCGGGGCCTTCAAAGGCGCCCTGCCCGGCCACTACCGCTACAACCAGCGCATGTACGCGCACTTCATGCAGGACGACATGCCACCCGAGCAGCGCGGGATTTTCATCGCCGGCGACGACGTTTCGTGGACGCCGGCCTGGGTCGAAGGCGCGGTGCAGACGTCGCTCAACGCGGTGTGGGGGATCATGAAACACTTCGGTGGTGAAACTCACGCCGAAAACCCGGGCCCAGGAGATGTGTTCAACGAGATCGGTCCGATCGCCCTGCCCGAGTAAGAGGAATCCGAAATGCGCGTAGCCCTTTACCAATGTCCACCGCTGCCCCTGGATGTCGCAGGTAATCTGCAACGCTTGCATCAACTGGCGCTGGAGGCCAAGGACGCAGACTTGCTGGTACTGCCAGAGATGTTCCTGACCGGCTACAACATCGGCATCGATGCGGTCAGTGTGCTGGCGGAGGTGCATAACGGTGAATCGGCACAGCAAATCGCGCGTATTGCCAAGACGACGGGGATCGCCATTTTGTATGGCTACCCGGAGCGCACCGAAGACGGGCAGATCTACAACGCCGTGCAGTTGATCGACGCCAATGGCGAGCGGTTGTGCAACTACCGCAAGACTCACTTGTTCGGCGACCTCGATCACTCGATGTTCAGCGCCGGGCCGGATGAGTTTCCGCTGGTTGAACTCAACGGCTGGAAGCTTGGCTTTTTGATCTGCTACGACCTGGAGTTCCCGGAAAACGCCCGACGTCTGGCCTTGGCCGGTGCCGAGCTGATTCTGGTGCCAACGGCGAACATGATTCCCTACGATTTCATCGCCGACGTCACCGTCCGCGCACGGGCCTTCGAAAACCAGTGTTATGTGGCCTACGCCAACTACTGCGGGCACGAAGGCGAGATCCAGTATTGCGGCCAAAGCAGCATCGCCGCGCCGGATGGCAGCCGCATCGCCCAGGCCGGACTTGATGAAGCGCTGATTGTCGGTGAACTGGATCGTCAGTTGATGATCGATTCCCGCGCCGCCAATCGCTACTTCCTCGATCGCCGTCCCGAGCTATACGGCGAGCTGAACAAGGCCTAATCCGCTAGCATTAGCGCTTCTCTGTTCTGGAAGTGCTCATGCCTGCGCTGAATCACCCTCGCCTTCATACTGAAACCCTCGCCAACGGCCTGCGGGTGACGCTGCGTCATGCTCCCGATTTGAAGCGCTGCGCCGCCGCGTTGCGGGTCGCTGCCGGCAGTCATGACGTGCCACTGGCCTGGCCGGGGCTGGCGCACTTTCTTGAGCATTTGCTGTTCCTGGGTACAGAGCGCTTTCCCGCAGAGCAAGGGCTGATGGCCTACGTACAGAGTCATGGCGGGCAGGTGAATGCGCGAACCAGCGAACGCACGACGGACTTCTTTTTCGAGCTGCCACCTCAGGCGTTTAGGGATGGCCTGGAGCGTCTGTCAGACATGCTCGCTCATCCGCGTATGAATCCGGACGATCAGCGGCGGGAACGGGAAGTGCTGCACGCCGAATTTGTCGCCTGGTCGCGGGATGCGACGGCCCAGCAGCAATTTGCTTTGTTTGACGGGCTCTCGGCGGCTCATCCGTTACGGGCGTTTCATGCTGGAAACCGCTACAGCCTGCCGGTACCGCAGCCCGAATTTCAACAAGCGTTGAAGGACTTCTATCAGCGGTTTTACCAGACCGGGCAGATGACGCTGAGCCTGGCCGGGCCACAGAGTCTCGATGAGTTGAAGGAGATGGCGCAGGCGTTTGCCGTTGCTATTACCCCCGGCGAAAAAGTCCCTCAGACAAAGCCCACCCTGTTGATGGATTCTTCAGACAATAGTTATCAACAGGCTGGAGATCGTCGGCTGGATCTGCTGTTCGCCTTCGAAGCACTGCCCAACTCATCGCCCGAAGCGCTGGCGTTCCTGTGCCACTGGCTGAACGCCGAAAAACCCGGTGGCCTGTTGGCGCAGCTGCGAGAGCATGGGCTGGCGGACAACCTGAAAGCCGCGCCGCTCTATCACTATGCCGGCCAAGCCTTGCTGCACATCGAATTCACACGGCCCGCCCACGCCCCGCAACCGGACAACATGATCCGCGAACGGCTCCTGGATTGGCTGGGCTTTTTTGCCTCTCATCAGGATTGGGTCGAGTTGCGCGAAGAATATGCAGCTCTGCTGCAGCGCCAACAGCAAGTCAGCAGCGCCTTGCAACTGGCCCGACGAGACAGCGAACAGCTTGAACCCGGATTATCCGAACAGGGCGTTGTCGCCCTCAAGGCAATCCTCAAACGAATTGGCGCTGTGGATAACTTCACCGGCCAGTGGCAACTGCCGACCCCCAACCCGTTTTTGCGCGCCGAGACTCCAGCCCCGAATGCCGGATTGATTCGCGGCCAAACCAGCGCTCATCGCGGCCTGCGGACTTTTGCCCAGGATCGCTCACGCAGTCGCCGCGAACGATCGCCGATGCAGTTCAGCCAGGCGCTGCCGGATAACACGGATGAAGGTGCGGTTTATCTGCGCTGGCGTCTGGAGTTCGCACCTCACGATCGCCTTCAGTCGAATCTGGAGAGCCGCCTGCGAATGCTGCGCGAAGATGCGCGTCAGGCCGGCGTCGACTTTTCCTTCAGCGCTTCGGGCAATGAATGGCTGCTGAAGATGACGGGGCTGCAGGAACCGATGCCGACAGTCCTCGAACATGCGCTGAAAGAACTGACAAAACCTGATGCCGATCTCTCACAGGAAGAGCCGGCGTCCATTGCGTTGATGCCGATTCGACAATTGCTCAAGGCACTGCCCGATCTATGCCTTGAGCACACCGTAGTCTCAGATGACCTGCAGCAACTCTGGTCGAGCGCACGCTGGGATGGCCTGGCGACAGGCCTGTCTGCCCAGACACAAGCGGCGATGGGGCTTGCCTTGAGTCGTATTCCCGGCACTGCGGACAGTCAACTGACGCCGCCTCCGTCGATTCGCTCGCAGCATCTCTGGAACGCCGTCGATACCGGCTCCAGCGAACCCGCACTGTTACTCTTTTGTCCGACAGCAACCCATGACATTGCCGATGAGGCCGCCTGGCGTTTGCTCGCACACGTATGCCAGACGCCGTTCTACCAGCGCCTGCGGGTGGAGCTGCAGCTCGGTTACGCCGTATTCAGCGGACTACGCCAGTTAAACGGTCAGACCGGGCTGCTGTTTGGCGTGCAATCACCGAGCGTCGCGCCTCTGGATTTGCTGGAGCAAATCAAACAGTTCCTCAGCAAACTGGAAGGGATGATCGAAAGCATCGATGACGCGACCTACATCGATCAGCGCCAAGCTCTGGCCGATCAATTCGACAACACCGCCCTGCCCAACGCCCAGGCCGCCGAACTGCTCTGGCAAGGCAAACTGGCCGGCCATTCGTCTGACTACCTGAATCGTCTGCCTCAGGCAATTCTGATGATCGACCGTGAAGCCTTGCTGGCGGCGGCACAACGACTGAATCGGGCCGACGGCGGATGGCGCTGTCTGGCCAGCGGGCCTTGTTCCGGGGCGCCTTGGCAAGTGGCAAAATGATCATTACCGGTGCTGCAATTAGCTTTCTCAAAGATTCGTGGCCAATCGCTGTGTAATTTTGAGTAACATAGCCGCCTAACTATCTGAACATCTCCGACTGGAGGTGGACTATATGTATAGGTCTCGACTGTCCCATCCACCTGAAGGAGCGCTTCTATGTCCTGGTCCAAACCTGCTTACACCGACCTGCGTATCGGCTTCGAAGTCACCATGTACTTCGCAAGCCGCTAAGCTCTGCCGTCTGGTAGAGAATGCAGTGCTACGCCTCGGCTCGCCGGGGCGTTTTTATTTTCAGCTTTCAATGATGGAGCGGCCATGTTTGTCCAGATTCTAGGTTCTGCCGCCGGCGGCGGTTTCCCCCAGTGGAACTGCAACTGCGTGAACTGCGCAGGTTTTCGCGACGGCAGCCTGCGGGCCGAGGCACGTACTCAATCGTCCATCGCGATTTCCGATGACGGTGTGAACTGGGTACTGTGCAATGCTTCGCCGGACATCCGCGCCCAGCTCCAGAGTTTCGCGCCAATGCAGCCGGGCCGCGCGCTGCGTGATACCGGCATCAGCGCAATCATCCTGATGGACAGCCAGATCGACCACACCACCGGCCTGCTCAGCCTGCGCGAAGGCTGCCCGCATCAGGTCTGGTGCACCGACATGGTCCACGAAGACCTGAGCACCGGTTTCCCGTTGTTCACCATGCTGACCCACTGGAACGGCGGGTTGAACTGGAACCGTATCGAACTCGATCAGAGCTTCACCGTCCCGGCCTGCCCCAACCTGCGCTTCACCCCGCTGCCCCTGCGTAGTGCCGCCCCGCCGTACTCGCCACATCGCTTTGACCCGCACCCGGGCGACAACATCGGTCTGATCGTCGAAGACCTGGGCACCGGCGGCAAACTGTTCTATGCACCGGGCCTGGGCAAGGTCGACGCATCGCTGATGACGATCATGGCCAGCAGCGATTGCCTGTTGGTGGATGGCACGATGTGGGATGACGACGAGATGCAGCGCCGTGGCGTCGGCACGCGCACTGGCCGGGAAATGGGCCACCTGGCGCAGAACGGCCCCGGCGGCATGCTCGAAGTGCTGGAACAGTTGCCCAAACAGCGCAAAGTGCTTATCCACATCAACAACACCAACCCGATTCTCGACGAGGATTCGCCGGAGCGTGCGGAGTTGGTTCGGCGCGAGGTTGAAGTGGCGTATGACGGCATGAGTATTGTTTTGTAGCGGATGGCCTCTTCGCGAGCAAGCCTCGCTCCTACAGAGATAGCGCTACCCCTTGTAGGAGCGAGGCTTGCCCGCGAAGACGTCCGACCAGACACCAAAGAATCCACCGGTTGTTCCCCCGGAGAACCGCAATGACTGACACCGCAATGTCCCCCACCGAATTCGAAGCGGCCCTGCGCGCCAAGGGTGCCTACTACCATATCTATCACCCGTATCACGTGGCGATGTATGAAGGCCGGGCAACCCGCGAGCAGATTCAGGGTTGGGTCGCCAACCGTTTCTATTACCAGGTGAACATCCCGCTCAAGGACGCCGCTATCCTGGCCAACTGCCCGGACCGCGAGATTCGTCGCGAGTGGATTCAGCGCCTGCTGGACCATGACGGTGCCCCTGGCGAAGACGGCGGTATCGAAGCCTGGTTGCGTCTAGGGCAAGCGGTCGGCCTCGACCCGGATCAGCTGCGTTCTCAGGAACTGGTACTGCCTGGCGTTCGGTTCGCCGTGGACGCCTACGTCAACTTTGCTCGCCGGGCCCGTTGGCAGGAAGCCGCCAGCAGTTCGCTGACCGAGTTGTTCGCGCCGCAGATCCACCAATCGCGCCTCGACAGCTGGCCGCAGCATTACCCGTGGATCGACCCGGCCGGTTACGAATATTTCCGCACGCGTCTGGGGCAAGCGCGCCGGGATGTGGAGCACGGTCTGGCGATCACGTTGCAGCACTACACCACGCGAGAAGGCCAGGAGCGCATGCTGGAAATTCTCCAGTTCAAACTGGACATTCTTTGGAGCATGCTCGATGCCATGAGCATGGCCTACGAACTGAACCGCCCGCCGTACCACAGCGTGACCGGGCAGCGGGTCTGGCACAAAGGAATCACCTTATGAGTTTCGATCGCAGCAAAACCCCGACATGGCGCACCGGCTACCGCTTCCAGTACGAACCGGCGCAGAAAGGCCATGTGCTGCTCTACCCGGAAGGCATGATCAAACTCAACGACAGCGCCGCGCTGATCGGCGGCTTGATTGATGGTCAGCGGGATGTCGCGGCGATCATCGCCGAACTGGGCGCGCAGTTTCCCGACGTGCCTGAGCTCGGTGATGACATCGAGCAATTCATGGAGGTCGCCCGTGCTCAGCACTGGATCGAACTTGCCTGATTCCGTGTCAGACAAGTTACCGCCCAAGCCTGAAATCGGCCTGCCACTGTGGTTGCTGGCCGAGCTGACCTATCGCTGTCCGCTGCAATGCCCGTACTGCTCCAATCCGCTGGATTTCGCCGAGCAGGGCAAAGAGTTGTCCACCGAGCAGTGGATCAAAGTCTTTCGCGAAGCCCGGGAGATGGGCGCGGCGCAGTTGGGTTTTTCCGGCGGTGAGCCGCTGGTGCGCCAAGACCTCGCCGAGCTGATTGCCGAGGCGCGCAAGCTGGGTTTCTACACCAACCTGATCACCTCCGGTATCGGCCTCACCGAACAGAAAATCAGCGACTTCAAGAAGGCCGGACTGGACCACATCCAGATCAGTTTTCAGGCCAGCGACGAGCAGGTGAACAACCTCTTGGCCGGCTCAAAAAAGGCCTTCGCGCAAAAACTCGAAATGGCCCGCGCGGTGAAGGCGCACGGTTATCCGATGGTGCTGAACTTCGTCACCCATCGGCACAACATCGACAAGATCGACCGGATCATCGAGCTGTGCATCGCCCTTGAAGCGGACTTCGTCGAACTCGCGACGTGCCAGTTCTATGGTTGGGCGCAGCTCAATCGGGTCGGCCTGTTGCCGACCAAGGAACAACTGGTTCGCGCTGAACGCATCACCAATGAATACCGCGCAAAACTTGAAGCCGAAGGGCATCCCTGCAAGCTGATTTTCGTCACGCCGGACTATTACGAAGAACGCCCGAAAGCCTGCATGAACGGCTGGGGCAGTATCTTTCTGACGGTCACACCGGACGGAACCGCCCTACCCTGTCACGGCGCCCGACAACTGCCGGTGCAGTTTCCCAACGTGCGCGACCACAGCATGCAGCACATCTGGTACGACTCGTTCGGCTTCAACCGCTTTCGCGGTTACGACTGGATGCCCGAGCCGTGCCGTTCCTGCGACGAGAAGGAAAAAGACTTCGGCGGCTGTCGTTGCCAGGCATTCATGCTCACGGGTGACGCGAGCAATGCCGACCCGGTGTGCAGCAAGTCGGAACATCACGGCGTGATTCTCAAGGCCCGCGAAGAAGCCGAGCACGCGACCCAGACCATCGAACAACTGGCCTTTCGCAATGAACGAAACTCACGCCTCATCGCCAAAAGCTGAACCCTTAAGCGCCGCCAGGGCTGTCGCGGCCGGCATCGACTTCGCCGAGTTGCAAATCGGCAAGCATGGCCTGTTCTGGAACGAATACCGCCCCGAGGATGCCGCCTGCCGAATCTGGCAGTGGCGCGACGGCCAGGCTCATTGCCTGACACCGCCCACCTTCAGTGTGCGCAGCCGGGTGTACGAATATGGCGGCGGTGCATTTTGCCTGACCGACGACGGGCTGGTTTTCGTCAACGAGGCCGATCAGCAGCTGTATCGGCAATCGCTGACAGATGAGACGCCTGAGGTGCTGACTTCAAGTGAATGCCGTTACGGCGATCTGCAATTCGCCAACGGGCAGGTGCTGGCGGTTGAAGAGAACCGCGATCGACATCGCCTGGTGGCTATCGATCTGGCTGACGGCAGACGCCATCTGCTGGCCGAGGGTGCCGATTTCTACGCGGCACCGACCCTGAGTCCTGACGGTCGGCGGCTGGCCTGGATCGAGTGGAACCGCCCGCATCAGCCCTGGACCGCGACTCGCCTGATGGTTGCCGAACGCCAGAGCGATCACACCTTTGCGCAACCACGCTGTGTGGCCGGCGACGATGCTCAGGAGTCACTGCAACAACCGAGATTCGATGACAGCGGCCGTCTGTTTTGCCTGACCGATCGCGGCGGTTTCTGGCAGCCGTGGGTGGAGTCGGCCAACGGTCTGAGCCCACTCCCGAGTGCTGCTGCCGACCATGGACCGGCACCTTGGCAACTGGGTGGTTGCACTTGGTTGCCGTTGAGCGACAACACTTATCTGGCGAGTTGGAGCGAAGGCGGTTTTGGTCGACTGGGGCTTCGTCACGGCGAGGGTTCCTGTGACGATTTCACGGGCGACTACAGTCGTTTCCGCCATCTCGCACAGGATGAGCAGTTCATCTACTGCATCGCCGCTTCGCCGCTCAGTTCGGCGGCGGTGATTGCCATTGACCGCAAAACCCGGCAGGTGAAGACACTCGCCGGTGGCGTTGCACCGCTCCCCGCCGAACAGATCAGCCGCCCGCAAACCCTGCGCTATCCGAGTGATTCGGGCGAGGCCCATGGGTACTTCTACCCGGCGATGACCGGCGACACGCAACCGCCCTTGGTGGTGTTCATCCACGGCGGCCCGACGTCGGCCTGCTACCCGATGTTCGACCCGCGAATCCAGTATTGGGCACAACGTGGCTTCGCCGTGGCCGACCTCAATTACCGAGGCAGCAGCGGCTACGGCCGCGCTTATCGCCAGGCGCTGCATTTGAGCTGGGGCGAGGTGGATGTGCAAGATGCCTGCGCGGTGGTCGGCTACCTGGCCGAACGCGGACTGATCGACGGCAACAAGGCGTTTATCCGTGGCGGCAGCGCCGGTGGGTACACCACGTTATGCGCCCTGGCCTTTCACAAAGTTTTTCGCGCAGGCGCCAGCCTGTATGGCGTCAGCGATCCTGTCGCGCTGGGCCGTGTCACCCACAAGTTCGAAGGCGATTATCTGGACTGGTTGATCGGCGACCCGGTACAGGACGCTGAACGCTACGCCGCACGCACGCCGTTGCTGCACGCGAACAACATCAGCGTTCCGATGATCTTCTTTCAGGGTGAACTGGACGCCGTGGTGGTGCCGCAACAGACCCGCGATATGGTCAAGGCGCTACAGGACAACGGCATTCTGGTCGAAGCCCATTACTACGCCGACGAACGCCATGGCTTTCGCAAGGCTGGCAATCAGGCCCATGCGCTGGAGCAGGAGTGGTTGTTTTATCGGCGGGTGATGGCGTTGGCGGACTGAAGCCTGCGCTCGGCACAAAAATGTGGCGCCCCATTCGCGAGCAGGCTCGCTCCCACAAGGGAAACGCATTCCAATGTGGGAGCGAGCCTGCTCGCGATGGCGATCTACCTGATGCTGAAAAACTCAGCGCTTGGCGATGATCTACACCGCATGCACGATCCCCGGAACATGTGGAGTCGGATCGCGCCCCTCTCCAAGCACCGTGATAAAGACAAAAAAACGCCCCACGCCAAAAGATTCAGGCGTAGGGCGCTGCGTTATACCGCGAGACGGTTCGGGAACTCGTGTAAGGCGGGTCTGATCAGACTGCAATCCCTTTGCGGCACTGCAGTTGCGCGGTGCGTACGCGGGAGAAGGCGCGGGCCAAGCGCAGGAGCATTTCGTCGATAGTGGCCTTGCTGACAGTGAGGGCCGGGGTAAAGCGCAGGCAATCGGGTTGCGGGGCGTTGAGCAGCAAGCCTTCGTACAACGCCGCTTTGACTACGGCGTCAGCCGAGTCGTCGGACAGACCAAGGCCCCAGAGCAGCCCTTGGCCGCGCAATTCGCCGTGACCGTAGCGATGAGCCAGACGACTCAAGCCTTCGCACAGATGCTGACCAGATTCCCGCACATGATCGAGGAAACCCTTGTCCTGCACGTTGTCGAGCACGACAAGACCGGCCGCACTCATCAACACGTTGCCGTGATGAGTACCGGTCATTTCGCCGGTCTCGAAACAACAGGCCTTGCCTCGCGCCAGCAACGCCGCCAATGGCACGCCACCGCCGAGCCCTTTGCCGAGCACGACGATATCTGCCCGCACGCCGTAGGACTGTTCGGCGAGCAAGGTGCCGCAGCGGCCGACGCCGCTTTGCACTTCGTCGAGTATCAGCAAGATGCCAAGCTCACGACACAGGCGCTCGACCTCTTTGAGGTAGTGCTCGGTGGCCGGAATCACCCCGGCCTCGCTCTGGATCGGTTCGAGCATGATCGCAACAGTCTGAGCGTCCACGGCTGCATGCAAGGCTGGCAGGTCATTGAACGGGACATGACTGAAGCCCGGCAGCTGCGGCTCGAATCGGTTGACCAGATTCGAACTGTCCGACGCCGAAATCGTCCCGAGACTACGGCCATGACAACCTTTACTGGCGACGATAATCCGTGAAGCACCGCCACGATGTCGCTGGCCCCATTTGCGCGCCAGTTTGATAGCCGCTTCACAGGCCTCGCTGCCACTGTTGAGCAGGTACGCCTGATCACTACCGGTACTGGTGCAGAGCCGCTCGGCGAGGTTGTGCATGCCACGGTTGTGCAAACCGAAACCTGGGTTGATCAGCGACTGAGCCTGTTCCGAAAGCACTTTGACCAGTACTGAAGGGCTGTGTCCGAGGCTATTGGCGCCGCTACCCTGTGAGAAATCGAGATAAGCACGATCATCGCTGTCCCACAACCAGGACCCTTGGCCCCGCACGAAAATCTGTTCCGGCCGTTCGACGCTGGGCATCAGGCACTCGCTGGAAAAGTTGTCGCTTCCGGGCGGCAGGGAGGCGCCCATCGCCAGGTCGTCAAGGCTCGGAGCCTTGCGTCGCAGGTTGAACAGATTCATCGGATAAAACCTCGTCCGAGGTTTTTTGCCTTGCCTATGTAAACACCATCGTCGTAACCGGTATTCATCGTGCTTTCTGGCCCTGTAAGCCCTGTGAATGCGGTTAGACTAGGCGCAGGCAAGGCACTGGGCCATTTCGATTTCTCAGCATTTTCGATAAGTATTAGTTATGGATTTCAAGCAACTGCGTTATTTCGTCGCGGTCTACGAAGAAGGCCACGTCGGTCGGGCCGCCGAGCGGCTTTCAATCTCCCAACCGGCGTTGTCCCAGCAGATCCGTCAACTCGAACAAAACCTCGATGTGAGCCTGTTCGAACGCAGCAGCAAACGTCTGCTGCCCACCCTGGCGGCCCACACGCTTTACAACCATGCCCTGCCCTTGCTCGATGGCCTGCAACGCGCGCGCGAAGCCTTGGGCAACTTTAAAGGCAAGGCGCTGCGAACCTTGGCCATCGGCGTGCTGCAGACCGTCCATTCCAGCCTGGTGCCGCAGATGCTCGAACGCGTGCGCAAGGCGCAGCCGCATTTGGTGGTGCAGATCTATGAATTGACGGGCCTGGAAATCGAGCGGCGGCTACTCAATGGCTCTCTGGACATCGGCATCAGCTACCTGCCGCCCCGTCAGCCGGGTTTGCACGGCGTGCAGTTGTACGAAGATGAACTGACGCTCGTCATCCCGGCGGACCACCCGTTGCGGGAATTCAAGAAAGTCTCCATGAGCCAGGCCGCCGAGTTACCCATGTTGCTACTGGGTGAAGAGTTCCAGGTGCGGCAGATCTGGCAGGCCCAATTAGCCAATCTGGGACGTCGCCCGCAGGTACAGGCTGAACTGAACAACATGGCGGGGATTCTCGACAGCCTGCCGCACACGCGACTGGCGACCGTGCTGCCCGGACGCTCGAAAAATACCCATGGCGACCAGGCACTGTTGTGGAAACCACTGAGCGAACCGCGGGTGCCACTGAAAGTCGGGTTGGTGTGTCGTGATGTGCAGCGGCAACAGGCTTCGCTGACATTGTTGCGGACATTGCTGGAAGAGGTGATGGATGAGCACTTGCGCAGCCCGACAGCCCTGGATGGGTTGAGCTGAACTTTTTTGCAGGCAAAAGAAAACCCCGCCGAAGCGGGGCTTTGCAGACTGTTTCCCTGACATCCATTTCACTCCGCCGTCCTGGCAGAATCCTACGTGTCCGTGTTATTGCTTTGCGCTTCCTGCGCGACGTCCATGTGAAGTAGATTAGCTCTGGATCCAATCTGCGCCTATGGGAAAACAGCAGCACGTCATGTAAGAGAATGCTTACATAACGCTACAGGGTCAGAATTGTCCTGCATCCAGCAGGAACAGCGACTCGCTACCCGCCTTCACCGACGCGCTCAACGAGTGAATACGCGGCAGCAAACGTGCGAAATAGAACCGTGCCGTACCGAGTTTGCTCGCGTAGAAATCGTCCTGCGCTTCTTTACCGAAAGCTGCCTTGGCCATCAGAGCCCACATGTAGGCGTAAGCCGTGTAACCGAATGCTTGTAGATACTCGACCGAAGCAGCGCCGATTTCGTTCGGGTTGTTTTTTGCACGGTCCAGCAACCACGCAGTCAGTTCGTCGAGAGTGTCCACCGCGTCATTCAGCGGCTTGGTGAACTCCGCCAGGTCAGCACTGGCCGTCGCGGTGAAATGACGAATCTCGTCAGCGAACAGTTTGTAGAACGCCCCGCCGCTGCCAACGATCTTGCGTCCTACAAGGTCCAGCGCCTGAATGCCGTTGGTGCCTTCGTAGATCTGGGTAATGCGCACGTCTCGAACCAGTTGTTCCTGGCCCCACTCACGGATGTAGCCGTGGCCGCCAAAAATCTGCTGGCCGTGAACAGTGGTTTCCAGCCCCAGGTCGGTCAGGAATGCCTTGGCCACAGGGGTCAGCAGTGCGACCAGATCTTCTGCGCGCTTGCGGGTAGTGGCGTCTTCGCTGAACTTGGCGGTGTCCAGTTGCATTGCCACATAAGTGGAGAAGGCACGACCGCCTTCGTTCGAGGCTTTCATGGTCAGCAGCATGCGACGTACATCCGGGTGGACGATGATCGGGTCAGCCACTTTGTCCTTGTTCTGCGCGCCGGTCGGCGAACGGCTCTGCAGACGTTCACGAGCGTATTCGATCGCGTTCTGGTAGGAGCGCTCGCCAGTGGCCAGGCCCTGGATGCCGACACCCAGACGCTCGTAGTTCATCATGGTGAACATCGCCGCCAAACCTTTATTCGGCTCGCCGACCAGGTAACCCAAGGCTTCGTCGAAGTTCATCACGCAGGTCGCGGACGCCTGGATGCCCATCTTGTGTTCGATCGAACCACAGGTCGCCGGGTTGCGCGCACCGAGGCTGCCATCGGCATTGACCAGGAACTTCGGCACCAGGAACAGCGAAATACCCTTCGGTCCCGCTGGCGCATCCGGCAGTTTGGCCAGTACCAGGTGGATGATGTTCTCGGTCAGGTCGTGCTCGCCGCCGGTGATGAAGATTTTGGTGCCGCTGACTTTGTAGGAGCCGTCGGCCTGGGGCTCGGCCCTGGTGCGGATAATCCCAAGGTCTGTACCGGCGTGCGGCTCGGTCAGGCACATGGAACCGGCCCAGACACCGGCGTACATGTTTGGCAGGTACGCCGCTTTCAGCTCTTCGCTGGCGTGGGCGTTGATCGACAGGCAAGCGCCGGCAGTCAACATCGGGTACAGACCGAACGACAGGCTCGCGGAGTTGACCATTTCTTCGACCTGCGCCGAAACAGCCTTGGGCATGCCCATGCCGCCGTAGGTCGGATCGCCACCGACACCGACCCAACCGCCTTCAGCGTAGGTCTGATACGCCTGCGGGAAACCGGCCGGGGTGGTGACGGCACCGTCGGCCCAGTGACAACCTTCTTCGTCAGCTGCACGGCTCAGGGGCGCGATGCTTTTGCTGGTGACCTTGCCGGCTTCTTCCAGAATGGCTTCGACAGTTTCAGCATCGACAGTCTCGGCCAGCGCAGGCAATTCGGCCCAGAGTTTGGCGACCTCGAAAACTTCATTGAGGACGAAGCGCATATCGCGCAGGGGCGCTTTGTAGTCAGCCATGGCAAACCTCGCAGGATCTAAACAGGTGGTTCGTAGAATAGTGATTTCGTTGTGTCCGAGTGTACCCCAACAACTTTTACGACACATAGGGTCAACTCATGACTGTTTTGTTATTTTTAGTCATTAGCATTTCAGCTGAGACTGTTCTCGCCTTCCAGAACGCATTCGCGGGCAAGCCTCGCTCCTACAGGTCGTGTCGCACGCATTTCACATGAACGACAACAAAACTGTAGGAGCGAGGCTTGCCCGCGAAGCTTTTCAAATATTCTTCAGAGCGCAAACAACTCCGCCGGTAACGTCATCAGGCAATCACTGCCCGCCTCGATGGCCGCCCGATGAGCGCAAGTACGCGGCAGCAAACGCTTGAAGTAAAACTCGCTGGTCGCCAACTTGCCCCGGCAGTAATCGGCATCACCGCTGCCCGCCTCCAACTGCGCCTGAGCCACCAATGCCATGCGTAGCCACAGGTAGCCGAGGATGATGTAGCCGCTGTACATCAAGTAATCCACCGACGCGGCGCCGACTTCATCCGGATTTTTCATCGCCGCCATGCCGACCTTGGTGGTCAACTCGCCCCACTGCTGATTCAGACCGTTGAGTTGCGCCACATAGCTGCCGAGTTGCGGATGCTCAGCATTGGCCACACAGAGCTTGTGGACGATTTTGGTGAACCCGCGCAGCAGTTTTCCCTGACTGCCAAGGACTTTGCGCCCAAGCAGATCCAGCGCCTGAATGCCGTTGGTGCCTTCGTAGATCGGCGCGATCCGACAGTCACGAACCAACTGCTCCATGCCCCACTCACGAATGAAACCGTGGCCGCCAAACACCTGCATGCCGAGGTTGGTCACCTCCAATCCGGTGTCGGTCATGAAGGCTTTGCAGATCGGCGTCAGGAATGCCAGCAAATCCTCGGCGTCCTGGCGCGCCGTTTCATCCCGGCTCAGATGCGCAGCGTCCAGCAACTGTGCGGTGAAATAAGTCAGCGCCCGGTTGCCTTCGTTGAAGGCCTTCATGATCAGCAACATCCTGCGCACATCGGGATGAACGATGATCGGGTCAGCGGGTTTTTCCGGTGCTTTCGGTCCGGTGAGTGAGCGCATTTGCAGACGGTCGTTGGCGTACCTGATCGCGCCCTGGAAGCTCGCCTCCCCCAGACACAAACCTTGCATCCCGGTGCCAAGCCGCGCGTGGTTCATCATGGTGAACATACAGTTCAGGCCCTTGTTCGGTTCACCGATCAAGAAACCCTTGGCGTCGTCGAAATTCAGCACGCAGGTGGCCGAGGCCTTGATGCCCATTTTGTGCTCGATCGAGCCGCAGAAAACACCATTGCGCTCGCCCGCTTCACCTTCGGCATTGGGTAGGAATTTAGGAACGATAAACAGCGAAATACCCTTGGTCCCTGCCGGCGCGTCCGGCAGTTTGGCCAGCACCAGATGAATGATGTTGTCACTCATGTCGTGTTCGCCGGCGGAGATGAAGATCTTGCTGCCGGAGATCGCGTAACTGCCGTCGGCCTGAGGCACGGCGCGGGTCTTGATGATGCCCAGGTCGGTGCCGCAATGGGCTTCGGTCAGGCACATGGTGCCGGTCCATTGGCCAGCGGTGAGCTTGCTCAGATAGGTCTGTTTCTGTTCTTCGGTGCCATGGGCATGAATGGCTGACATCGCGCCGTGAGTCAGGCCGGGGTACATGCCCCAGGAGGTGTTGCTGGAGCCAACCATCTCACTGATGACCAGCCCCAGAGAACTAGGCAATCCCTGGCCACCGTAAGCCGGATCCGCCGCCAGACCATGCCAGCCACCTTCCACATACTGCGCGAATGCTTGCTTGAAGCCTGTAGGCGTTATAACCACGCCGTTGTCGAAATGGCAGCCTTCTTCGTCGCCACTGCGGTTCAGCGGTGCGAGAACGTTCTCACAGAATTTCGCGCCTTCTTCGAGGATCGCATTGACCATGTCCGGGCTGGCATCGGTGGCCCCCAGCGCGGCGTAGTTGCTGTGAAAATCGAAGACATGGTCGATCAGAAAGCGCATGTCGCGCAGGGGAGCTTTGTACTCGGGCATGGTCATTTCTCCGGCAGCAGATGGCTCAAACCTACTGCCGTGCACCACGCCTCACAATCACAGTCCAGACGCTGAATGCGCCATCATCACTCAACCCGCAGCGGCGTCCATGCGCACTGCGCCACGGCGGTTCTGACCGAAGGCCATCACACAGTTTCGCCCCGCACCCTTGGCACTGTAGAGCGCCTGGTCAGCGGATTTGAGCACTTCTTCGGGGGTGCGCTGCTCCAGCCGTTCGGCGACGCCGATGCTGACAGTGACCGATACACTCGAGGTGCCCGAGCCGGCGCGGCGCTGGCGTCCCTGCTGATCATCCTGGGGACGGCTGTCCTGATTACGCAGCTGGATGTTGTAAGTGGCGATGGATTCGCGGATGACCTCCAGGTGCGGCATGCACTCTTCGAGGGTTTTACCTGCGAACACCAGAGCAAATTCTTCACCGCCATAGCGATACGCCCTACCGCCGCCGCTGATTTTCGACAACTTGCTGGCCACCAGTCGCAACACCTGATCGCCGACATCGTGGCCATGGGTGTCGTTGAATTTCTTGAAGTGATCGACATCACTCATGGCCAGCACGTAATTGCGCCCCAGCCGTTGCATGCGTTCGTTCAGGGCGCGGCGCCCCGGCAGCCCCGTGAGTTCATCGCGGAAGGCCATCTGATAGGCCTCATGGGCAACCGCGGCGGCAATCATCAACATCACCTGGCTGCACATGATGTTCAGGGTGAAGGGCAGGATGAAGGTTTTCGGCAACATCCAGAACAACCCCAACAGCCCCACTAGCTGCGCAGCGTGCAAAGGTCTTGGATTGCGCCAGTATTGCCAGCTCAGTAATAGAAACGAGGCGATGAACACGGGATAAGACAACTGGATCAGGCTCATCCAGGCGCCATGCAGGGCTGGCCAACGGATCTCCGACAGCCACATCAACAGCGCCTGTGGGTAACTTTGCTCCAGCCCCAGCGCCACGCTGCCGAACGCCAGCAACACGGCGAAGCGCGCCACCATGTCCTGGAACAGGTGGGTGCGCTCCTGCCAGGCGGCGAACAAGCCAAAGAGCAACGGCAGCAACAGACAGCACAGATGGAACACCACCGCGGCGTCTTCACGAACTTTGCCATTGTCACGGTAGTAGTCGGTCTGGGTGTCGAGCAGGAAGTAGGCGATGTACACCGTGACCATCAGAAACAGTTCACGCTGACGTCGGTAAACCGCGCAATACGCGCCGCCGAGCAACAACACCAGCGTGGGCAGCACGTTGAACAGCGAAGTGAAGAAGACGTTGAGATCCTTGACGTAAGCAGCCGCAAGCCCTGCGAGCAACAACAGCAGTGATGGCAAGAAATGGCTGAAACGTACAGCGGAAGAACGCGGCAAGGGTAAAGCTCCGACCCGGCAAACAAGGATGGCATTGTGCCTGCATTTGGAGCAGCCAAGCACGTGCAACGAGACGTGTGTCACATCGCAGCCTCTTTAACGGCAGCAAAGTCGTTCTTCTTAGCGTTTTAGTCAGGAATATTTACAGACGTGATCGTTTGCGTCAGGCATAAAAAAGCCGCTGCTCCCGAGGAAGCAGCGGCTTTGAGAATGGACTGCGCAGGTCTTAGTAACCCAGTGCGAAGTCTTCTTCTTTCATGTCCATCAGGTTGTTGGCGCCCGACAGCATGGTTGCAACGTGAGTGCGGGTACGCGGCAGGATGCGCTGGAAGTAAAAGCGCGCAGTCTGCAGCTTGGCGGTGTAGAACGCCTCTTCGGTGGTACCGGCAGCCAGTTTCTCGGCCGCCAGACGCGCCATGTCAGCCCAGAAGTAGGCCAGACAGGCGTAACCGGAGTACATCAGGTAGTCCACCGACGCCGCGCCAACTTCTTCGCGGTCTTTCATGGCGGCCATACCGACCTTCATGGTCAACTCGCCCCACTCTTTGTTCAGCGCAGCCAATGGCTCGACGAACTCTTTGACCGCGTCATTGCCTTCGTTGCTCTGGCAGAACTTGTGGACGATCTTGGTGAAGCCTTTGAGCGCTTCGCCTTGAGTCATCAGCACTTTACGGCCCAGCAGGTCCAGTGCCTGGATGCCGGTGGTGCCTTCGTACAGCATCGAAATGCGGCTGTCGCGAACGTTCTGTTCCATGCCCCACTCGGCGATGAAGCCGTGACCGCCGTAGATCTGCACGCCGTGGTTAGCGGATTCGAAACCGACTTCAGTCATGAAGGCTTTGGCGATCGGCGTCATGAAGGCCAGCAGCGCGTCGGCTTTCTTCTTCTCTTCTTCATCGACGCCGTACTTGACGATGTCGACTTGCTTGGCGGTGAAGTAAACCATCGCACGGTTGCCTTCGGCGAAAGCCTTCATGGTCAACAGCATGCGACGTACGTCAGGGTGAACGATGATCGGGTCAGCGGCTTTGTCCGGCGCTTTCGGGCCAGTCAGGGAGCGCATTTGCAGACGATCGCGAGCGTATTTCAGACCGCCCTGGAAGCCGATCTCGGCGTGCGCCAGACCTTGCAGCGCAGTACCCAGACGTGCGGTGTTCATAAAGGTGAACATACAGTTCAGGCCTTTGTTCGCCGGGCCGATCAGGTAACCGGTGGCCGCGTCGAAGTTCATCACACAGGTGGCGTTACCGTGGATGCCCATTTTGTGTTCCAGGGAACCGCAGCTCACAGCGTTGCGTGCGCCGATCGAGCCGTCTGCGTTCGGCAGGAATTTCGGAACGATGAACAGGGAAATGCCTTTGGTGCCGGCCGGTGCATCCGGCAGACGTGCCAGAACGATGTGGACGATGTTGTCGGCCATGTCGTGTTCGCCGGCCGAGATGAAGATCTTGGTGCCGGACACTTTGTAGGAACCGTCGGCCTGAGGCTCGGCCTTGGTGCGCAGCATACCCAGGTCGGTGCCGCAGTGCGGTTCGGTCAGGCACATGGTGCCGGTCCATTCGCCGGAGACCAGTTTGGTCAGGTAAGCCTCTTGTTGCTCAGGCGTGCCGTGCTCGGAAATGGTGTTCATCGCGCCATGGGACAGGCCTGGGTACATGCCCCACGACCAGTTGGCCTCGCCGACCATTTCGCTGACGGCCAGACCCAAAGACTCCGGCAGGCCCTGGCCGCCGTGCTCTACGTCGTGAGCCAGGCTTGGCCAGCCACCTTCGACGAATTGCTTGTAGGCTTCTTTGAAACCGGTCGGGGTTTTAACGCCGGACTCGCTCCAGGTGCAGCCTTCGGTGTCACCCACGCGGTTCAGCGGCGCCAGCACTTGCTCACAAAACTTGGCGCCTTCTTCGAGAATGGCGTCAACCATGTCCGGAGTTGCGTCCTGGCAAGCCGGAAGGCTCTGATAGTGCGCTTCGTAGCCGAGCAGTTCGTCACGAACGAAGCGAATATCACGCAAGGGGGCCTTGTAGTCAGGCATAGCGATAAACCTCTGCTGATGTAACCGGGAATGAACGACCGTGTCGATTTGTTGTGACGGTCAAACAGTTGTTTGAAACATACGTTTACGCCCAAATCTTGTCAAGCGTCGATCTTTTGCCATTCGTCATCGCCCCCTGAAAACGTCGCCCACACCGTTACGCATCGCCGTTGAATGAGCAACACGTCATGTTGGAGAGATTAGTTGAGGCAGAAGGACTTACGCAGAAAAACGCCGCGAACAGGCGCGGCGTTGGAGTAGCGGACTAAGCGAGAAATCAGGCGTAGGTATCGATCAACGTAACGAGCATTTCATCGGATGCCTTGGCGACTTTGACGCCAAGTTCCACCTGGAACTTGCCCTGGGACATCTCGACCATATTGCTGGCCAAGTCCGATTGCTGGCTGCGATCTACCGAGCGCAGACGATCCACCTGAACCTCGGAAGACTGACTGGTGACCGAACGCTCGATGGTGTTGTTGGCGATCTGGCCCGAAGCCTGATCGACGCGGTTCTGCCCTGTCTGAATAGTGCTCAGACCGGCATAAAAAGCGGTGTTTCCTGAGATTTCCATGGGGGAACTCGTCCGACAAAGGATCAACAGCGGCCATTGAACCAGACACGCCGACAAAAGGCCCGACAAAAACACTAATGGCACAGTGCCTTGTCATAGGTAACACCTAACCCAGAAACCTCAGTCCAGCAGATCCAGCTGTAGAAACTCGGCCACCGCTTCGGCTGTCACTGACTTGAGTTTCGGCACCCGACCCAGGCACGGCGCGGGAATGCGCTCGGCCAGCGTCGCGAGGTTCTCTTCCAGGCGCGAGGTCTTGGGATCGATGATGTTGGCCACCCACCCTGCCAGCTGCAAACCATCCCGAGCAATCGCCTCAGCCGTCAGCAGCGCATGGTTGATACAGCCCAGGCGCACGCCGACCACAAGAATCACCGGCAGATCCAGCGCCATCGCCAGGTCCGACAGATTGTCCTGATCCGCCAACGGCACTCGCCAGCCGCCAGCGCCTTCGATCAAGGTGAAGTCCGCCTGCATGTCGAGAATCTGCCGCATCGGGGTCAACAGCGATTGCACGGTCAACGCCACACCAGCCTCCCGCGCCGCCAGATGCGGGGCGATCGCCGGTTCGAACGCGACCGGATTGACCTGTTCATAAGTCAAAGGCACCGAACACTCGGCAAACAATGCCAGCGCATCGGCGTTGCGCAATCCCTTGGGCGTCAGCTCGCAACCGGAGGCCACCGGTTTGCCCGCCGCCGTGCTCAAACCCGCCAATCGCGCGGCATGCAGCAAACCGGCGGCGATGGTGGTCTTGCCGACATCGGTGTCAGTGCCGGCGATGAAATAGGCTGCGCTCATAAGGGTTTCTCCAACACGGCGTAAACCACTTGATAAGTCGCCGGCAGTCCCTGTGCCTGACGAAACTGCTCATAAGCCTCGATCAAGCCGAGGATCCGCGCCCTGCCGGTCAAACCGCCCGGCCGACCGGGGTTCAGGTTGTGCGCCCCGAGTGCCTTCAGCTCATGGGTCAGGCTGCGGACATCGGGGTAATGCAGCACATGCGGCTGAGTTTCGAGGCTGACGACCTTCAAGCCGCTGCCCGCGCAAAGCTGTTGGTAAACACCGAACTCGCGGAAGCGGTTGACATGCACCATGCCATCCACCTGACGCCAGCTGTCGCGCAATTCGTACAGCGTGCCTACACACAGACTAGCAAACGCGAAAATGCCGCCCGGTTTCAGCACCCGATACGCGTCATTGAGCACCGAGGCGAAATCCGCGCACCATTGCACCGCCAGGCTGGAGAAGATCAGGTCGCAGGTCGAATCCTGCAACGGCAAGCGCTCGGCGTCACCCGCGATGAAATGGGTGGCGCCACCCAAGGGACGGGCGTGATTGAGCATGCCTTCTGCAATATCAAGGGCCAGTCCGTGACCGGCAGGAAAACGCTCACCGAGCGCACGGCTGAAATACCCGGTGCCGCAGCCCATATCCAGCCAACGAGCAGGGACAAAATCCTCCGGCAACCGACGCAACAACTCGCTGCCCACGTCGCGTTGCAATTCGGCCACGCTATCGTAACTTGCCGCAGCACGGGAAAAGGACGCCGCCACCTGGCGTTTGTCGGGCAAGCCGCCGGGCAGGTTGGGAAGGGATAAATCAGTCATCACCGAACTCATGCAAAAAGGCCTGAATCGCCCCCGCCACACCGTGGGGGTCTTCCAGAAGAAACGCGTGACTGGCCTGTTCAATCAGACCGATTTCAACATCCGGCAGTAACGTCAGCAGATCCCCCGCCGCTTCGGCCGGAACCAGCCCGTCGAGGCCGCCAAACAAGTGCAATTGCGGACCACGAAACGCCTGCAACGCTCGCAGGGTGTCCAGTTGTGCGAGCAACTCCAGGCCGCTTATCAGCACCGGCGAAGACGTATGCGGTGCACCAGCAAGCAAGAGTCGCGATATCCCGCGTGGGTCTGCGGCGCCTTGTGCGCACAACAGCGAGAAGCGTTTCAACGTCATGCGCAGGTCAGCCTTGCAGCCGGCCAGAAACGCATCGAAGGTCTCGCCGGGCATCGCGCTCGGCCACTGCTCATGGGCGACAAAAGAAGAGTTACTCGCCAGGGTTACCAGGCCGCAGCAGCGGTCACCGCGTCGCGCCGCCAATTCGGACGCCAGCATGCCGCCCAACGACCAGCCACCGAGCCAGGCATCCTGTGGCAACGTGGAGTCCAACTCATCAAGCCATTCTTCAAGGTCGCTCGATTCCAGTTCCGGCAATGGCTCGATCTCGACGCGCAGGTGCTCATCCAGGCCCTGCAAGGCAGCCGCCAAGGGTTCCAGCGGCGAAATCCCGAGACCCCAACCCGGCAGCAGAATCAGACGATCACGCATGGCTTGGCTCCGGTCCCAGTTGTTGAAAACAATCGGCCAGTCCATCTAACAATAGCTGTACCTGCGCCTCGCTGTGAGCGGCGGTCAGGGTTACGCGCAAGCGTGCGCTGCCCGCGGGCACAGTCGGTGGACGAATCGCTGTCACCATCAGGCCGCGTTCGCGCAGCATCTGCGACAGTCGAACCGCACGCCCGGCGTCGCCGATCATGATCGGCTGGATCGGCGTGAAGCTGTCCATCAACTCCAGACCAATCTGTTCGGCGCCTTGGCGGAACTGGCGAATCAGCGTCTGCAGATGCTCACGTCGCCAGTGTTCACTGCGTAGCAGCTCCAGGCTTTTCAGCGTCGCGCAGGCCAGCGCCGGCGGTTGGCTGGTGGTGTAGATGTAAGGGCGAGCGAACTGGATCAGGCTTTCGATCAGCTCTTCACTGCCAGCCACAAAAGCACCGGCCGTACCGAAAGCCTTGCCGAGGGTGCCGACCAAGACCGGCACGTCTTCCTGACTCAGACCGAAATGCTCGACGATCCCGCCGCCATTGGCGCCCAGCGGACCAAAACCGTGCGCGTCATCGACCATCAGCCAAGCGCCTTTGGCCCTGGCTTCCCGCGCCAGCGCCGGCAGGTCGGCGATGTCGCCGTCCATGCTGAACACGCCATCGGTAACCACCAGCGTATTGCCGGTGGCCTTCTCAAGGCGCTTGGCCAAGCTGGCCGCGTCGTTATGCAGATAACGATTAAAACGCGCACCGGACAACAACCCTGCATCCAGCAACGACGCATGATTGAGTCGGTCTTCCAGCACTGTATCGCCCTGCCCGACCAATGCGGTGACCGCGCCAAGGTTGGCCATGTAACCGGTGGTGAACAGCAGCGCTCGTGGGCGCCCGGTGAACTCGGCAAGAGCTTCTTCCAACGCGTGATGCGGACCGCTGTGGCCGATCACCAGATGCGAAGCACCACCGCCCACGCCCCAACGCGACGCGCCGGCGCGCCAGGCTTCGATCACTTGCGGGTGATTGGCCAGGCCCAGGTAGTCGTTGTTACAGAACGCCAGCAACGGCTGACCATCAACCACCACTTCCGGGCCTTGGGGGCTTTCGAGCAATGGGCGCTGGCGATAAAGGTTTTCGGCACGACGGGCAGCAAGGCGCGCGCTGAGATCGAAAGACATGCAGGCCTCGAAGGTCATTTCACAATCTGATGCAGGAACAATGGACTTGGCTGGAAACCGAGTCGCGGCCATCGCGGGCAAGCCACGCTCCCACAGGTTCTACGCAGTTCCTTGTGGGAGCGAGCCTTCTCGCGATGAGGCCATGACATCCAACATCTATGTTGAATATCTAATTGCTATCGCGAGCAGGCTCGCTCCCACAGGGGTTTTGCATTCCTTCAGAGGAATCGGTGAAGGTTTCAGACAGCAGCGTTATAGAACTGCTCGCTGCTCTTCTGCTCCACCAGTGCCTGTTCGATGGCGGCCTGGTGCACTTCGTCGGCGTGCTCTTCGCGAGCTTCCGGCAGGATGCCCAGACGCGAGAACAGCTGCATGTCCTTGTCCGCCTGCGGGTTGGCGGTGGTCAGCAGTTTTTCGCCGTAGAAAATCGAGTTGGCGCCGGCAAAGAAGGCCAGGGCCTGCATCTGTTCATTCATCGCTTCGCGGCCGGCGGACAGGCGCACGTGGGATTTTGGCATCAGGATGCGGGCGACCGCGAGCATGCGGATGAAATCGAACGGATCGACGTCGTCGGCATTTTCCAGCGGCGTGCCGGCGACTTTCACCAGCATGTTGATCGGCACCGATTCCGGATGCTCTGGCAGGTTGGCCAGCTGGATCAGCAGGTTGGCGCGATCGTCGAGGGACTCGCCCATGCCGAGAATGCCGCCGGAGCAGATCTTCATCCCCGAATCACGCACGTAGGCCAGGGTTTGCAGGCGCTCGCTGTAAGTGCGGGTGGTGATGATGCTGCCGTAGAACTCCGGCGAGGTGTCGAGGTTGTGGTTGTAGTAGTCCAGGCCGGCTTCGGCCAGGGCGACGGTCTGGTCCTGATCGAGACGGCCGAGGGTCATGCAGGTTTCCAGGCCCATGGCCTTCACGCCTTTGACCATCTCCAGCACGTAAGGCATGTCTTTGGCCGACGGGTGTTTCCACGCCGCGCCCATGCAGAAACGGGTCGAACCGATGGCCTTGGCGCGAGCGGCCTCTTCGAGGACCTTCTGCACTTCCATCAGTTTTTCTTTTTCAAGGCCAGTGTTGTAGTGGCCCGACTGCGGACAATATTTGCAATCTTCCGGGCACGCGCCGGTCTTGATCGACAGCAGGGTGGAAACCTGGACGCGATTGGCGTCGAAATGCGCGCGGTGCACCGTTTGCGCCTGGAACAGCAGGTCGTTGAATGGCTGAACGAAGAGTGCTTTGACTTCGGCCAAAGACCAGTCATGACGCAGGGTTGCAGTGGTGCTGGCGCTCATGGGCGTTTCCTTGTTTATGCTTGGCAAGCGGCTGGGGAATGGAATACCCACAGACGCGACACGGATGTTCGGCATATTTAAGGAAGACTCATGCACTGTCAACCACGATACGAAGGACCGGTTTACATCTGGTTAAAAAACAAACAATTCTGTTTGCTCTGCGCAGAAGCCGCAGACGACACCACGCCGATCTGCATGGCCTGTGAAACCGAGTTGCCCTGGCTGGGCGATCACTGCCAAACCTGCGCCCTGCCCTTGCCCGCCACGGGCCTGACGTGCAGCCAATGCCTGAAACAACCGCCCGCCTTCGAGCGGGTCGCCGCGCCCTGGACTTACAGCTTTCCCGTCGACAGTTTGATCACCCGTTTCAAGCACAACGCAAAGTGGCCGTTCGGCCGCCTGCTCGGCGAACTGCTCGCTCAGTTCCTGCAACATCGCCTCGATGAGGACCTGGATCGGCCCGACGCGCTGATACCGGTGCCGCTGGCCTCCAAACGTCTGCGCCAGCGGGGTTTCAACCAGGCGGCGATGCTCGCCCGCTGGCTCAGCACCAACCTCGACATTCCTTGCGATGAAACGCTGTTGCTGAGGATTCAGGACACCAGCGCGCAACAAGAGCTGAATGCCGACGCCCGTAAAAAGAACCTGCGCCACGCCTTTGCCCTGGCGCCCGCGGCCTCGATCAAGGGTCGTCACTTCGCGTTGGTCGACGACGTGCTGACCACCGGCGCCACCGCCCAGGCCCTGGCTCGCCTGTTGATGGAGGCGGGTGCCACGCGGGTCGACGTCTATTGCCTGGCCCGTACCCCAAAACCTGGCGATGGGGCCTGACTTGACTCTCGTGCGCCAAGCCGCCAACGTCCTCCCCATCGCCACAGCCCAAAGCGTCTCGCCATGTCCTTGCCTACGTTGTTGTCCCAACACATTGTCCGTCGCCCGCAGCGCATCGCGTTGCTGCAACACATCGCCGAACAAGGCTCGATCACCCGCGCCGCGAAAAGCGCGGGCCTGAGCTACAAGGCGGCGTGGGATGCCATCGACGAACTGAACAACCTCGCGCAGAAACCGCTGGTGGAGCGCAGCGTCGGCGGCAAGGGTGGCGGTGGCGCCAAGTTGTCCAGCGAAGGCGAACGCGTGTTGCGCCTGTATCAAAAGTTGCAGGCCTTGCAGGCTCAGGTGCTGGAAGCCGCCGAAGAGGCCAGTGACCTGGACCTGCTCGGTCGGCTGATGCTCAGAACCAGCGCGCGCAACCAACTGCACGGCAAGGTCGTGGCGATCGATACACAGGGGCGCAACGACCGGATCCGCCTTGAACTGGCTGAAGGTTTGCTTATCGATACGCAGATCACTCACGACAGCACTCTGCGCCTGGAACTGGAAACCGGCACCGAAGTGGTGGCACTGATCAAGGCCGGCTGGCTGGAACTGCTGAGCGTCGATCAAACCACAACACCCGGCGACAACTCCCTGAAGGGCACGGTCGAAGAAATCCTCGACGCCGAAGACGGCCCCAGCGAAGTGCGCATCAGCCTGCCCAATGGCCAGACACTTTGCGCCCTGGCCGAGCCGCTGCACCTGAAAACCCTCGGGCTTGCCGCCGGTAAACCGGTGCAGGTGCAGTTCGCGCCGTCCAACGTGTTGCTCGGCACACCGCTGTAGGAGCTGCCGAAGGCTGCGATCTTCTGATCCTGATTTTAAGATCAAAAGATCGCAGCCTTCGGCAGCTCCTACGAGGCGACTGCAACAAAAGCTTCATCGATCACCATTAAGGTGGCTGCAAAAACCCGCAGGGAGCCTGATGTGAGCCTATTAGAAGACAACCAACCCACCGACCTCGAAAAAATGGTCGGCCTCAGCCGTCGTGGCTTCATCAGCGCTGGTGCCCTCTGCGGTGCAGCGATGTTTCTCGGTGGCAACCTGCTGAGTCGTAGCGTGCTGGCCGCCAGCGTCAGCGCCGGCTCCAGCAAATTGTTGGGCTTCGACAGCATCGCCGCCGCCACCACCGATACCATCACCCTGCCGCCGGGCTACAAATCCTCGGTGCTGATCAGCTGGGGCCAGCCTCTGCAGAAGAATGGCCCGGTGTTCGACCCGAGCGGCAACGGCACGGCCGAGCACCAGGAAGTCCAGTTCGGCGACAACAACGACGGCATGAGCCTGTTCGAATTCCCCGGTGACAGAGACCGGGCGTTGATGGCGATCAACAACGAATACACCAACTACCGCTACCTCTATCCCCACGGCGGCATGCCGCAATCAGCGGCAGAGGTGCGCAAGGCCCTGGCCTGCGAAGGCGTGTCGGTGATCGAGGTACAGCGCAAGAACGGCCAATGGCAATTCGTCCAGGGCTCGCGCTACAACCGGCGTATTCACGGTAACGCGCCGATCAGCCTGAGTGGCCCGGCCGCCGGTCACGAGCTGCTGAAAACCAGCGCCGACAAACACGGCAAGAACGTCCTCGGCACCTTCCAGAACTGCGCCAACGGCAAGACGCCGTGGGGCACTTATCTGACCTGCGAAGAGAACTTCACCGACTGCTTCGGCAGCAGCAATGCCGAGCAAAAATTCGACGCCGCGCAGAAGCGCTATGGCGCAGTGGCGGCCAGCAAAGAGATCAACTGGCACCAGCACGATGAACGCTTTGACCTGGCGAAGAACCCCAACGAGCTCAACCGCCACGGCTGGGTGGTGGAAATCGACCCGTTCGATCCGCAATCGACGCCGGTCAAACGCACCGCGCTGGGCCGCTTCAAACATGAAAACGCAGCCCTGGCCGAAACCAACGACGGTCGCGCCGTGGTGTACATGGGCGACGACGAACGTGGCGAGTTCATCTACAAATTCGTCAGCCGCGACAAGATCAACCACAAAAACCCCAAGGCCAACCGCGATCTGCTGGATCACGGCACCTTGTACGTGGCGCGCTTCGACGCGGGCGACGGCAGTGCCGACCACCCGAAAGGCCAGGGCCAGTGGATCGAACTGACCCACGGCAAGAACGGCATCGACGCCAGCAGCGGTTTTGCCGACCAGGCCGAAGTGCTGATTCACGCACGCCTCGCAGCCAGCGTGGTGAATGCAACGCGCATGGACCGCCCGGAATGGATCGTCGTCAGCCCCAAGGACGGCCAGGTCTACTGCACCCTGACCAACAACGCCAAGCGCGGCGAAGAAGGCCAGCCGGTGGGCGGTCCGAACCCGCGCGAGAAGAACGTCTATGGGCAGATCCTGCGCTGGCGCACCGACCGCGACGATCACGGTTCGAATAGCTTTGCCTGGGACCTGTTTGTGGTCGCCGGCAACCCGGGCGTCCACGCCGGTACACCGAAGGCCGGTTCGTCGAACATCACCCCGCAGAACATGTTCAACAGCCCGGATGGCCTGGGCTTCGACAAGGCCGGGCGCTTGTGGATTCTCACCGATGGCGATTCAAGCAATACAGGCGACTTCGCGGGCATGGGCAATAACCAGATGCTCTGTGCCGACCCGGTGACTGGCGAGATCCGCCGCTTCATGGTCGGGCCGGTAGGTTGTGAGGTGACGGGGATCAGCTTCTCACCGGATCAGAAAACCTTGTTTGTCGGGATTCAGCATCCGGGTGAAAGCGGTGGGTCGACGTTCCCTGAGCATCTGCCCAACGGTAAGCCGCGGTCTTCGGTGATGGCTATTTCCCGTGAGGATGGCGGGATCGTCGGCGCCTGATAGGGCCTCTTCGCGGGCAAGCCCGCTCCCACAGGGATCTCCTGCGTGTGACAAATAGTGTGCACACCCAAGATCCATGTGGGAGCGGGCTTGCCCGCGAAGGCGTCGGTGCGAACAACACTTACCTCAACCCAACCACTAAAGAAGCCCCGTCTGCGCTACCATGCTTGGCCGGACGCGGCAGCCTGCCGCGCGCAGGAGTCAGCATGGCCCACCCGTTTGCAACCCTCACCCCAGACCTCGTGCTCGATGCCGTCGAAAGCATCGGCTTTCTCAGCGACGCGCGCATTCTGGCGCTCAACAGCTACGAGAACCGCGTCTATCAGGTCGGCATCGAAGACTCCGAGCCACTGATTGCCAAGTTCTACCGCCCGCAGCGCTGGACCAACGAAGCGATCCTCGAAGAGCATCAGTTCACCTTCGAACTCGCCGAGTGCGACGTGCCGGTGGTCGCGCCGATGATCCACAACGGTGCCAGCCTGCACGAACACAACGGTTTCCGTTTCACCCTGTTCCCCCGCCGTGGCGGCCGCGCACCGGAGCCGGGCAATCTCGATCAGCTGTATCGACTGGGCCAGTTGCTCGGTCGTCTGCACGCGGTCGGTGCTACCAAACCGTTCGCACACCGAGAAGCGCTGGGGGTGAAGAACTTCGGTCATGACTCGCTGACCACATTGCTCGAAGGCAATTTCGTTCCCAAAAGCCTGCTGCCCGCCTACGAGTCCGTGGCCCGCGACCTGCTCAAGCGCGTGGAAGAGGTCTACCAGGCCACGCCGCACCAGAACATCCGCATGCACGGCGATTGCCACCCCGGCAACATGATGTGTCGCGACGAGATGTTCCACATCGTCGATCTCGACGACTGCCGCATGGGCCCGGCGGTGCAGGATATCTGGATGATGCTGGCGGGTGATCGTCAGGAATGTCTGGGGCAGTTGTCGGAATTGATGGATGGCTACAATGAATTCCACGACTTCGATCCACGAGAACTGGCGCTGATCGAACCGCTGCGCGCCTTGCGGCTGATGCACTACAGCGCCTGGCTCGCCCGTCGCTGGGACGACCCGGCCTTCCCTCGCAGCTTTCCATGGTTCGGCACCGAGCGCTATTGGGGCGATCAGGTGTTGGCGTTGCGTGAGCAATTGGCAGCACTCAATGAAGAGCCACTGAAGTTGTTCTGACGAACACAAATCCAATGTGTGCGGGCTTGCTCGCGAATACGGTTTCACACTCAACAGAGATGCTGACTAAATGACCGCATTCGCGAGCAAGCCCGCTCCCACAAACGTTCACAACACATTAAGGCAAATCTCCTTACAATCCCCTCTTTGTTAGCTGCCTAAGCAAGGATTCTCATGCAAGCCGCCAACCCGCGTCGCGGGTACATCCTGGGCCTGAGCGCCTACATCATCTGGGGACTGTTCCCGCTCTACTTCAAAGCCATCGCCAGCGTGCCCGCCGTGGAGATCATCATCCACCGAGTGCTTTGGTCCGCGCTGTTCGGCGCGTTGCTGCTGCTCGTCTGGAAGCATCCCGGCTGGTGGCGCGAGCTGCGCGAGAATCCGCGACGGCTGGCGATCCTGGCGCTGAGCGGCACACTGATCGCGGCCAACTGGCTGACTTACGTCTGGTCGGTGAACAATGGACGCATGCTTGAGGCCAGCCTTGGCTACTACATCAACCCGCTGGTGAACGTGCTGTTGGGGATGCTGATTCTCGGCGAACGGCTACGGCGCATGCAGTGGATCGCGGTGGGGCTGGCGGCAGTCGGTGTCGCGCAGCAAGTGTGGCAAGTCGGCAGTCTGCCGTGGGTGTCGCTGGTGCTGGCATTGACCTTCGGCTTCTACGGCCTGATCCGCAAGCAGGCACCGGTCAAGGCATTACCGGGGCTGGTGGTGGAAACCTGGATGCTGGTGCCGATTGCCGTCGCCTGGCTGCTGTTCAATCCGACGGCCACCAGCGCGCAAGCCGAATTCTGGACCTCCTCCGAAGCCTGGTGGCTGGTGGCCGCCGGCCCGGTAACGCTGGTGCCACTGGTGTGTTTCAACGCCGCTGCACGGCACTTGCCCTACACCACTCTCGGATTTCTCCAATACCTGGCGCCGACGCTGGTGTTGCTGCAAGCCGTTCTGCTGTTTGGCGAGCACTTGTCGTCCAGCACGTTGGTGGCGTTCATCTTTATCTGGGCAGGTCTGGCGGTTTACAGCATCGACGCGTGGATAAGTCTGCGCCGTCGCCGCTGATCAGAAAACGTACAAACATCTACAGGCCACGTCCGACGTGGCCTGCATCCATCCTTCCCAAGGTTATCCACAGTGTGATCCCCGGTGTCTGTGCGCAAGTCACTGAAACTGCTGGTTTTTTGATCAGAGCCCGAAGAGTCCCGGCCGACGTGGCCTGGCGGGGTGTCTCTACAGGTTATCCACAGGCAGGTGCACGTATAACTTGGATAACCTGTTCAAGGTTCGCTGCGCAGCACCAATTCGACCATCAGATCGTCCGCCAGGGTTTCCAGGCGCGATTGCAGCACCTCCAGCGACAAGGTCAGTGGTACCGCGAGAATTGCTTCGGCATGGAACAACGGCTCGCTGCTCATCGGCGCCGGCCGCACTTCGGTCACCAGCCGCTCCAGGCTCACCCCCTGCTCACTCAGCAGACGCGTAATGTCTCGCACAATGCCCGGACGATCATTGCCCACCAGTTCCATGGCAATCGGCTTCCAGGTGCAGGATTGTTCGATGCTGCTTTCGGCGATCATCACGCGGATGCCCTGGGTCGACAGTCCCTGTAGGGCGTCTACCAGTTCATCGTAGGCCTCGGCCGGCACACCCACCCGCAGAATCCCGGCGAACTGCCCGGCCATGCGCGACATGCGGCTCTCCAGCCAGTTGCCGCCGTGCTCGGCAATGCATTGGGCAATACGCTCGACCTGCCCGGGCTTGTCCGGGGCGAATACGGTGAGTACGAGATGGTCCATGGCGCAGCCCTCTTGTCATGACTTTTGTTATAGAACAGCAAGTATAGGCAAGGGCTGGCTCTGCGTGGACGGGGCTTGCTCGCGAATGAAGGCACCGCCGATTCAGTTGAAGAAACAAATCGTGTACAAGTTTTTAGATTTAACTGGAACAATCCAATAGTTTTTTGAGAACATCCCGTGCCCCGACGTGACTGCACGACGTCGGCGAGTCGCAGAACGACGTAATTAGTCTAATTTTCACAACCGCAATTCATCATGTAGTATGCCGCAGCGCGCACTACATAACGTTGGATCGATGTCTGCCGCAGGCGCCGTCGCAACCCTGAAAGCCCCGTCAGCAAGGCCGCAAGGCCGTTGATCGGACCGAACCCAGCCGCCCGCAATGGCATGTACTGGTAGAAGGGTTTGTGGTTTAAATGGCCAGAGGCTTCATTGTTAAATTGAAGAGCTGAAAAGCGAAATAGCTGAGCAGAGTGAGGCAAGCAATGACTGAACACGTTCAAGTCGGTGGCCTGCAGGTCGCCAAAGTCCTGTTCGACTTCGTGAACAACGAAGCCATTCCCGGTACCGGCCTCACCGCCGACAAGTTCTGGGCCGGTGCCGACAAGGTCATTCATGACCTGGCGCCGAAGAACAAAGCCCTACTCGCCAAACGCGATGATTTCCAGGCTCGCATTGATGCCTGGCACCAGGCTCGTGCAGGTGTTGCGCACGATGCGGTGGCCTACAAAGCCTTCTTGCAAGACATCGGGTATCTGCTGCCAGAAGCGGCCGATTTCCAGGCAACGACGCAAAACGTCGATGACGAAATCGCCCGCATGGCCGGCCCGCAGCTGGTGGTGCCGGTGATGAACGCGCGCTTCGCGCTCAACGCCTCGAACGCCCGCTGGGGTTCGTTGTATGACGCGCTCTACGGCACCGACGCCATCAGCGAAGCGGGTGGCGCGGAAAAAGGCAAAGGCTATAACAAGGTGCGCGGTGACAAGGTCATCGCCTTCGCCCGCGCCTTCCTCAACGAAGCCGCGCCATTGGCTGCCGGCTCCCACGTCGACTCCACCGGCTACAAAATCGTTGACGGCAAACTGGTCGTCGCCCTCAAAGGCGGCAGCAACTCGGTTTTGAAGAGCTCTGGCCTGCGCAACGATGCCCAACTGATCGGTTTCCACGGCGATGCAGCGGCTCCGACCGCAATCCTGTTGAAAAACAATGGCCTGCACTTCGAAATCCAGATCGATGCCAGCACCCCGGTCGGCCAGACCGATGCCGCCGGTGTCAAAGACATCCTGATGGAAGCCGCGCTGACCACCATCATGGACTGCGAAGACTCGGTCGCCGCGGTCGATGCCGATGACAAAGTGGTGATCTACCGCAACTGGCTCGGCCTGATGAAGGGCGATCTGTCGGAAGAAGTCTCCAAGGGCGGTCAGACCTTTACCCGCACCATGAACGCCGACCGCACTTATACCGGTGTCGACGGTAAAGAACTGAGCCTGCATGGTCGTTCGTTGTTGTTCGTGCGCAACGTCGGTCACCTGATGACCATTGACGCGATCCTCGACAAAGACGGCAACGATGTGCCGGAAGGCATTCTCGACGGTCTGGTGACCTGCCTGGCAGCGATCCACAGCCTGAACGGCAACAGCGCGCGCAAGAACAGCCGCACTGGCTCGGTCTATATCGTGAAGCCGAAGATGCACGGCCCGGAAGAAGCGGCGTTCACCAACGAGCTGTTCGGGCGCATCGAAGACGTACTGGGCCTGACACGCAATACCCTGAAAGTCGGGATCATGGACGAGGAGCGCCGTACCACGGTCAACCTCAAGGCCTGCATCAAGGCCGCCAGCGAGCGTGTAGTGTTCATCAATACCGGTTTCCTCGACCGCACGGGCGATGAAATCCACACCTCCATGGAAGCCGGCCCGATGGTGCGCAAGGCCGACATGAAGGCCGAGAAGTGGATCGGCGCCTACGAGAACTGGAACGTCGACATCGGTTTGAGCACCGGCCTGCAAGGTCGCGCCCAGATCGGTAAAGGCATGTGGGCCATGCCCGACCTGATGGCGGCGATGCTGGAACAGAAGATCGCTCACCCGATGGCCGGTGCCAACACGGCCTGGGTTCCATCGCCGACTGCTGCTGCACTGCACGCATTGCACTATCACAAGGTCGATGTGTTCGCCCGTCAGGTCGAACTGGCCAAACGTGCGCGCGCTTCGGTGGACGACATCCTGACCATCCCGTTGGCTGTGAATCCGAGCTGGACCGCGGAGCAGATCAAGAATGAACTGGACAACAACGCCCAGGGCATTCTCGGTTACGTGGTGCGCTGGATCGACCAAGGCGTGGGTTGCTCGAAAGTGCCGGATATCAATGACGTCGGCCTGATGGAAGACCGTGCGACGCTGCGCATTTCCAGCCAGCACATCGCCAACTGGCTGCGCCACGGCATCGTCACTGAAGATCAGGTGATGGAAAGCCTCAAGCGCATGGCGCCAGTGGTTGATCGTCAGAACGCCAACGACCCGCTGTACCGCCCGCTGGCACCGAACTTCGACAGCAATATCGCCTTCCAGGCGGCAGTCGAACTGGTCGTCGAAGGCACCAAGCAGCCGAACGGCTACACCGAGCCGGTTCTGCACCGTCGTCGTCGCGAGTTCAAGGCCGCCAACGGCCTTTGAGTAAACGCTGACGCCGGACGTGAAAAAGCCCTGATCGAGAGATCGGGGCTTTTTTTTACGCCGCGGTCCCTTGTGGCGAGGGAGCTTGCTCCCGCTCGACTGCGCAGCAGTCGTAAACCCTGTGTATGCGGTGTATCAGATCGCTGGTTTTGGGGCGGCTGCGCAACCCAGCGGGAGCAAGCTCCCTCGCCACAAAAAGCTGCCAGCCTGGAGGTCCGCGCTACACATCCATCCCCAGCTCATGCTTGACCAATTCAAGCAATTTTTCGCTATCGATAGGCTTGAGCAGAAAGTCCACTACGTGCAAATGCATGGCTTCGATCGCATCCTTCACGTCGGCATCGCCGGAAACGATGATGATCGGCAACGCCGCACGCGCCGACTCCCGCACCTGACGAATCAGTTCCAGGCCATCGACGTGCCCCATCCGCAGGTCAGTAATCACCAGACCAATCGACGGCTTCGCCTCCAGCAATTTGAGCGCCGTTTCGCCGCTGGCCGCCGTCATGCAGTGAATGCCATCCAGCCCCAGAATTTCCGACAGCAGCTCCCTGGCATCCTTATCGTCATCGACGATCAGCACCCGCTGCGGCGGCAAATCTGGTTCCAACATGACGGCACTGAGCGCTTCGCGCTCGGCATCACTCAAAATATCGTGGTCGGACATGGCGTTCTCAACGTTTTCGGCTCGATCCCTGGCACAGTGGTCAGACATCGCGCGGCAGAGCTTCAATGTGCACTTCGTCGGAAATCTTTCCAATAGACAATGTAGGAGGTTTTTCCCACAGTTGTGTCAGACATTTCCCATATTCAGACCACAGCCCTGCCTACCTAGACTTACGTCCAATGGGCACCCCGCCCGCAGGGGTCGACCATGGCTGGAACAATCCGACACAACAATTCGAAAAAGACTGCGGTAATGGTTATGAGTAAAGCGGACGCCTTCACCCAGGCAGGGAAAACCGCGGTGTTGCAGAACATCCAGGGTACTTTGCAATTCCTCCAGCGCTTCCCGCCCTTCAATCAGATGGAAAACGCCCACCTGGCTTATCTGGTGGAGCAATGTCAGCTGCGTTTTTATGCCCCCGGCGAAAGCATCATCAAACCCGCCGATGGCCCGATTGAGCATTTCTACATCGTCAAACAGGGCCGGGTCGTGGGTGAACGCCCGCACACGGCCAAGGGCGAGACCGAAACCACCTTCGAAATCACCACCGGCGAGTGTTTCCCCCTCGCCGCGCTACTGGGGGAACGAGCGACTCGCACCGAACATCTGGCGGCCGAAGACACCTTTTGCCTACAGCTGAACAAGCTGGCGTTCATCAAACTGTTCGCACTGTCCAGCCCGTTTCGCGACTTTGCCCTGCGTGGTGTCAGCAGTTTGCTGGATCAGGTCAACCAGCAAGTCCAGCAAAAAGCTGTGGAAACCCTCGGCACCCAGTATTCGCTCAATACCCGGTTGGGCGAATTGGCCATGCGCCACCCGGTAACCTGCAGCCCGATTACCCCCCTGCGTGAAGCCGTGACGCTGATGCACGATCAGCAAGTCGGGAGCATTGTGGTGGTCGATGAGCAAAAAGCGCCGCTGGGCATTTTCACCCTGCGCGACTTGCGACATGTGGTGGCCAACGGCACCAGCGACTTCAATGAAGCGATCGAAGGGCACATGACCCGGGCGCCGTTTTACCTGACGCCGGACCACAGCGCCTTCGATGCCGCGATTGCCATGACCGAGCGGCACATCGCCCACGTCTGCCTGGTCAAGGACCAGCGCCTGTGCGGCGTGGTCTCGGAACGCGACCTGTTCTCCCTGCAACGGGTCGATCTGGTGCACCTGGCACGAACCATTCGCAGCGCCCAAAAGCTGGAAAACCTGGTGGCGATGCGCGGCGAAATCGGCCAATTGGTGGAGCGGATGCTGGCCCACGGCGCATCCTCGACCCAGATCACCCACATCATCACCTTGCTCAACGACCATACCGTGTGCCGGGTGATCGAACTGGTGCTCGCCGAGAAAGGCGACCCCGGCGTGCCGTTCAGTTGGCTGTGTTTCGGCAGTGAAGGCCGCCGCGAGCAGACGCTGCACACCGATCAGGACAACGGCATTCTGTTCGAAGCCCGCGACGCGGCCCACGCCGCCGAGATTCGCGGCAAGTTGCTGCCCATCGCCCAGCAGATCAATCAGAACCTGGCGCTGTGTGGTTTCACTTTGTGCAAGGGCAACATCATGGCCGGCAACCCCGAGCTGTGTTTGTCCCGGGCCGAATGGGCGCGACGGTTTGCGGCGTTTATCCGCGAGGCGACACCGGAGAATCTGCTGGGGTCGAGCATCTATTTCGACCTGCGCGTGGTCTGGGGCGACGAGCGAGGCTGCGAACAGCTGCGCCAGGGCATTCTCGATCAGGTCGGCGACAACCGGTTGTTCCAGCGCATGATGGCCGAGAATGCCCTGCGCAACCGTCCGCCCGTAGGGCGTTTCCGCGAATTCGTGCTGGCACGCAAGAATGGCGAGAAAGCCACGCTCGACCTGAAGCTTCAGGGCCTGACCCCTTTCGTCGACGGTGCTCGAGTGCTGGCCCTGGCCCACGGCATCGACGCCAACAATACCCTGGAGCGCTTTCGCCAATTGGTGGACAAAGAGGTCATCGAACGGTTGGACGGCGCCGCCTATGAAGAGGCGTATCACTTCATCCAGCAAACCCGCATGCAGCAACATCAGCTGCAGACCCGGGAGAATTTGCCCTACTCCAACCGCGTCGATCCGGACAGCCTCAATCATCTGGACCGACGCATCCTGCGTGAATCCCTGCGCCAGGCTCAACGCCTGCAAAGCAGCCTGACCCTGCGGTATCAGTTATGAGCCTGTTTTCATGGCTGCGTCCGGCCAGTCCCGTTTTGCCCGGCGAACTGCAACAACGTCTGGAGCGCTTGCCGGCCGTGGCCGAGCTGGGCGACTGCAGCCTGCGCGAGCAACGCTGGGTGGTACTCGACCTGGAAACCACCGGGCTGAACCTGAATAAAGACCGGCTGTTGTCCATCGGCGCGGTGGTGATCGAGGACGGGGCGATCGATTTCAGCCAGCAGTTCGAACGCACGTTGCAATGCACCGAACTCAAACTCGGCCCTAGCGTATTGATTCATGGGTTGGGCCCGAGCGCCATCGCCGCCGGCAGTGACCCTGCACAGGCCTTACTCGAGTTCATGGAGTTTGTCGGCGACAGTCCGGTGTTGGCCTTTCATGCACCGTTCGACCAGCACATGCTGGGGCGCGCGCTGAAAGAACATCTGGGCTACAAGTTGCAGCATCCGTTTCTGGACGTGGCAGACATCGCCCCGCTGCTCTGCCCACAGGCGCATTTTCGCGAGGCCGGGCTGGACGAGTGGATCGACTGGTTCAAGCTGGAGGTCTTCGAGCGGCATAACGCCAGTGCCGATGCCTTGGCGACGGCGGAGCTGGTGCTGATTTTGTTCAGCCGGGCACGACAGCAGCAGATTCATAGCCCGTTGAATTTGCAGCAGCGGCTGAGTCAGTGGAAGCGACGGCGGCAGGCTCCGTCTTTTTGAGTTTTATGACGCCTGTTCTGGCGCCTTCGCGGGCAAGCCACGCTCCCACAGGTATTGCGTCGTGCGCCGATTTCGCGAACGACGCAATACCTGTGGGAGCAAACTCCTACACTTCGTTCCATGTTCAGCCGTGAGCTTGCGCTTGAGCTCAAGCATTAAAGCGCTATGCTGCCGACACTGCCCACGATCGAGATCGTCGCCATGTCCGTCCCCAGCATGACCTTGTTCCACAACCCCGCGTCGCCTTTTGTTCGTAAAGTCATGGTGCTGCTGCACGAAACCGGGCAAACGAACCGTGTGGCACTGCAAGCCAGCCAGCTCACGCCCGTCAGCCCGGATCCGGCCCTCAACGAAGACAACCCGTTGGGCAAGATTCCGGCGCTGCGCCTGGCCGACGGCAATGTGTTGTACGACAGCCGGGTGATCCTCGACTACCTCGATCACCAGCACGTCGGCAATCCTCTGATTCCTCGTGAAGGCTCGGCGCGCTGGCGGCGTTTGACCCTGGCTTCTCTGGCTGACGGGATCATGGATGCCGCAGTGATGATTCGCTATGAAGTAGCCCTGCGCTCGCCGGAAAAACATTGGGACACATGGCTCGACAGTCAGCGCGACAAGATTCGTCGCGCCCTGGCGCTGCTGGAGGCCGATGCGATTGCCGAGCTGACCAGCCATTTCGATGTGGCGGCGATCAGTGTTGCCTGTGCCTTGGGTTATCTGGATCTGCGCCATCCGGATCTGGAATGGCGCAAAGAGAATCCGAAGCTGGCGGAGTGGTATTTCGAGGTGAGTCAGCGGCCTTCGATGATCGCGACGATGCCCAAGGTTTAGATTCTCGGCAACTGTGTCGGCCTCATCGCGAGCAGGCTCGCTCCCACATTTGATCTTTGGTATGCACAACCTTTGTGTTCACTGGAGATCTTTTGTGGGAGCGAGCCTGCTCGCGATGGCACCACGCCGGATCCAACGGAAACAACCCGGCAATCCGCGTCGCCAACACCTCGCCCACCCGCTGATCTTCGCGCAACCCCAACGACCGGCTCATTCCACCGCCCCAATATCAAACGCCAGCGGCTTGGCGGACTTTTGCCCGATCCCGTACCAGTCCAGCTTGCGAGTCAGCACCATAAACACGCCCAGCAACCCGAACAGCAGCAGCGAGCCCATCAACAGCGCGTAATCCTCGGCACTCAATAGGCCGTAGAGCAAGCCATACAACGCCGCCAACCCCGCCGAAAAGCTCAAGCCGTGAAGCACGCTGCGCAGCACATGGCAGACATAGAACCCGATCAACGCCACACAGCCACTCGCCGACAACAGATACGCCAAGGCAAAGCCGATGTGTTCGGACAGCGACAGCAGCAACAGGTAGAAGAACGCCAGCGCCACGCCCACCAACGCGTATTGCACCGGGTGTACCGCCAGGCTTTTCAGCACTTCGAAGAGGAAGAAACCCGCGAAGGTCAGGACGATGAATAGCAACGCGTATTTGATTGCCCGGTCGCTTTTCAGGTACTGGTCCACCGGGTCGATGAAACTCACGCCGAAACTGCGACCGCTGAACGCCTCACACTGGCCGCCAGACACGCAACTGTTCAACGCTTCTTGCAGGTTGGTGGAGAAAAACGAGGTCTGCCAATTGGCGGTGAAGCCCTGATCGGTGATTTCACGCTGGGCCGGCAGGTAGTTACCGATGAAGCTGGGATGAGGCCAGTTGGCGGCCAGTGAAACCTTGCTGGTCTTGCCCACCGGGAGAATCTGCAACTGGCCGGTGCCTTGCAGGCGCAAGTCGAAACCGAATGCCAATTCCGTGGCCTGCCTGGTGTCCAGCGCTGGCAGCGTGACGTGCACACCCTCGCCCAACCAGCCCACTTGGCTACCCGGTACAAAGTCCAGGCTCTGGCCATTGAGTTCGAGTTTCAGGGCATTTTCGATGCCGCGAATGTCGCTGATGCCGACAGCCAGGAACGGCTGATCGAAGCGGTAATCGGCGAAGTCTTCCTTGATGCCCAGTTGTGCCGGGACCGAGAAATGCCCGCTGATGCGGTTGTCGGCGTGAAACAACCGCGCCTCGTAGATACCCCGGGCACGCAGTTCAGTCTGGACCTGGCCGTCCAGTTCAAAGCGCTCCGGCAGGAAATACAAACGCCCGCGCTCCTCGCCGACATCCTGGTAACGCTGGTTGGTTTTTTCATTGGTTTTCCAGGTGCGCACCGTTTTGCGATAGGGCACCACCATCAGCGGACCGCTCAGTTGCTGGCTATAGCTGGAACTGCGGGCGATGTCTTCGAGCACACCGTCGCGCAGTTGTTGCCGATCCTGGATCACGCCGTTGATCATCAGCAACGGGATCAGCAACAACAGAATCAAAAGGGCAATCGCCCCGAGTTTTAGGGTCAGGCTACGGTTCATGGGACTCTCCCTGTTTGGATGGGGAGAGTCTGGGATTCGTATATGGAGGATGTATGTGGGGAATGTGGGAATTGTGTGGAGTTGAACAAAGATCGTCCGAAGGCTGCGATCTTTAGCGGTCTGAAGGCAGGCGTAAACTCACCTGCACACCGCCGTCAACATTACCGATGCTCATCATGCCGCCATGCAACTTGACCACCTCTTCAACGAAGTTAAGCCCCAACCCCGTACTTTTACGCCCACTGTCCGGACGCGGCAGTGAGTAGAAGCGCTCACTCAAGCGCGGCAATGCATAGTCGGGAATCGCCTCGGCCTGGTTGAACAGCCTGAACTCAATCTGCTCACCGACTCGTTCGGCGCAAAATCGCAACACACCGTACGCCGGGGTGAAATCCAACGCATTCTCCAGCAGATTGCCCAGTGCCTGACGCAACAGAAACGGCTCGCCGAGCAGATTCAGATCCGCTGCAATGTGCAGTTCCACACGCAATTGCTTGCCTTCGATTCGCGCAGCCTGCGCGCTCAGCAGCTCATCGACCAAATCCGCCAACGGCACGGCCACCCGCTCTTCCAGCCCTTGGCGCTGTTCCACCTGCGCCAGGTTCAACAGTCGTTCGATCAACTGCTGCATGCGTGCACTTTCGCTATCAATGTTGCTGACGAAACGCTGCTGCTGGGCCGGCGGCATCTCGCCTTGCAGCAACTCCGCCGCGCCACGAATCGCCGCCAGCGGGCTTTTCAATTCATGGGTCAGGGTGTGTACATAACGCTCGACGTAGGCTTTGCCTTCGAGCTGGGTGCGCATCTGCTCCACCGCCGTGGCCAGTTGTTCCAGCTCGCCGCCACGATAATGCGGCACCTCGACCCGACGACCTTCGCTGACTGCCTGGGCATACGCCGTCAACCGCCGCAGCGCCGCGCTCAACCACCAGGACAACAGCGCGCCGAACAGCAAACCGAGGCCGATCAGGCCGGCACCATACGCCAGCAATCGCCGCTCGGTGCGATCAACGTAAGGCTGCAGCGAGCTGTTGGGCTTGGCCACCGTCACCACGCCGATGATCTGGCCGTTGTCGCGAATCGGCGCCCCCACGTGCATCACCGACGAGGTTGAGTCATCCGGGTTGCTGCGAGTCGAACGAGCGCCGTATTCGCCACGCAGGGTCAGATAGACGTCGTTCCAGCGCGAGAAGTCCTGGCCCACCGCGATGCCGCTGGAATCCAGCACCACAATGCCCTTGGCATCGGTGACGTAAATGCGGTGGTTGACCTGATTCTTCGGCAGCCCCCAGATTTTCGCCTTCGGTTGCCGTTCGCCATAAGCCTTGAGCAACTCGGGCCAGCGGTTCTGGCTGAGGGTGCCGGCCTTGAAGTCGTCACGCAGGATCTCGGCCATCAGGTTGGCGGTGTCCACCAGGGTTTCTTCGGTGGACTGGCGCACACCAGGGCGGATTTCCTCCATCACGGTGTTGAGCACAAAGTAGCCAGTCAGGCCGATGAACAGCACGTAGACCAGAAAAATCCGGATCCCCAGTGGCATCAGCTGTGCCCCGGGCTGTAGCTGTAACCGAGGCCGCGGTGGGTCTGGATTGGCTCGGCGTCGGCCTTCACCAGACGCAATTTGGCGCGCACGCTCTTGATGTGGCTGTCGATGCTGCGGTCGTAACCGGCATCGGCGGCCACGCCCAGCGCATCAAGCAGTTGTTCGCGGCTGAAGACTCGCTCGGGCTGTTCCAGCAGGCATTGCAGCAAACGAAACTCATGGCGAGTCAGGCTCAGGGGCTGACTGCGATAGCTGATCTGCACCCGTTCGCTGTCGATGCGAAACAGCGCTGAAGCCACCTCCGCTACCGGTCGTGGCGCCATGCGCTTGAGAATCGCCCTGACCCGCGCCGCCACTTCCCGAGGGCTGAACGGTTTGACCACGTAGTCGTCGGCGCCGATCTCCAGGCCCACCACGCGGTCGATTTCGGCGTCACGGGCGCTGAGGAAGATCACCGGCACGTCGCTGAAACGCCGCAACTGCTTGCAGGTCTCGAAGCCGCTGATGTCTGGTAGGCCAATGTCGAGAATGATCAGGTCGGCCGGCGTGGCGCGCTGATGTTCAAGCGCCGCCACACCAAGGCTCAACCAGGCGGTGGTGAAGCCGTCGCCCTGCAAGGCGAAAATCAGGGTGTCGGCAATCGCCGCTTCGTCTTCGACAATCAGGATATGAGGCATGGCATCCGAGCCCGGAAGTTAAGTGGGCGAACGGTGCCCCAAGGCTGATTCGCCGTCAATCAGCAGTCGGGTTTGTCGGCCGTGAAGCGACGCGCCGGGTTCACCGCCGCACCGAACTCACGCAGGGCTTTGGCGCCGATCAACAACGGGTAGTTGAAACTGCTGCGGTCGGTGAGGTTGACCTCGACGGTGCGCTTGACGTTGCCCAGGCACAGTTCCAGATCGACCACCGGACGCTTGGTCGGCTCGATCACTTCCTTGTCATCCTCGTCTTCTTCGGAGCGGGTCTTGATCTTGCTGATCCGCGCGACCTTGTGTTCGTAGACCTTGTTGCTCGCGCCTTTGGTGGCAAGGCGGAAGCGCACCCACTCATCACCGTCGCGGGTGAAGGTTTCGATGTCTTTGGCCGACAGCGACGCGGTCAGGGCGCCGGTGTCCATTTTGGCCTTGAGGACTTCGCCGCCGATTTCCGGCAGCGCGATGTATTCGTAACGCCCGTACAGGGTCGGCTCGGCGGCCAGAACCGGCAGGGCCACGAGGGTAAGCAGTGCAAGGAGAGATTTCACGTAAGGGGCTTCCTTGGAGAGTGGGCAGCGGGATTTTAGACCGTTGCCTTTGAATTCGTTCGATGTCGTTGTAGGTGCGATCGTTTCCAGCATACTGCCGCAAACGTGAAACATTCGTCACCACCGATTTGGCCTGCCATGCGAAGCTGCTTATCATGGCGCGCCCAAACGCTTTCAAGAGTTACTTATGCGCCGCCTGCTCACCGGCTATTTCGTTACCCTGCTGCTGTTGCTTAACACCCTGGTCCTGTTCGGGCCTTTGATGGTATTCGCGCTGCTCAAACTGCTCCTGCCCGGGCGCTTTCGCGATTACGCCTCGTGGGCGGTGATGTGGATTGCCGAAACCTGGGCCGAAATCGACAAGCTGATCTTCCGTCTGTGCATTCCCACCCAATGGGACATTCGCGGCGGTGATGATCTGCGCCGCGACACATCGTATCTGGTGATCAGCAACCATCAGTCCTGGGTCGATATCCCGGCGCTGATCCAGACGCTTAACCGACACACGCCGTTCTTCAAGTTCTTCCTCAAGAAAGAACTGATCTGGGTGCCGTTCCTGGGCCTGGCCTGGTGGGCGTTGGACTATCCGTTCATGAAGCGCTACAGCAAGGCGTTCCTGGAGAAGCACCCGGAGCTGGCCGGCAAGGACCTGGAGATCACCAAACAAGCCTGCAAGTTGTACAAACGCCAGTCAGTGACGGTGGTCAATTATCTGGAAGGCACCCGCTACACAGCAGCGAAAAGCAACCAACAACAGTCACCCTTCACCTACTTGCTCAAGCCCAAGGCGGGCGGCGTGGCGTTCGTGCTGGCAGCGATGGGCGAACAGCTGGATGCCATTCTCGACGTGACGGTGGTGTATCCGCAGCAGAAGATTCCGGGGTTCTGGGATTTGATCAGCGGCAACGTGCCCAGGGTGATCATCGACATCCACACTCGCGAACTGGACCCGGCACTGTGGCAAGGCGATTACGAAAACGATCCGGCGTTTCGCGAAACGATCCAGAACTGGGTCAACCAGCTCTGGATCGAGAAGGACCGGCGCATCAAGGCACTACGCGCCGAGGGCTGACTCAGCTACCGGCGCCTGTGCCCCAGATCCCGCCAAGATTTTGCAGCAGCGAACCGGCAACGCCTTGTTGACCGAGGTATTGCAGGATCACCGGGGCAAACAGGCCGACCATCCCGGTGTCCATGCCCAAAGCGCTGAAGGCGTTGTTCAGGTCCTTGGTGTCCTTGACGTTACCCAGCAAGCCATCGAGCAACGCATTCTTATCCGAACCGGCGCCAAGCAGCCCGCCCAATCCATTCAGACCACTGATCGCGCTGTTGCCGGCGATCTGAGCGAGGCCCGGCACATTTTTGCTCAGTTCGGAGAAGTCCTGACCGCTGAGCTGATTCCTCGCCAGCCCCAACATCGCGCCGGCACCGCCGATAGCCTGCTCCGGGGTGATGTCGAGCTGCGAACCCAGGGTATTGAGCAAACCGGCCGCCTTGGGCGCCGCCGCCACGATGCCATCGGCATCATCGCCCTCGTCGGCATCATCCCCCTCGTCGCCCTGCATCGCCGAAACCGCTTTGGCCGCATCAACGAGGCTGAACTGTGCAAAGGCCGGGCTGGCGGCCAGCGTCGTCAACGAAGCGACAGCCATGAGCGATGCCAGTGCAAAACCGCGTGAAACGTTCATCCAGACATCCTCTTGTGCCACACGAAGACCGCCCAATAACGAGGACGGCAAAACTGCCGATTTGACCGGGTATCCGCTGGCATGTTCCTCGTCTGCGCGAGCATTTTTACCCAGGTGGCGTTCGCGCGATGAATGGCACGCCCGCTCCCGCTGAACGGCCGCAGGGCGGTTCCTTGTGGCGAGGGGGTGGTGTGTTCCCCATAAAAAACGGCGACCCGAAGGCCGCCGCTTTTGTTTTGCATGAAGCTTTACGCCGCACTAAACAACTTGTGCGGATCGATCACAAACTTCTTCGGCACGCCCGCATCGAACTCGCCGTAGCCCCGTGGTGCGTCGTCCAGGCTGATGACTTCCACCCCCACGATGTCGGCAATCTTGATGCGGTCCCACATGATCGCCTGCATCAACTGGCGGTTGTACTTCATCACTGGCGTCTGGCCGGTGTGGAAGCTATGGGATTTAGCCCAGCCCAGACCGAAGCGGATGCTCAGGCTGCCCATTTTCGCGGCCGCATCCACCGCACCTGGATCTTCGGTCACGTACAGGCCAGGGATACCGATTTTGCCAGCCACGCGAACTACGCCCATCAGGGAGTTGAGCACGGTGGCCGGGGCTTCGTGTTTCACGCCAGAATGGCCATGACCGCGGGCTTCGAAGCCCACCGCATCGACGGCGCAATCGACTTCTGGCTCGCCCAACAGCGCAGCGATCTGCTCGTGCAGCGGAGTGTCTGTCGACAGGTCGGCGATTTCGAAACCCTGAGCCTTGGCGTGTGCCAAGCGGATCGGGTTGACGTCACCGATGATCACCACCGCCGCGCCCAACAGGCGAGCGGAAGCGGCAGCCGCCAGACCAACCGGGCCGGCGCCCGCGATGTACACCGTGCTGCCTGGGCCAACACCGGCGGTCACTGCGCCGTGGTAGCCGGTTGGCAGGATGTCGGAGAGGCAGGTCAGGTCGCGGATTTTCTCCATGGCCCGATCGCGATCCGGCAGTTTCAGCAGGTTGAAGTCGGCATACGGCACCATGGCGTATTCGGCCTGGCCACCGGTCCAGTCACCCATGTCGACATAACCATAGGCACCGCCCGGACGCGCCGGGTTGACGCTCAGGCAGACACCGGTGTGCATCTCTTTGCAGGAACGGCAGCGCCCGCAAGCGACGTTGAATGGTACCGATACCAGATCGCCGATCTTCAGGTTCTCGACATCGCTGCCCTTCTCGATCACTTCACCGGTGATCTCGTGGCCCAGTACCAGACCGGTCTGAGCGGTGGTACGACCGCGCACCATGTGCTGATCGGAACCACAGATGTTGGTGGAAACTACGCGCAGGATGACACCGTGCTCGATCTTCCTGCCGCGCGGGTCCTGCATTTTGGGATAGTCGATTTTCTGTACTTCGACCTTGCCAGCGCCGAGATACACCACACCACGATTACCAGACATGCTTTCACCTCGCTGTTGTTTTTATGTAGCGGTCGCGTCGCCAAGGATCGGCGGCGCGTTGATTGCTCGGGTTATTGCCTGTGTCTTTTTGCGTTGCCTGTCAGGGCCTCATCGCGGGCAAGCCCGCTCCCACAGGGTTTTGTGTCGCCCACAGATCTCGGGCACACCGCAGCCCACTGTGGGAGCGGGCTTGCTCGCGATGGCGATCTAAAGAACAACAGTGCGATTGGCGTTCAAAAACACGCGTCGTTCAATGTGATAACCAACGGCCCGCGCCAGGGTCAGCCCTTCAATATCCCGCCCCTTGGCAATCAAGTCTTCGGGATAGTGGCTGTGATCCACTGCCTCCACGCCCTGGGCGATGATCGGGCCTTCGTCCAGGTCGTTGTTGATGTAATGCGCCGTGGCGCCAACCAGTTTCACGCCCTTGTTGTAGGCCTGGTGATAGGGCTTGGCCCCCTTGAAACCCGGCAGCAGGGAGTGGTGAATATTGATCGCCTTGCCGTCGAGTTTGCGGCACAGCTCTGGCGACAGGACCTGCATGTAACGGGCAAGAATCACCAGTTCGGCGCCGGACTCTTCGATCACCTGCCAGACCTGACGCTCCTGGGACGGCTTGTCGTTGGGGTCCAGCGGAAAATGGTAGTACGGAATCTGGTGCCAGTCGGCCAACGGCTTGAGGTCCGGGTGGTTGGAAACCACGGCGGCCACGTCCATCGACAATTGGCCGATGCGCTGGCGGTAGAGCAAATCGTTGAGGCAGTGATCGGCCTTGGAGACCATGATCACCACTTTTGGCCGGTAATTCGGCGGGATCAGCTCGAAGATCATCCCGAAGGCGTTACCACGCTCTGCCAGACCCGCGCGAAAGGCTTGTTCGTCGAAACCGTCGGGCTGACGGAATTCCACACGAATGAAGAAACGGCCCGAGAGCCGGTCATCGAATGAATGGTGCTCGGTAACGTAGCAGCCCTGCTCGAACAGAAAGCGGGTCACCGCATCCACGGTGCCGAGGACGCTAGGGCAATCGGCGGTCAGAATCCATGTGTCTGGGGCGCGGCTCATAGTGCGGTGACTCCTATCTGATCGTTCCCACGCTCTGCGTGGGAACGCCGCCATGGACGCTCTGCGTCCGGCTGTAAAAGGGACGCAGAGCGTCCCGGGATGCATTCCCACGCTGAGCGTGGGAACGATCAGCGGAGCGTGGGAACGATCATTACGCCTGGACGCTAAGCCCGTACTCAGCGGCAGCATCCTGCAACCACAACCACCAGTAATCCGAGAAGCTACGGCGGATCAGCAGTTCCCAGGTGTCTTCAGCGGTATGGCGGATCACTAGTTGCGACTTGGCAAACACGGTGCCAACAGCTTTGCCCACCGGGAAGTTGTTGGGGTGCACGTCGTAGCTGGTGGATTTCATCAGCACCTGGCGCACATTCGGGCCGCTCAGTTCGAGGATCTGCTGGCCACCACTGACGTTGACGATCTGGATGTGCAGGTCGCCCAGCGCTTCACGCAGTTTTTTCTCGGCGGCGAATTCTTCACCGGTCGGCACGATCAGCAGCCATTCATCCGGCCCCATCCATTGCAGGCTGGTTTCGCCTTTGATCACCACGGTCAGCGCGGACGGCAGTTCCAGGCCGAGGGCCTTGTGCACGCCAGCGGCGAACGCGGCATCGTGGCCATCGCCACGGATGGTCAGGTGACCGAGGAGTTTTTTCTCACGCACGGTCACGCCGGCGTTCTTGCGACCCTTGCCCACCAGGCTGGCGAGGTCGGCATGATGCAACGACGACTCGGCCTTGGCCCCAGTGGTTGGGCGTTGTTGGTAAACATTGGCTGCGGTCATAAAGCACCTTTCTTTTGTTGATCGTTCCCACGCTCTGCGTGGGAATGCCGCCATGGACGCTCTGCGTCCGGCTGTTAAAGAGGGACGCGGAGCGTCCCGGGATGCATTCCCACGCTGAGCGTGGGAACGATCAGCAGAGCGTGGGAACGATCGACTTACACGTTCTGGCGATCGCCTTTCGGATCGAAGAACACCGAAGAAACGATTTCCGCCTCGATCACGCTACCGTCGGCCAGCGGCGCGAACACCCGCTCACCCATGCGCTTCAGGCCGCCCTTGACCACACCCATGGCAAACGAATAGCCGAGGGAGTTGTGCAGGTAGCTGGAAGTCACGTGACCCACCATCGTCATCGGGATGGTTTGCTTGGTGTTGAACACCAGTTGCGCACCTTCCGGCAGCCATTTGGTCGGATCGATCGGCTTCAGACCAACCAGCTGTTTGCGCTGATCACGCACGCAGTCTTCGCGGTTCATGCCACGCCAGCCGATCCACGAGAACGGTTTGGTGCGACCAACACACCAGCCCATGTTCAGGTCGTCCGGGGTCATCGAGCTGTCAGTGTCCTGGCCAACGATGATGAAGCCCTTCTCGGCCCGCAGTACGTGCATGGTTTCAGTGCCATATGGCGTCAGGTTGTACTGCTTGCCGGCCTCGACGATTTTTTCGAGCACGCCCATGGCGTAGTCGGCCTGCACGTTGACTTCGTACGACAGCTCACCGGTGAACGAAATCCGGAACACCCGCGCTGGTACACCGCCGACCAGACCTTCTTTCCAGGTCATGAACGGGAACGCTTCGTTGCTCAGGTCGATGTCGGTGACTTCGCTGAGCAGCTTGCGGCTGTTCGGCCCCGACAGGGTCATGGTCGCCCAGTGATCCGTCACGGAAGTGAAGTACACCTTCAGGTCTGGCCATTCGGTCTGGTGGTAGATTTCCAGCCATTGCAGCACGCGTGCGGCGCCGCCGGTGGTGGTGGTCATCACGAAGTGGTTATCGGCCAGGCATGCAGTCACGCCGTCGTCGAACACCATGCCGTCTTCTTTGCACATCAGGCCGTAACGCGCCTTACCCACATCGAGCTTGGTCCAGGCGTTGGTGTAGATGCGGTTGAGGAACTCACGCGTGTCCGGGCCCTGGATGTCGATCTTGCCCAGGGTCGAAGCGTCCAGCAGGCCGACGCTGTCGCGCACGGCTTTGCATTCGCGTTTGACCGCGGCGTGCAGGTCTTCACCGTTTTTCGGGAAGTACCAAGGACGTTTCCACTGACCGACGTCTTCGAATTCGGCACCGTTTTTTACGTGCCAGGCGTGCAGCGCGGTGTAGCGAACCGGCTCGAAGATGTGCCCACAGTGACGACCGGCCACGGCGCCGAAAGTCACCGGCGTGTAGTTCGGGCGGAACATGGTGGTGCCCATCTGCGGGATGGTCACGTTCAGCGAGCGGGCGGCGATGGCCAGACCGTTGACGTTGCCGAGCTTGCCCTGATCGGTGCCGAAGCCCAGTGCGGTGTAGCGTTTGACGTGCTCGACCGACTCGAAGCCTTCGCGGGTCGCCAGTTCGATGGCGGCAGCGGTGACGTCGTTCTGCAGGTCGACGAATTGCTTCGGCGCACGGGCAGTGGCTTTCTCGTGAGGCACCTGGAACAGCGCCAGCGTCGGCTCTTCCAGACGGCTCAAGGCTTTGGGCAATACGCCTTCGACCTTGCTGAAACCGGCTTCGCTGGCCGCGCGAGCACCACCTTCAAAACCATCGGCCAACGAATCGCCGAGGCCGTAGACGCCGTTGATGCCACCGACGCACACGCGTTTTTGCGGTGCTTCGCCCGGTACGAAGCCGAGGATATCTTCACGCCAGATCGGCTTGCCACCCAAGTGCGACGCCAGGTGAACCACCGGGCTGTAACCGCCGGAACTGGCGACCAGGTCGCAATCGAGCCACTCGCCCGGGCTGGTCACGGTGTGTGCTTTTACATCAATCGCGGCAACGCGAGCGGCGGTGACGTGCTTGCTGCCACGGGCCTCGATCACGGCGCTGCCGGTCAGGATGCGGATGCCTTTGGCGCGGGCTTCTTCCACCAGCGCACCGCGAGGGTTGCTGCGGGCATCGGCGATCGCCACCACTTGCAGACTGGCATCGAGCCAATCCAGCGCTACGCGGTAAGCGTGGTCGTTGTTGGTCGACAGCACGAGTTTTTTGCCCGGTGCCACGCCGTAACGACGCACATAAGTCGACACAGCGCCGGCGAGCATGTTGCCCGGTACGTCGTTGTTGCCATAAACCAGTGGACGCTCGTGAGTACCGGTCGCCAGCACTACACGCTTGGCGCGAACCCGGTGGATGCGCTGACGCACCTGGCCAATCGGGGCACGGTCGCCGAGGTGATCGGTGAGGCGCTCGTGAATGGTCAGGAAGTTATGGTCGTGGTAGCCGTTGACCGTGGCGCGCGGCAACAGCAGCACGTCCGGGGTGTTTTTCAGCTCGGCGATGACGCTGGCGACCCACTCGGTAGCAGGCTTGCCATCAAGGCTTTCGCGGGAATCGAGCAGGCTGCCGCCGAACTCTTCCTGCTCATCGGCCAGGATCACACGCGCACCGCTACGGGCAGCCGCCAGTGCAGCCGCCAGACCCGCAGGGCCAGCGCCGACGATCAGCACGTCGCAGTGCTGGTTCATGTAGTCGTAGGTGTCCGGATCGTTCTCGGTCGGCGAGCGGCCAAGGCCGGCAGCCTTACGAATGTACTTCTCGTAGGTCATCCAGAACGATTGCGGGTACATGAAGGTTTTGTAGTAGAAGCCCGGCGGCATCAGCTTGCCGCCGACCTTGCCGAGAATCCCCATCATGTCGTTGTTCACGCTCGGCCAGCCGTTGGTGCTGGTGGCGACCAGGCCTTGATACAGCGCTTGTTGCGTGGCGCGCACATTCGGGATCTGCGTGGCTTCGGTCGCACCGATCTGCAGCACAGCGTTCGGCTCTTCGGCACCGGCGGCGAAGATGCCGCGCGGGCGGGAGTACTTGAAGCTGCGGCCGATGATGTCGACACCGTTGGCCAGCAATGCAGCGGCCAGGGAGTCGCCTTCAAAGCCTTTGTAGATCTGGCCGTTGAAGGTGAAGCTCAGCACTTTGTTGCGGTCGATGCGTCCGCCGTTGGACAGGCGATTGATCTGGCTCATACCTTCTCTCCCAGAGCCGTGGCGGCCGCTTTCGGGCTGTCGGTCTTGTCGGTGAACTGCGGCTTGGTGCCGATCTTGTAGGTTTCGAGAATCTCGTAGGTCACGGTGTCACGGGTGACGTTGAAGTACTGACGGCAACCGGCGACGTGATCCCACAGCTCGTGGTGCAGACCGCGAGGGTTATCGCGGAAGAACATGTAGTCGCCCCACTCCTCGTCGGTGCAGCTGTTCGGATCCAGTGGACGCGGTATGTGCGCCTGGCCGGATGCATGGAATTCCTCTTCGGAGCGCAGTTCGCCGCAGTGAGGACAGAAGATATGCAACATGGGGATTTCTCCTGTTAGTGGGCAACCGCAGCAGCGCCGTGTTCGTCGATCAACGCACCGTTGTGGAAACGGTCGATGGAGAAAGGTGCGGCCAATGGGTGCATTTCACCCTTGGCCAGGCTTGCGGCAAACACGTTGCCCGAGCCAGGTGTTGCCTTGAAGCCACCGGTGCCCCAACCGCAGTTGAAGAACATGTTCGGTACCGGGGTTTTCGAGATGATCGGGCACGCATCCGGCGTGGTGTCGACGATGCCGCCCCACTGACGGTTCATGCGTACGCGGGACAGCACCGGGAACATCTCGACGATGGCCTGGATGGTGTGCTCGATCACCGGGTACGAACCACGCTGGCCGTAGCCGTTGTAGCCGTCGATACCGGCGCCGATCACCAGGTCGCCCTTGTCGGACTGACTGATGTAACCGTGTACGGCGTTGGACATGATCACGCTGTCGATAATCGGCTTGATCGGCTCGGACACCAGCGCTTGCAGCGGGTGCGATTCGATCGGCAGACGGAAACCGGCGAGTTTGGCCATGTGCCCGGAGTTACCGGCAGTGACCACACCAACGCGCTTGGCGCCGATGAAGCCCTTGTTGGTTTCAACGCCGATGCACACACCGTTTTCCTTACGGAAACCGATCACTTCGGTCTGTTGAATCAGGTCCACACCCAATGCGTCAGCGGCACGGGCAAAGCCCCACGCCACGGCATCGTGACGGGCCACGCCGCCGCGACGCTGGACGGTTGCGCCCATCACCGGGTAGCGAGTGTTCTTGGAGCAGTCGAGGTACGGGATCTCGTCCGCCACTTGCTTGGCATCGAGCAGTTCACCGTCCACGCCGTTGAGGCGGTTGGCGCTGACCCGACGCTCGGAATCACGAATGTCCTGCAGGGTGTGGCACAAGTTGTAAACGCCACGCTGGGAGAACATCACGTTGTAGTTCAGGTCCTGGGACAGGCCTTCCCACAATTTCATCGCGTGTTCGTACAGGTGCGCCGACTCGTCCCACAGGTAGTTGGAGCGAACGATGGTGGTGTTGCGCGCGGTGTTACCGCCGCCCAGCCAGCCTTTCTCGACCACGGCCACGTTGGTGATGCCGTGCTCCTTGGCCAGGTAGTAGGCGGTCGCCAGACCATGCCCGCCACCGCCGACGATGACCACGTCATAGACCTTTTTCGGGGTCGGCGTGCGCCACATCTTCTGCCAGTTTTCGTGATGGCTGAGGGAGTGTTTGAAGAGGCCGAAGCCCGAATAGCGTTGCATAGTCATTTACTCCAAAACCGCGCTCAGCGATAAACCGGGAAGTCCGCGCACAGGGCTGCCACTTGCTGCGCGACATTGGCCTCGACATCGGCATCGCCGAGGTTGTCGAGGATGTCGCAGATCCAGCCGGCCAGCGTGACGCACTGGGTGACCTTGAAGCCGCGAGTCGTCACCGCCGGGGTGCCGATACGCAGGCCGGAGGTCACGAACGGCGACTGTGGATCATTCGGGACAGCGTTCTTGTTCACGGTGATGTGGGCGCGACCGAGTGCTGCGTCCGCCTCTTTGCCGGTGAGGCCCTGACGGATCAGGCTGACCAGGAACAGGTGGTTATCGGTGCCGCCGGACACTACATCGTAGCCGCGTTTGATAAATACGCCGGCCATGGCCTGGGCGTTGTCGATCACTTGTTGCTGGTAGGCCTTGAAGCCAGGCTCCAGTGCTTCCTTGAAGCACACCGCCTTACCGGCGATGACGTGCATCAGCGGGCCGCCCTGGGCACCCGGGAACACCGCGGCGTTGAGCTTCTTCTCGATTTCTTCGTTGGCCTTGGCCAGGATCAGGCCGCCACGCGGACCGCGCAGGGTCTTGTGGGTGGTGGTGGTCACCACGTCGGCGTAAGGCAGCGGGTTCGGGTACAGGCCGGCAGCGACCAGACCGGCAACGTGGGCCATGTCGACGAACAACAGCGCACCGACCTTGTCGGCGATCTGGCGGAAACGTGGGAAGTCGAGGGTCTTGGAGTAGGCCGAGAACCCGGCAACGATCATTTTCGGCTTGCACTCGACGGCCAGGCGCTCGACTTCGTCGTAATCGATCAGCCCGGTCTTGGTGTCGATGCCGTACTGCACGGCGTTGTACAGCTTGCCCGAGGACGACACTTTGGCGCCGTGGGTCAGGTGACCACCGTGGGCCAGGCTCATGCCGAGAATGGTGTCGCCGGCTTGCAGCAGAGCCAGGTACACGGCGCTGTTGGCCGAGGAACCGGAGTGCGGCTGCACGTTGGCGTAGTCGGCGCCGAACAGTTGCTTGGCGCGTTCGATGGCCAGGGCTTCAACCTTGTCGACGTGCTCGCAGCCACCGTAGTAGCGCTTGCCCGGATAGCCTTCGGCGTACTTGTTGGTCAGGCCGCTGCCTTGCGCTTCCATGACGCGTTTGCTGGTGTAGTTCTCTGACGCGATCAGCTCGATGTGATCTTCCTGGCGTTGCTCCTCGGCATTCATCGCCGCCAGCAGTGCATCGTCGTAACCCTTGATCTGGTCTTGCTTGCTGAACATCGCGTCTCTCCCAGCGGCATCTATGCGCCATTCGTCTCGGTAAGGCACTGGCATTACGGCAGTGCCCTTTGGATGCGATGGTATGACCGGCGCAGACAGGTCAAATGCCTATGGACGCCACGCAAAGGTGCGTTTACGACATGAGCCGAAAAGCCTGACCGGACACAATCTTAAAATCAGAATGGATCCCTTGTGGGAGCGGGCTTGCCCGCGATAGCGGTGGGTCAGCTGACATCATGCTGGATGTGATGCCGCCATCGCGGGCAAGCCCGCTCCCACAGGGTTTTGCGCGCCCCTGTAGAAGGTCAGGAGTCAAGCGATGAGTGGGCGTAAGGTCAGAAGCACGAGGAAATGCGCGGGATAGAGCGTGTAAGCCCAGCGGCGCATCGGCAGTGGCCGGATGCCTTGGGCGTGTCGCAATAGCAGCAGCCCCAGCAACGGCGCAATCAGACACGCGGCAATGCCGAGGATCGCCGCACCGCTGCCGAACCGGGCAGCGGCATACAGCACCTGCCATTGATTGGCCGCCAGGCAGACCAGCCCCGGCAACAGGCTGAAATACCAGGGCCGGTGGATCACCAGCAACATCGACAGTGGCAACAGCACACCGAAGAAACCGAACATCAGTCGCTCCTGGAACAGTGCCGCCAGCATCAAGGCACCGACCGCCAACAGTCGCGATTGCAGCCTTCCGTACTGCCAGCCACGGGCCACCAACAACCCCAGAGCCAGCGTGGGCAACACGTTTAAGGTGTCGGAGTCAGGAATGTACATCCGGTAGGGGATTTCGCTCAGAGCACTAAACAGCAGCAACCAACCGAGGTAGCGCCACTGGCCGTCGGTCATGACTGCGCGGGCACGCGACAGGTTTGCCGCCATCGCCAGGCAGAACCATGGAAACGCCAATCGGCCCGGCACATACAGTAGATCGATGGAGTACCCGACATATCGCAGGTGATCGAGCACCATGCTCAGCAGCCCCAGCCACTTGAGCAGATCCAGTGCACCATCCCGTTGAGTCATGTGCATAATTGCCCGAGGCGTTTGTATTTTTTCTGACAGACTCATCCCGTGTGCTCCCCGGACGATCTTCGGTAGAGTGCGCACCATCATTGACCACGAAGCTCTTCACCATAAGAGTTTCGACCACGGAAGCCGGCCATGACCGATAAGAGCCAACAATTCGCCAGCGACAACTATTCCGGTATCTGCCCTGAAGCCTGGGCTGCCATGGAACAGGCCAACCACGGCCACCAGCGCGCATACGGCGACGATGAATGGACCGCACGCGCGGCCGATCAATTCCGCAAACTGTTCGAAACCGACTGCGAAGTGTTCTTCGCCTTCAACGGCACTGCGGCCAACTCGTTGGCCCTGTCGTCGCTGTGCCAGAGTTACCACAGCGTGATCTGTTCGGAAACCGCCCACGTCGAAACCGACGAATGCGGCGCGCCGGAGTTTTTCTCCAACGGTTCCAAGCTGCTCATCGCCCGTACCGAAAACGGCAAGCTGACGCCGGAATCGATCCGCGAAATCGCCCTCAAACGCCAGGACATCCACTACCCGAAACCCCGCGTCGTGACCCTGACCCAGGCCACCGAAGTCGGCAGCGTGTACACCCCGGAAGAAATCCGCGCCATCAGCGCCACCTGCAAAGAACTGGGCCTGAACCTGCACATGGACGGCGCGCGGTTCTCCAACGCTTGCGCATTTCTTGGCTGCTCACCAGCCGACCTGACCTGGAAGGCCGGCGTCGACGTGTTGTGCTTCGGCGGCACGAAAAACGGCATGGCGGTGGGCGAAGCGATTCTGTTCTTCAACCACAAACTGGCCGAAGACTTCGATTACCGCTGCAAACAGGCCGGGCAACTGGCGTCGAAGATGCGCTTCCTCTCGGCGCCGTGGGTCGGGATTCTGGAAAACGACGCCTGGCTCAAATACGCCCGCCACGCCAACCACTGCGCGCAGCTGCTGGCCGAACTGGTGAGCGACATTCCGGGCGTGGAACTGATGTTCCCGGTGCAGGCCAACGGCGTGTTCCTGCAACTGTCGGAACCGGCCATCGCCGCGCTGACCGCCAAGGGCTGGCGCTTCTACACCTTCATCGGCAACGGCGGTGCACGGTTCATGTGCTCGTGGGACACCGAAGAAGAACGCGTGCGCGAATTGGCGACGGATATTCGGGAAGTGATGGCAGCCTGAAGCCCCCTCCAGGCTGATCGTTCCCACGCTCTGCGTGGGAATGCCTCTCGGGACGCTCCGCGTTCCTGCCTCACCGCCGATGCAATGCCGAGCACCGTTGTGACGCAGAGCGTCATGGGCTGCATTCCCACGCAGAGCGTGGGAGCGATCAACTGTCGGAACCGGCCATCGCCGCACTGACCGCCAAGGGCTGGCGCTTCTACACCTTCATCGGCAACGGCGGTGCACGGTTCATGTGCTCGTGGGACACCGAAGAAGAACGCGTGCGGGAATTGGCGACGGATATTCGGGAAGTGATGGCAGCCTGAAGCCCCCTCCAGGCTGATCGTTCCCACGCTCTGCGTGGGAATGCCTCTCGGGACGCTCCGCGTTCCTGCCTCACCGCCGATGCAATGC
>NZ_CAXAQH010000018.1:0-123146 GCF_963970905.1 Pseudomonas sp. EL_65y_Pfl2_R96 | reverse complement strand
ACCACTCAGGCGCTGGTGATACTGGCTCGCAAGCTTGCTCGGATCGTATTCGCTCTGCTGAAAGGGCAGAGCGAATACCAACCAAAAGCCGGTTGAGGGCTTCCCCTCAACCATAGAATCTCCCACAGGTTCAGCAGCTTGACTGACTGGCATTAGGCAAACCGGGTAGCACATGGCGAGCAGGCAGGCATATGCCTGGTGACGACGATGTCACCGTTCAGGTGTCCTGAATCGGGCTCTGCCACTGGTTTGAGTACCTGGGTCGACTCATCTGAACCGAGGCAGCGGCGGCTCGACAGGTTTGAGCGCAGACAGCGCGCTGCGAATCTGCGGCGTGTCTTTCTCGATGTCGTTCAGACGATCGCGAATCCTGAGGGCTGTCGGGTGCCCCCCTTGATTATCGACCCAGTCGGCGATCTCCTTGCACGCGGCGGCAAGGCGCGCCTGACGGGAGTCAAGCAGGGTGAGCAGAGTGGCGATGGATTCTTTCTCGGACATGACAAACACCTCCGTTCAAAGAAATCGGCTAAAGGGCAACAAAAAGCCCGCGGGGGAGCGAGCTTTCTGCCGATGGGTCGCTGGTCCTTCAGCTCCTTCAAGTATAGACCCGAAAAATGGAAGGGGCCGGCTTCAGGCCAACCCGTGCGACGCCTGCGAACTGACCGCGTTAAGCCTGCGACATTCGCGTTCGGCGTCCTCTTCAAGATCGAAGCCGTCACCGATGAAACCACGAGTGCGGGTATCGACGATGCGATACCAGACGACGGTGTCGGATGGCGGGTTATCGGCTTCTCCGGCCCGGCGGCCATGAACGATGATCTTGTTGCAGCGTTTCACAACGAAAATGTCTTCCATGGCGTCACCGAAGCTATTCGTGTTCAGATCAAGCATAGAAGCCCGTTGCGATCATGCAAAAAACTGGCGGGGCAGTTCGTCGGTTCAGTACGCCTTTGAATACGTCTCGGCGACGGGGTCAGGCCAACACCGCCACCGCTTTGATCTGCGCCCAGAGTGGCTGGCCGGGGTGCACGCCCAATTGGTCCCGGGAGTAACGGGTAATCCGCGCCAGCAGCGGTGTGCCAGCCGCGTTCAGGCGGATCAGTACGTGGGCGGCGTTGTCGGCGCCGATTTCACTGATCACCGTGACCGGCAGGCGATTGAGGATGCTGCTTTGCTCGACGCCTTGCAGGCTCAGGCTGACATCCCGCGCCTGGACCTTGCAGCGCAGTGCCTGACCCTCAGCCATCGGCGAATGGGCGACCCGAATGCTCAGGTCCGTGTTGGGCAGTTGCAAGGTCAACAACTGGTAGTCGGCGTCATAAGCGCTGACGTGTCCTTCGATCACCACGCCGGCGTCGTCGCCCAGGGCCAGCGGCAGATCGAGCCGGGCCAGGGTTTCGCCGATGGGACCGCTGGCCAGGGCCTTGCCGTCGCTGAGCAGGACGAGGTGGTCGGCGAGCCGCGCGACTTCATCCTGAGAATGGCTGACGTACAGCACGGGGATGTCCAGCTCATCGTGCAGCCGTTGCAGGTAAGGCAGGATTTCGTTTTTACGCTGGGTATCGAGTGCCGCCAGCGGCTCGTCCATCAGCAACAGCTTCGGGCTGGTGAGCAGCGCGCGAGCGATGCCGACCCGTTGGCGTTCACCGCCCGAAAGGTGCTGCGGATCACGGTCGAGCAAATGGCCAATCCCCAGAAGCTCAGTGGCGTGGGCCATGTCGACCCGACGCTGTTGGCGAGGGATGCGCTTGAGGCCGAACTCAAGGTTGGCCCGCACCGATAGATGGGGAAACAGACTGGCTTCCTGGAAAACGTAACCCAGGGCGCGTTTATGCGGCGGGACGAAAATCCCCTTGTCGCTGTCCTGCCAGACTTCATCGTTGACCTGAATAAAACCCTGCTCGGCCTGTTCCAGACCGGCGATGCAGCGCAGGCAGGTGGTTTTGCCCGAGCCGGAATGACCGTAAAGCGCCGTCACTCCGCGGCCGGGCAGTTGCAGCTCGACATCCAGGGCGAACCCCGAATAACTCAGTTTCAAGCGCGTTTGAATCATTGATCAGCTCCAGACCGTTTTGGTTTTACGGCTGGAGTAAAGCGCCAGCAACACCGCAAAGGAGAACACCAGCATCGCCCCGGCCAGCCAATGCGCCTGGGCGTATTCCATGGCTTCGACGTGATCGTAGATCTGCACCGAAACCACGCGGGTCTTGTCGGGAATGTTGCCGCCGATCATCAGCACCACGCCGAACTCGCCGACAGTGTGGGCGAAACCGAGAATGGCCGCGGTGATGAACCCGGGGCGGGCCAGCGGCAGAATCACGCTGAAGAACGTGTCCCAGGGATTGGCGCGCAAGGTCGCGGCCACTTCCAGTGGGCGTGTGCCGATGGCGGAAAATGCATTTTGCAGCGGTTGGATCACGAACGGCATCGAGTACAGCACCGAGCCGATCACCAGCCCCGCAAAACTGAAGGTGAGGGTGCCGAGCCCCAGCGACTGGGTGAAGTGGCCGATCCACCCGTTCGGGCCGAGGGCCAGCAACAAGTAAAAGCCAATCACCGTGGGCGGCAGCACCAGGGGCAGGGCGACGATCGCCCCGACCGGGCCGCGCAGCCAGGAATGGGTGCGCGACAGCCATAACGCAATCGGAGTGCCGATAACCAACAGGATGACGGTCGTCAGGGACGCCAGTTTCAGGGTCAGCCAGATGGCGGAATAATCGGCACTCGATAGCGTCATTTAGAGTTGGTAACCGTAGGACTTGATGACTGCAGCGGCTTTCGGACCTTTGAGGTAGTCAACCAGTGCCTTGGCGGCCGGGTTGTCCTTGCCCTTGTTGAGGATCACCGCGTCTTGTTTGATCGGGTCATGCAGGTTGGCCGGAACGATCCATGCCGAACCGCTGGTGACTTTGCCGTCTTTGTAGATCTGCGACAAGGCCACAAAACCAAGTTCGGCGTTGCCGGTGGAGACGAACTGGTAGGCCTGGGTGATGTTCTGGCCTTCCACGATCTTGTCTTTGACCTTGTCGGTCAGGCCCTGCCTGGCCAGTACCTGAGTGGCAGCCAGGCCATAAGGCGCTGCTTTCGGGTTGGCGATGGACAGGTGCTTATATTGATTGTCGCTCAGCACCTTGCCCTTGGCGTCGACGTAACCTTCCTTGGCCGACCACAGCGCCAGGGTGCCGATGGCGTAGGTGAAGCGCGAGCCCTTGACAGTGTCGCCTTCGGTCTCGAGTTTTTGCGCGGTGGTGTCGTCCGCCGAGAGGAACACTTCGAACGGTGCACCGTTCTTGATCTGGGTATAGAACTGACCGGTTGCACCATAAGCGGCCACCAGTTTATGCCCGGTGTCTTTTTCGAAGTCGGCAGCGATGGCCTGGATTGGCGCGGTGAAGTTGGCGGCGACGGCGACCTGGACTACATCCGCCTGGGCGGACCCGAAAGCGAACAGGCTGAACAGGCACGCGGGGACAAAACGTGAGGCACGAACGATCATGGAACGGCTCCGTGGTAGGCGAGTGCAACGAGGGACGAAACGCTATATAGCGGAATATATAGCGAATTGCCTGTAAACGGAACTTGCCAGATACAGAGTACAAGGAGGGCTGGACCTAATGCTGGTCGGTATAGGCGCGGAACCTGTGGGAGCGAGCCTGCTCGCGATGGCGGCAGCAAAGCCAACATTGATGTCACCTGACACACTGCCTTCGCGAGCAGGCTCGCTCCCACATGGATTGCGCTTAACTTGCCGGCATTAGGGTTAGCCCCTTCAGGGTTTAGCGGTGAGTCAGTTTGGCCAACGCCTCATCCGCCAAACGCCGGGTCAACTCTGCCGAAGTCATTTCAACACCCAGCGTGAACGCCTGCCCGGCCCAAAGGCTGCTGAAATCCTCTTCTGCCTTGGCCCGCAAGGGCATCAGCGCGCCGCCCGCCAAGGGGAAGGCCGGTGCCTTGGCGCACATCGGCCCCAGTTCACGCATCACCCGATTGAGAATCCCCCGCGCCGGGCGCCCGGTGAAAATGTTGGTGACCGCCGTCTCGCTTTCCTTGGCCGTGCGCAACGCCTTGTGGTGAGAAGCGCTGATCTTGGCCTCCGGGGTGAACAAGTAAGCCGTGCCCACCTGGGCCGCCGAGGCGCCCAGCAGAAAAGCCGCCGCGACGCCCCGCGCATCGCCAATCCCGCCCGCCGCAATCACCGGCACTTTCACCGCGTCGACGATCTGTGGCACCAGCGCGAAAGTCCCCACCTGGCTGCTCAGTTCATCACTGAGGAACATCCCCCGGTGGCCACCGGCCTCGTAACCCATGGCGATGATCGCATCGCAGCCATGCTGCTCCAGCCAGATGGCCTCTTCGACCGTAGTGGCCGAGGAGAGAATTTTCGCCCCGGTGGCTTTTACCCGAGCCAGCAAGGACTTTTCCGGCAGGCCGAAGTGAAAACTCACCACTTCGGGACGAAACTCTTCGATCACTTCGCAGGCTGCATGGTCGAATGGCGCACGATTGGACACCGGTGTCGGCGCGTCGAAATCGACACCCAATTCCCGGTAGTAGGGTTCCAGCAGATTCTTCCAGTCCTGGGCGCGTTGCTCATCGGGTGACGGAGGTTGATGGCAGAAGAAGTTGACGCTGAACGGGCGCCGGGTGTGTTGGCGAATCGTTTTCAGCTCTTCGCGCAACTGCTCGATGCTCAGCATCGCAGCGGGCATTGAGCCCAGGCCGCCAGCGTTGCTCGCCGCAATCACCATGGCCGAAGTCGTCGCGCCCGCCAGGGGGGCCTGGATGATCGGCAGCTCGATCCCGAGCAGGTCAAGAATACGGGTATCTGGCCATAGGCTCATTTGCAGTGTTCTCCGACGTCGAAACAGGGCAGGGACGGTAGAAGCGAATTTGTATCAGTAATGACTGACGCAAGGCCAGTTGAGTTTTGGGGAATGGCTTAAAGTCGGGTGCGGTGATGTGCTTCCATGTGTTATCTCAACGGCACGACAACTGAGCGATTCCATCGGGAGGCAGTGATGTTCAAAGGCATATTGATCGACAAAGACGACAGCGGTTACCGGGCCACACTGCAAGAGATCAATGACAATCAATTGCCCGAGGGCGATGTGACGGTGCGTGTGGCGTACAGCACGCTGAACTTCAAGGATGGCCTGGCGATCACCGGCAGCAGCCCGGTGGTGCGCAAATTCCCCATGGTGCCGGGGATCGATCTGGCGGGCACTGTCGAAGTCAGCAGTCATCCGGACTACAAGGTGGGTGATCAAGTCCTGCTCAATGGCTGGGGCGTGGGTGAAGGGCACTGGGGCGGATTGGCGCAGAAAGCTCGCCTGAATGGCGATTGGCTGATCCCGCTGCCCAAAGCGTTCACCTCTGCGCAAGCGATGGCCATTGGCACGGCCGGTTACACGGCGATGCTGAGCATCCTGGCGCTGGAGCACAACGGCGTGAACCCCGAGCAGGGCGAAGTGCTGGTGACGGGCGCCAATGGCGGCGTAGGCAGTTTCTCCATCGCACTGCTGAGCAAACTCGGCTACCGCGTGGTGGCGTCCACCGGCCGCACCTCGGAGCACGACTACCTCAAGCAATTGGGCGCCAGTGAAATCATCGATCGCGCCACGCTGTCCGAGCCGGGCAAACCGTTGGCCAAGGAGCGTTGGGCAGCGGTGATCGACTCGGTCGGCAGCCACACACTGGCCAATGCTTGCGCCAGCACCCGGGCCAACGGTACCGTCGCCGCCTGTGGCTTGGCCCAGGGCATGGATTTTCCAGCCTCCGTCGCGCCGTTCATTTTGCGCGGTGTGACCTTGGCCGGCATCAACAGCGTGACCCAACCCAAAGCCAAGCGGATACTGGCCTGGAATCGTCTGGCCAAGGACCTGGATTTCGCCTTGCTGCCGCTGATCAGCCACGAAATCGGCTTGAGCGAAGCCATCGACGCTGCGCGGCGCTTGCTCGCCGGCCAGTTGCGCGGTCGGGTGGTGGTCGACGTCAATCGTTGATCATCTCAATGCCAATCAAACAGACAAACTGTAGAAACAAGGAAACATCGACAATGGATGTAAAACTGCGTGAAGTGCTGCCCTTTAGCGTCTCGGGTTTGCAGGTGCGAACCCTCAATGCCGCCGAGCAGCAGCCCGATACCGCGCGTATCGGCCCGATGTGGGAACAATTTTTCGTTGAGGACATTTTCGACAAGATCGCCCACAAACAGCCGGATTCCTTCATGTACGGCGTCTATTCCAACTACGAGTCCGATGCTTCGGGCCCGTTCGATGTGACGGCGGGTGCGGCCGTCACCGCGCCCTCCGAAGACTTTGCGCTGGTTCAGGTTGAGGGCGGCGATTACCTGGTGTTCAGCGCCAAAGGGCCGATGCCCGATAGCGTCATTCAGACATGGGGCCTGGTCTGGGCTTACTTCGAGGATAACCCGCAGGTTCGCCGCAAGTTCGCCACGGACTTCGAGGTCTACACCGGCCCGGAGTCCGTGGCGGTCTACATCGGCATTCAGGACTCAGCCGCGTTTTCACGTTCCAGTAACTGACGCTTGCGCTCCACGCCCCAGCGATAGCCCGACAGGTTGCCGTCGCTGCGCACCACGCGATGGCAAGGGATCGCCACCGCCAGGCTGTTCGCGCCACAGGCCTGGGCCACGGCGCGTACGGCTTTCGGTGCGCCGATGCGCTGAGCGATATCGGCATAACTGGCGGTGCTGCCAGCGGGAATCTCCTGCAAGGCTTGCCACACCCGCTCCTGAAACGCCGTGCCGCGTACGTCCAGCGGCAAGTCCAGGCCGAGCGCCGGGGCTTCGATAAAACCGACGACCTTGGCGATCAACTGCTCGAACTCATGATCGGCACCAATCAGGTTGGCGCGTCGAAACTTGTCCTGCAGATCACAGACTAATTGATGCGGGTCGTCCCCCAGCAGGATCGCACAGACGCCGCGCTCACTTTGTGCCACCAGAATCGCCCCGAGGGAACACTGGCCGACGGCAAAACGAATGTCGTTGTTCTGCCCGGCCGCGCGGTAGTCGCCGGGTTTCATGCCCAGCAATTGATCCGCCGCCTCATAGAAACGGCTGTTGGAGTTGAAGCCGGCGTCATACAGCGCGTCAGTGACCGTGCCGCCGTCTGCCAGGCGTTCGCGAACCTTGCGCGAACGCTGGGCGGTGGCATAGCCCTTGGGTGTCAGGCCGGTGATGGCCTTGAACACGCGATGGAAGTGGAAACTGCTCAGGCCGGCCGCGTCCGCCAATTCATTCAGCGCCGGCAACGTTTCGGCGGATTCGATGTGACGGCACGCGGCGGCCACGGTCACGGCGTGTTGTGCGGCGACATCGCTTTGATCCTTCGCGGCCCGTTTGCTGGGGCGATAACCCGCCGCCTGGGCTTGCTCGGCCGTCTCGAAGAACTCGACGTTCTGCGGTTTCGGCAAGCGTGCCAGGCTGCTGGGGCGGCAGTAGATGCCGGTGGTTTTCACCGCATACACAAACTGCCCGTCGGCGCGGGGATCGCGTGCGACCACGGCGGCCCAGCGAGGATCGTTTTCGGTGGCGATTGTTGTCGATTGAGTTGTCATGGCTTCATGTCCGTTGACCCGTTTCATGCAGATTAAACAGCGGGTGCAGGCACCGCACTCCGGGTCTTGCGGTCGAATTCGAAAGCTTCATCCTGCGGTACGAAAGGTGAAGTTGATCCGTTGTTCGCCCAGTCGCGGATGTTGGCCATCCTTGATCGGCAATACGCCGTGATAGCGTAAACGGTCCACGCCACCCCAGACCACGATATCGCCGTGCAACAGCGGCACTCGCTGGCTTTTGGCGCTGCGTTCGAAGCCACCGAACAGGAACGTCGCCGGCAACCCCAAAGACACCGACACGATGGGGGCCGCGTAGGAACCTTCGTTTTTGTCCTGATGCAATGACATCCTGGCACCTGGAACATAGCGATTGATCAGGCAGGAATCCGGTACGAAATCCATAAATCCCGCCTCTCGCGCCGCTGCCTGGGCCAGTTCGAAAAACACCTCGGGCATTTCAGGCCAGGGCGCGCCGGTCTGCGGATCGTTACGGGTGTACTGGTAGCCGCTGCGGTCGGTTGTCCAGCCCCAGGTGCCGCAACTGCTCAAGGCCACCGACATGGTAAAACCGCCGGGCGTGATCATCTGCCGAAAGGGCGCCGCTGTCAGAACCGCCTCCAGTGCCGGCAGCAACCGGTCGAGCCAGGGCAGGGCAAAGCCTCTCAGAACGCAGGATTGTTCGCCGATCTGCTCACGCCGGGTCTGCTGCTCGGGTTCGGCGTCGGCAAACAGATCGAAGGTGATTGGGCTCATGGGGTCATAACGCATCGTGAAAGATGATTCCAAGGGTATGCCGTTTTCCACTGTGCAGGCGACTCACCCCGTGACGCATGGTCACTCGGTAATAACCGCGAACGCCTTTTACCGGGCGCAGGTTCACGGCAAAAATCAACGCATCGCCTTTCTTCAGGCCGATGACTTGCGGGCGTGACTGCATCCGTGGACGTTGTTCAGTCAGCACAAACTCGCCGCCGGTGAAATCCTCCCCTGGTTCTGACAGAAGAATCGCCACTTGCAGCGGGAAGACATGTTCGCCGTACAGATCCTGATGCAAGCAGTTGTAGTCCTGCGGGCCGTATTGCAGCAACAAGGGGGTCGGGCGTTCCTGACCGGCGGCATGACAGCGCTGCAGAAATGCTTCATGCGACTCAGGAAAACGGGTCGGCAGGTCCATGGATGCGTACCAGCGATTGGCGATTGGAACCAGTCGAGGGTAGAGCGCACGGCGCAACCGGGCCACCGGATCCGGCAGCGGGTATTTGAAGTATTTGTACTCGCCACGGCCAAAACCGTGGCGAGCCATCACCACTTTCGATCGAAAGGTCTCGGGCCGGTCGTACAGGGCGCTGATTTCATCGCAGGTTTCATGGCTTAAAAGCGACCTGATGATCGCGCAGCCATCCTGGTCGAGTTGTTGCTCGAGCATGGCCCAGTCGAGGGCATCGTCGTGAATCGGGTAAGTAAACAAGGGCTCTGACTCCTTGACCAAAAGGTCGAGGCGGCCAGCTTAGTGAGCGCTGCGGGAGTGGGCACTCCGGTGCTTGCGGTCGAATTTCAAGGCTGGGAGCAGACGTCCATGTTGTCGCTCCACAGGGTGTTACAGCGCTTTGCTTACGCTGATTTCACTGATGACGTCTTCTGTCTGGCCATGAATGACGTCCAGTGCTGCCTTGGCTTCTTCTACCGTGCCGTTTTCAAGCTGGGCAAATTCGAAGCGGCGCTCGCCGTTGAGTTTATATTTGATGACGTACTTGGTCGTTTGGGCCACGGTCATTTCTGCCTGTATTCGTGTGGGCTCAGCTCAGTTTCGAGCTGGAGCGGCGGATGATCTTGATCGAGTGCGTCAGGGTCGGTTTGCGGGTCACGCTGATCGGCCGGCGGTTGACCGTGTCGATGGTGATGTTCCAGAAACCGGTGCTCGGCGCGGTGATCCGGGCTGGGAAGGTGTCGAAGGCGCCGCCGTGGTAAGTATGACGACCGCCGTTCTTGAAGCTGCGGAAGTTGGCGTCGTTCATCAAGCGGATGTTGCACATTTGGGAGCACTGGATGACGACGATGTCGTCTTCGTTGAGGTGCTCGCGCTGGTGGATAAATTTCATGAGGCGCCTCCAGAAGGGCTTTTTCTACAAAATCAAAACGATAGCATGGGCGATTGGCGCAGTTTATCAGCCCGAACAGGTTATTATCTGGCTGTCGGGGTTCGCTTTGACAATTAAAAACAGTTATTCGGAATTCTATGAGCGATAAAAGCAATGAGCCTCGGAGAAAAACAGCAGTTGTGCTGTCGGAGGGTCTTTATCGGAGGTTTTGTATGAAGTGGGGTGTTCTGGTCGTGCCGTTGGCATTGGCAGTGGGTGGATGTGCGACGGTCTCGGACATCAATGAGTCGCTGCCTACCATGAGCGTGATTTCAGGCAAGAAGCCCCATGAGTACGCGAAGTGCCTGGAGGAGAAACTGGCCGATAGCCGTGGAGCCCTGCAAGTCGAGCCGCAGAAGGACGGCGTGCGGGTTATCGTGCCGCAGAAGTTTTCCTCGGGGCCGGCAGCGGTGTTTGACATCGAAGACCGCTCCGGCGGCAGCAGCATCAAGCTGCATGAACGCATCTCCAACGTGCCCTTGCGCCCATGGGATGTGCGCAATGCCGCCACCGCGTGCATATCCGGCTGATAAACTACCCCCGGTCAGCATCGATGCCGTCAAAGTCGCGCTTTGACGGCATTGTCATTTCTGGAGTCGAGCATGAAGCGAGAACAGGTGCGGGAGCGCCATGCAGAGGGTCATATCTCTGCCACCCATGTGATTCAGAACCCGGCGAATCCGGGAGAATGGATCGTGTTTTTCAAGAAAAGCGCCGGGCGCAGTTATTTCCTGGTGGATGACAACGATGAAGTCGAGTCCTTTAGCCGCCTCGACGAATTGATCGAGACCGTGCGCGGGCTCGGGATCAAGTTCGCTGAAATCCATATATAGGGCAGGGGGAAGCCCTAATGCCGGTAAGTCAAGATACGGAACCTGTGGGAACGAGCGCGAAGAATGTACCGCGGTTTTTCAGGTATTACGCGTCATCGTTCTTCGCGGGCAAGCCACGCTCCCACAGGATTTGCGTAGCTCAAGTTTCTTGATTTATCGGTATTGGGAACCCTACTTGCAGACCACCACCACGCTGCGGTTTTTGTAATTGCCGACGTCGACGCCCAGGGTCTTGTCGCTTTCCTTGGTCGACGGTGTGCCGTCGGTACCGACAATCCGATAGCCGGTGCCGGCGCAAGAGGCATCGGCTTTTTCGTAGCAGCTTGCCCAGTCGTTGGCCTCCCCGGAACAGTCGATGCTCAGGCCTTGTTCGCCATTTTTCAGGTAAGTCGTTTCGGACGTGGCGCAGCCGCTCAGGGCCAGTACCGCAATCAGTGGCAAAAATCTATTCATGTCGTGGTCGTCGTCAAGTGATGGGGGCTAAACGCTGTGACAGCGGCGGCCGCGAAAGATTATAGCTAATGGCCACTTCGCTGGCGGCAATCACAAAAAAGCCCTGCACAAAGGCAGGGCTGGGGTCATGTCCGGTTCAGCTCAAGACTTGTCCTTGCCGCGACGCTTCGGGGCTGGGTGTTCGAGCTCCAATACGGATGCTACTTCAATCGCCAACGCCTCGGTCGGGAAAGGCCCGGCAATATTCTCGCCGCTTGCACTGTCTACCCACCACTGGCCGTCTTTCGCCTGATTGATCAGGAACCCGTTGACACTTTTTGCTACCGACATCTATCTGCCTCGTTGGCTGGTTCAATCGGGCAATGATAGCGCCAAATGCCCGCAACGGGTGCCGAAGGGCGTAGGGTGGGGCAGATTGTGTTTCGGCTGATGGTCGTGCAAATCTGCCGATCTCTGCTATCTATAAGAGGTTATGCAGATTATCTGCGGAACTATCCATCAGAATATTTCTCTATGATGGCATCGGTTAGCCAGTGCGGGGCATTGTAAGGTGCACGCCGCCTGATTAGACTGCGCCGAAACTCGTACACACAGCCCTTTCAAGGACTTATATGATCAAGAAATGCTTGTTCCCAGCAGCCGGTTACGGTACTCGCTTCCTGCCAGCGACTAAAGCCATGCCCAAAGAAATGCTGCCGGTGGTAAACAAGCCACTGATCCAGTACGGCGTCGAAGAAGCACTGGACGCTGGGTTGACCGAAATCTCCATCGTTACCGGTCGCGGCAAGCGCGCCCTGGAAGACCACTTCGACATCAGCTACGAGCTGGAAAACCAGATCAAGGGCACCGACAAGGAAAAATACCTGGTCGGCATCCGTAAACTGCTCGACGAGTGCTCGTTCTCCTACACTCGCCAGACCGAAATGAAAGGCCTGGGCCACGCGATCCTGACCGGTCGTCCACTGATCGGCGACGAACCCTTCGCCGTGGTGCTGGCGGACGACTTGTGCGTCAACCTGGAAGGCGACGGCGTACTGACCCAGATGGTCAAGCTGTACAAGCAGTACCGCTGCACCATCGTGGCGATTCAGGAAGTTGACCCATCAGAAACCAACAAGTACGGCGTGATCGCCGGCGACCTGATTGGTGATGACCTGTACCGCGTACGCAACATGGTTGAGAAGCCTGCCCCTGAAGATGCGCCGTCGAACCTGGCAATCATTGGCCGTTACATCCTGACACCGGATATCTTCAAGCTGATCGAAGAAACCGAGCCAGGCAAAGGCGGCGAGATCCAGATTACTGACGCCCTGATGAAGCAAGCCAAAGACGGTTGCGTGATTGCCTACAAGTTCAAAGGCAAGCGTTTTGACTGCGGTGGCGCTGAAGGCTACATCGAGGCAACCAACTTCTGCTTCGAGAACTTCTACAAGACGGGTAAGGCTTACTGATAGCGCCTGAGCTGCTTGTACTGAAAAGCCACCTTCGGGTGGCTTTTTCATTTTCCGGTCCCATGTCGTTTGCGATACTTGCCCAAAGGACACCCGCAGGTATGCTGGTGACCTGCCGAGGAGATATAAATGGCCTACGATTTTGACTTGTATGTGATTGGCGCCGGTTCCGGCGGTGTTCGGGCTGCGCGGTTTGCGGCCGGTTTTGGCGCGAAAGTCGCTGTGGCCGAGAGCCGCTACCTGGGCGGTACGTGTGTAAACGTCGGCTGCGTGCCGAAAAAATTGCTGGTCTATGGCGCGCACTTCGCCGAAGACTTCGAGCAATCGCAAGGTTTTGGTTGGACCCCGGGTGAGGCGAAGTTCGACTGGGCGACGCTGATCGCCAACAAGGATCGCGAGATCAATCGCCTGAACGGAATCTATCGCAATTTGCTGGTTAACAGCGGCGTGACCTTGCATGAAGGCCACGCGAAAATCGTCGATCCGCATACCGTCGAGATCGATGGCGAACGCTACACCTCCAAAAACATTCTGATTGCTACCGGCGGCTGGCCGCAGATCCCGGAGATTCCGGGACACGAGCATGCGATCAGTTCCAATCAGGCGTTCTTCCTTAAAGAGCTGCCCAAGCGCGTTCTGGTGGTCGGTGGCGGTTACATTGCGGTGGAGTTTGCCGGGATTTTCCACGGGCTGGGGGCCAAAACCACACTGCTGTATCGCGGTGATCTGTTCCTGCGTGGCTTCGACGGTGCGGTGCGCAAACATTTGCAGGAAGAGTTGACCAAGCGCGGCATGGACCTGCAATTCAATGCTGATATCGAGCGCATCGACAAACAAGCCGATGGCAGCCTGAAGGCCACCCTCAAGGATGGTCGCGAGCTGGAAGCAGATTGTGTGTTCTACGCCACCGGTCGGCGTCCGATGCTCGACAATCTGGGGTTGGAAAACACCGGCGTCAAACTCGACAAGAAAGGTTTTGTCGAGGTCGATGAGCAGTATCAAACCGCAGAGCCATCGATCCTGGCCCTGGGCGATGTGATCGGTCGAGTGCAGCTGACGCCGGTCGCGCTAGCGGAGGGCATGGCTGTAGCCCGGCGCTTGTTCAAGCCCGAGCAATATCGCCTGGTGGATTACAAGATGATCCCGACCGCCGTGTTCAGCTTGCCGAACATCGGCACGGTCGGCCTGACTGAAGAGGAGGCGCGAGAAGCCGGACACGATGTGGTGATCTTCGAAAGCCGATTCCGGCCGATGAAGCTGACCCTGACCGAGTGCCAGGAACGTACCCTGATGAAGCTGGTGGTGGACGCCAAGACCGACAAGGTCTTGGGTTGCCACATGGTCGGCCCGGATGCCGGTGAGATCGTTCAGGGGCTGGCGATTGCCCTGAAGGCGGGCGCGACCAAGCGCGACTTCGACGAAACCATCGGCGTGCATCCGACGGCCGCTGAAGAGTTCGTCACCATGCGCACGCCAGTCGGGGGTTAATCGTCTTTTTGCGGCGTTGATGTGTCTGGCCCTGTCGCAACGACAGCGGCCAGGCGCACGCTTTCATCCAGGCTCGCCTGCAACTTGATCAGTTCAACTTCCAGCGCTTTGTTGATGTGCGACTGTTCGTCGATGTCCTGCTTGAGTGACTGGCTTTCCAGCAAGGCAATGCGCAAGCGTTCCTGGAGGAGGGTGCGTTCACTGTCGATACGGTTGACCTGTTCCAGCAGCTGATCCTGTCGGCTGTTGGTGTGCTTGAGTTGCTCTTGCGACAGGCTCAACTCCCGCAGCGTTCCGCGGTTTTCCGTCAGTAAGCGCTCGTTATCGCGATGCAGCTGGGTGATTTCATCCTGGCGAACCAGTGCGCTTTGCTGCGCTTGGCGCAACTCCATCTGAATCTGCTGTACCTGACCTTCGTGGCGGCGCTGCTCCTGCTCGCGCTGATCTTTGACGGCGTTGCGATAGTGTTCCAGCGCTTCGCGGGCGTGCAGATGCTTTTCTTCCAGCGAGCGGATCTGCTCGTCCTTGTCCTGCAAGCGTAATTCGAAATCCGCCAACGCCTGGTTCAGGCTGGCGTTGCGGGTTTGCTCGGTTTGCAGCATGGAGCGGGTGTCTTGCAACTCCGTCGATTCCTGGGTCAGCGCCAGGCTTTGAATTTCGTATTGCTGCTGCAATTGGGTGTTGGCCTCGCGAGCCTCGTGCAGCTGGGTTTCCAGTTCTTTTCGTTGTTGCTCGAACTGTGCGCGCGCCTGGTCGATGGGCTCTTGCGCCTGCTCTTTCAGGCGTTGCGCCAGCCGCGACACCAGGCCTGCCAGCTCATCGTCAATAGGCTCGGAAGGCGCTTGCGCGGGTTCGGCACCGTCATCGAGCTCCTTCATATAGCGATGGATCGTGGTTTTTGAGCCGGTATTGCCCATCTCGATCCGTACCGCGTCGATGCTCGGGTGTTCGCCCCGGGCAAGGATCGCCGAGCGTGCCGCCTGCACCAGTGCCTTGTTTACGCCGCCACGTGCCATGTGTTCTCCTACGATTTGATACTGTGGTACGTACCACTAATATGCGCAATGTACCACGGAACGAATAAACTTAAAATATCGTGATCCATCATGCGGGATATACTGGTATTACCCCGCGTGATAAACCTGACAGCGGGTTTTCAAACACTCACGCGGTACGTTTTCGAGAACTGAGGCCATGACCGAGCTGGATCGCTACCTGCAAGCCGCCACTCGCGACAACACCCGTCGCAGCTATCGCGCGGCCATCGAACACTTCGAAGTCAGTTGGGGCGGGTTCCTGCCGGCGACCGGCGATAGCGTGGCACGCTATCTCGTGGCTCACGCGGGCGTGCTGTCGATCAATACCTTGAAGTTGCGCTTGTCCGCGCTGGCGCAGTGGCACAACAGCCAGGGATTTGCCGACCCCACCAAGGCGCCTGTGGTGCGCAAAGTGTTCAAGGGTATTCGCGCACTGCACCCGGCCCAGGAAAAACAGGCCGAGCCGTTGCAGCTTCAGCATCTGGAGCAAGTGGTTGCCTGGCTGGAGCAGGAAGCGCAAACCGCCAAGGCGCAGGGCGATCAACCGGGTTTATTGAGGGCCAGGCGCGACACGGCGCTGATCTTGCTGGGCTTTTGGCGCGGTTTCCGTAGCGATGAGTTGTGCCGTGTGCAGATTGAACATGTGCAGGCCAGCACCGGTTCGGGCATCACCCTCTACCTGCCACGCAGCAAGAGCGACCGCGAGAACCTCGGCCAGACATACCAGACGCCGGCCTTGCAGCGCTTGTGTCCGGTGCAGGCCTATATCCAATGGATTACTGAAGCAGCGTTGGTCCGCGGGCCCGTGTTCCGGGCTATCGACCGCTGGGGCCATTTGAGCGAGGAGGGCTTGCACGCCAATAGCGTGATCCCGTTGTTGCGTCAGGCACTGGAGCGCGCCGGCATTGCGGCCGAACACTACACCAGTCACTCCTTGCGTCGTGGCTTTGCCACTTGGGCCCATCAGAGCGGTTGGGATTTGAAGTCGTTGATGAGTTACGTGGGCTGGAAGGATATGAAGTCCGCCATGCGCTATGTTGAAGCCAGCCCGTTTCTCGGGATGACCCGCATCGCTGAAAAGCCGTTGATGCCGTAGATCACATTTTCTTCTATTTATACGCTCTGCTAATAGTGAAAACCAATCAGTAGCATCATGTTTGCCAATGAGCCATCCGTCCGTCGAGTAGGTAAAGTTCACTCCATCAACTTCTTAACCCCTGACGGAGAGTCAACGATGCCTATCATCAACAGCCAAGTTAAACCGTTCAAAGCTACCGCCTACAAAAATGGCGACTTCGTACAAGTGTCGGACGCTGACCTGAAAGGCAAGTGGTCTGTCGTTTTCTTCTACCCGGCTGACTTCACCTTCGTTTGCCCGACCGAACTGGAAGACCTGGCTGACAACTACGCCGAGTTCCAAAAACTGGGCGTCGAAATCTACAGCGTTTCCACCGATACCCACTTTGCCCACGCTGCCTGGCACAACACTTCGCCAGCCATCGGCAAAATCCAGTACACCATGATCGGCGACCCGACTCATGTCATCTCCCGCAACTTCGACGTGCTGATCGAAGAAGCTGGTCTGGCTGACCGTGGCACCTTCGTGATCAACCCGGAAGGCCAGATCAAAATCGTTGAACTCAACGACGGCGGTGTAGGCCGCGACGCTTCCGAGCTGCTGCGCAAAATCAAGGCTGCCCAGTACGTTGCTGCTCACCCAGGCCAGGTTTGCCCAGCCAAGTGGAAAGAAGGCGAGGCCACTCTGGCTCCGTCCCTGGACCTGGTCGGCAAGATCTAAGTCTGTGACGCGCTTTACCAGGGCGGAACTCCGCACCTCTTAAGTAAGCTGCACCGCCCTCAAAAACGCCCGGGCGAGATTCGCTCGGGCGTTTTTTTATGTCTGATCAAAAGAATAGGAAATCGCCCGTATGTTGGACGCCAATCTTAAAGCCCAGTTGAAATCGTACCTGGAACGGGTCACCCAGCCGATCGAGATCGTCGCATCCCTCGACGACGGTGCGAAATCCCAGGAAATGCTCGCGTTACTCAAAGACGTTGCCAGTCTTTCCACCCAGATTACTTTGCTCGACAACGGCGACGATGCGCGTAAACCATCGTTCTCGATCAACCGCCCGGGTGCCGATATCAGCCTGCGTTTCGCCGGCATCCCGATGGGTCACGAATTCACGTCCTTGGTGCTGGCCCTGCTGCAAGTCGGCGGCCATCCATCGAAGGCCAGTATCGAAGTGATCGAACAGATCCGCTCGCTCAAAGGTGAGTTCAACTTCGAGACTTATTTCTCGCTGTCCTGCCAGAACTGCCCGGACGTGGTCCAGGCGTTGAACCTGATGGCCGTGCTGAATCCGAACATCCGTCACGTCGCCATCGACGGCGCGCTGTTCCAGGCTGAAGTCGACGAACGTCAGATCATGGCCGTGCCAAGCGTTTACCTGAACGGTGTGAACTTCGGTCAGGGTCGCATGGGCCTGGAAGAAATCCTCGCCAAGATCGACACCAGCGGCATCGAGCGTCAGGCCGAGAAAATCAGCGCCAAGGAAGCCTTTGACGTGCTGGTCGTCGGCGGTGGCCCGGCCGGTGCTTCGGCGGCGATCTACGCTGCTCGTAAAGGCATTCGCACCGGTGTGGCGGCGGAACGTTTTGGTGGTCAGGTGCTCGACACCATGGCCATCGAGAACTTCATCTCCGTGCAGGAAACCGAAGGGCCGAAACTGGCCGTGGCGCTGGAAGAGCACGTCAAGCAGTACGACGTGGACATCATGAACCTGCAACGCGCCGACAAGCTGGTGCCGGGCAAAAATGGCGAACTGCACGAAATCCATTTCGCCAGCGGCGCCTCCTTGAAAGCCAAGACCGTGATTTTGGCGACCGGTGCCCGGTGGCGTGAAATGAACGTTCCGGGTGAGCAGCAATACCGCAACAAGGGCGTGGCGTACTGCCCGCACTGTGACGGTCCGCTGTTCAAAGGCAAGCGTGTGGCGGTGATTGGTGGCGGTAACTCCGGCGTCGAAGCGGCCATCGACCTGGCCGGGATCGTGTCCCACGTGACCCTGTTGGAGTTCGACGTACAACTGCGCGCCGACGCGGTGTTGCAGCGCAAGTTGCACAGCCTGCCGAACGTTACGGTGATCACCAGTGCGCAAACCACTGAAGTGACAGGCGACGGCCAGAAGGTCAACGGCCTGCGTTACAAGGATCGTCAGTCGGACGAGTTGCGCACGGTCGAGCTGGAAGGGATCTTCGTGCAGATCGGTCTGTTGCCTAACACCGATTGGCTCAAAGGCACTATCGAGCTGTCGCCGCGCGGCGAGATCATCGTCGATGCCCGTGGTGAAACGTCGATGCCCGGCGTGTTCGCGGCGGGTGACGTGACCACCGTGCCATACAAGCAGATCGTGATTGCGGTGGGCGAGGGCGCCAAGGCCTCCCTGAGCGCATTCGATCACTTGATCCGCACTTCGGCACCGGCATGATCCGACGCTGAGAACACAAAACCCCATGAGCGATCATGGGGTTTTTTGTGCTTCACGCATTCCCAACGTGGGAGCGAGCCTGCTCGCGAATGCGGCGTGCCTGACGACTCAGATGTTTAATGTGAGTCCGCCATCGCGAGCAGGCTCGCTCCCGCAGGGATTTGTGGTGAGTTTTACAGTGGTGCAGGCTGAATGATCTCGACCCAGTAACCATCCGGGTCCTTGATAAAGGCCAGGCTCTTCATGCGGCCGTCGTTCAGGCGTTTCTGGAAGTCGCAGCCCAGCGCCTCGAAGCGTTCGCACGCGGCGCGAATATCCGGCACCGAAATGCAGATATGACCGAAACCGCGCGGGTCGGTATTGCCATTGTGGTAGGTGAAATCCGCGTCGTTCTCGGTGCCGTGATTGTGGGTCAGTTCGAGAATGCCGGGGATCGATGACATCCACTCGGTGCGAACTGCGGCATCGGCCGGGATCTGGTTTTTATCGACCAGCGCCAGGAAGTACAGGCTGAACTCGGCTTCCGGGAAATCGCGTTTTTCCACCAGCGAAAAACCCAGGACGCGAGTGTAGAAATCCAGGGATTGGGTGATGTCCTTGACCCGCAGCATGGTGTGGTTGAAGACGAACTTCTGGGTGGCGGTATCGGGTTGGGCGGTCACGCCGGGAAAGGTATTGAGTTCGTGCAGGCTCATGGGCCCTCCGGAAAATAAGTGGGGCTACGCAATGATACGCAAGGGCTCTGGCATCGCCAAACCAAAACCGCACGCTTGCCTGACAGCCGGGCGAGGCTCAGACTTTGCGCCTCAATTCGTGAGTGTTCATTGCAATGATCCGATTCTGTCAATCGATGTTCGTCCTGATGTGTCTGCTTTCAGGTGTTACCGCCGCTCATGCGGAGGCACCGGTCGTGACCTGGCCCAGCGGATGGACCGTCGAGGCCGTTCCGCAAGACGAGGCCAAGCCACAGGTTTCCCGGCAGCGCGCGGTAAAAAATGGTCAGGACGGTACACCGGTAATGGTGATGGAGTTGACCATGACTCAAGTGGAAAGCGGTCACCAGGTGAATCTGGAGGGTGTGTTGCTGGAAATGCGCAAGTCGGTGCAGAAGGATTTTTTCCAGGGGGGATATCAGAGCGTTTGCACCCAAATTCACCCGACTACCTTGAGCCGGCTATCGGCGCTGGAAACTACCTGCACGATTACGCAGAACGGTCGACATGTGCTGTCTCAAACATTGGTCGCTGCGGTGGACGCCGATAAGGCCTATGTTCTTTCCTACGCGGGGCAGGCTGAGGCTTATAAAGCAAGTCAGGACGACATAGAGGCTGCTCGAAACAGCTTGAAACTTTAGTTTGAGGTTTACGTATCCGCAGATTTCAGCACGCTCGGCACTTTTTAGATAGCCAAAGGGATTAAGCAAAAAGTTGGTCGGCATGTAACGAGTTGATCGACGACTATCGTTGCATTTAGACACCACCCATGAAAAAGCCCTGCATTGGCAGGGCTTTGTTATTGCCGTGAGTGCTTAAGCACGCAGCCAGGAATCAACGGTGGCTGCACCGTATTGTTCCTTCCAGGCTTTCAGGCCACGGTGGTTACCGCCCTTGGTTTCAATCAGTTCACCGGTGTGCGGGTTCTGATAAACCTTGACCACACGAGCGCGGCGGGTTTTAGGTGCTGCTGCCTGCTGCAGGCCGGATTTTGCCGGGTTCGGATCGAGGATGGCGATGATGTCACGCAGGCTCTTGCCGTAGGTTTTCATCAGCCCCTGGAGCTTTTCTTCGAATTCGATTTCTTTCTTGAGCCCGGCATCGTTCTTCAGCGATTCCAACTGCTTGAGCTGTTCTTGAAGGGCCTTTTCAGCTGCACGGAATTCAGCGAGTCTGGACAATATCTTTACTCCAATAGTGTGTTTGGCTGATACCAACCGCAAACAAAGCTATAAGCCAAGAGCCTTGAAGCGACTCGGTGATAATGGCTCACCTGCCTATTTTGCACAGGTATGAAAAATTGTAGTAGTTAATCGGCCAAGAGTAAATCCTGACTTTTTCTTCATGTAACAAGAGTAGTCTTTTGATTCAATTTGGTGCTCATCATCATGATCTCGGCGCTTAAAGTGGTTAGTTAATGATCACTTAATGCACTAATCAATTCTGCGCCGGGCATCGGCCGACCGAACAGATAACCTTGCAGGAAGTTCACTCCGTTGCCGTTTATGCCGCTCAGCGATCATTCAGGCTCGAAGCCAGTTTGATAAAGGCCAGCGTTGCAGGTGATGACTGACGCTGATCGAGGACCGCCAGGCCAACCTGGCGACTGATCGGTGGTGACAGCAGTTTTTTCACGTAGCGACTGTCGTTGTCGTCAGGCAATGAGCCTTCGGCGACGACGGTCAGGGCATCGCCACGGCCTACGGTGTCCAGCGTGCTGAGCAACTGCGAGCAACGATAGCGAATGTTCGGCGTCAACCGCGCCGCATTGAATAACCGCGACACCAGTTCCGAAGACCCGGCTTCGGTCAACACGAAAGGGTCGTGGCACAAGTCGCTCAGGCTCAAGCTGTCGCGACCGGCCAGCACATGACCGGCAGGCAGCAACGCGACCATCTGGTCCTCGATCAGTGTAACGGTGTCGAAACGCTCTTGGGGCAACACCACAAAGCCGATGTCGATACGCCGCTCTTCCAGCCACTGGATCACTTGGCGGTCCGGACCTTCGTCGATGTGAACCTCGATGCCAGGGTGGGCGGCGCGGTAATGCTGCAAGATTCTCGGCAGCAGTTTGATCGATGAGGTCGGGCCGAACGAGCCGATGCGCAGGGTGCCGCGCTTCATTCCACGGGCATCGGCCGCTTCCTGGCGCAAGGTGTTGGCCAGCCCGAGCATCGCCCGGGCGCGCAACAATAGCTGCTGGCCGATGTCACTCAGCTCGACCTGGGACTGATGCCGACGCAGCAGTTCGACGCCCAACTCCTGTTCCAGCGACTTGAGCGCGTGGGAGACCGCGGATTGAGAGATTCCCAAACGATGGGCCGCCGCCGTGAAGCCGCGCAGTTCGGCCACCAGCGAAAAAATCTCGAGTTGGGTCAGGGTCATGAGTATTTACTCATTTTACGATGATCAATCATTAGTCAAATGATACGCCATGTGCCCAATTTCTGGTGGTGGAGACTTATGACTACGTGTGAACAGACCCTTTCGAGTCCTTCGGATGTATCGGTTTATCTAAAGCTGGCGGCGGTCACCATGATCTGGGGCGGGACGTTCGTCGCCGGGCGGTTTCTGGCCGACAGCCTCAGTCCGTTGTTGGCGGCGAGCCTGCGGTTCTTGCTGGCGAGCATGGCGTTGCTGCTATTTGTGCTGTTGGCGCGGGTGCCTTTGGTGCGGCCCAGCCCTCGGCAATGGCTGCAATTGGCGCTGCTGGGTTTTTTCGGGATCTTTTTCTACAACCTGTGCTTCTTTTATGGGTTGCATTACATCAACGCGTCACGGGCGTCCTTGATCGTGGCGTTGAACCCGGCAGTGATCGGCCTGGCGTCGTGGTTGTTGTTCAAGGAGCGACTGAGCGGGGCGAAAGTGGCCGGGATCGCGATCTGCATTGCCGGTGCCAGCCTGGTGATTGTCAGCCGCAATCCGCAGCTCTTGGCCGGCAACGCCGATGCCTGGATCGGCGATCTGTTGATCTTCGGCTGTGTGCTCGGCTGGGGCATTTATTCGCTGTTCTCCAAAGAGCTGAACCAAACGCTGGGGCCGGTGCAGACGGTGACGTATTCGATTTTGCTGGGCACGCTGATGCTCTGGGTGACCAGTGCCGTGCGGGGTGAGCTGAGCATCGCGGCGCTCACCGAACTCGGCACGCAACAGTGGTTGAGCCTGATGTACCTGGGCGTGCTGGGTTCGGCGTTGGCCTACATTGGTTATTACGACGGTATCCGCAAAATCGGCGCGACGCGTTCGGGCGTGTTCATCGCCCTGAACCCGCTGACGGCCGTTCTCCTCGGCGCATTGTTGCTGGGTGAGCAACTGACTCTGGCGATGTACCTGGGGGGCGGGCTGATCCTGGCAGGGATTTTTCTGTGCAACAAACCGCTTGCGCAAGCCACGAAAAGGGGGATTTTATAAGAAGGCGGACAAACTGATTTACGCTGTGTAGAATCCAGTTACGCATATAAGAATAATCGTCTTCTGGCAGCAGAAGCCTCGCCCGCAAAAGCCTTGGGTCGACAATGAAGATATTTGGGTTTCAATTGATCTACGGTGACTTCCTCGCCCGCAGCGTACGGGGCATCTCCTGCGCGCCACCCGCCGGTCTCAGCATTGCTAGCAACTAACATTCGTTAATTGATAAAAATGATGAGGCGCCAAAATGGCAGATTTATACGAAAACCCAATGGGCCTGATGGGCTTTGAGTTCATCGAATTCGCATCGCCGACCCCGAACACCCTGGAGCCGATCTTCGAGATCATGGGCTTCACCAAGGTCGCGACCCACCGCTCCAAAGACGTGCACCTGTATCGCCAGGGCGCGATCAACCTGATCCTCAACAACGAACCCCACAGCGTGGCCTCGTACTTCGCGGCCGAGCACGGTCCGTCGGTGTGCGGCATGGCGTTCCGCGTCAAGGATTCGCAAAAGGCCTACAAGCGAGCCCTGGAACTCGGCGCCCAGCCGATCCACATCGAAACCGGCCCGATGGAGCTGCATCTGCCGGCGATCAAAGGCATCGGCGGCGCGCCGCTGTACCTGATCGACCGTTTTGGTGAAGGCAGTTCGATCTACGACATCGACTTCGTGTTCATCGAAGGCGTGGACCGCAACCCGATCGGGGCCGGTCTGAAGATCATCGATCACCTGACCCACAACGTGTATCGCGGTCGCATGGCCTACTGGGCCAACTTCTACGAGAAACTGTTCAACTTCCGTGAAATCCGCTACTTCGATATCAAAGGCGAATACACCGGCCTGACCTCCAAGGCCATGACCGCGCCGGATGGCATGATCCGTATCCCGCTGAACGAAGAATCGTCCAAGGGCGCCGGGCAGATCGAAGAGTTCCTGATGCAGTTCAACGGCGAGGGCATCCAGCACGTGGCGTTCCTCAGCGACGACCTGATCAAGACCTGGGATCACCTGAAAAGCATCGGCATGCGCTTCATGACACCGCCGCCAGACACCTACTACGAAATGCTCGAAGGCCGTTTACCGAACCACGGCGAGCCGGTCGATCAACTGCAAGCGCGGGGCATTTTGCTGGATGGCTCGTCCGAGGCGGGCGACAAGCGTCTGCTGCTACAGATTTTCTCGGAAACCCTGATGGGGCCGGTATTCTTTGAGTTCATCCAGCGTAAAGGCGACGATGGCTTTGGTGAGGGTAACTTCAAGGCACTGTTCGAATCCATCGAGCGTGACCAGGTTCGTCGGGGTGTGCTCTCCACTGACTAAGCTGGTTCAGCTGTAGAAAAGCCCGGTCAGCAGCAATGCTGACCGGGCTTTTTTGGGCTGACGCAAGCCCGCGCACAGGAGGCGTCATCGCTTGGCTTATCGTCGAAGACGCATCAAATGCTTGAACCCTTCAAACACCAACACCACCACCGCCAGCCAGATCGGAATGTAGGTCAGCCATTCGCCGGCCTTGATGCTTTCCCCCAACAGCAATGCAACGCCGAGCAACAGCACGGGTTCGACGTAACTCAACAGCCCGAACAGGCTGAACGGCAGCAGCCGGCTGGCTATGATGTAGACCACCAGTGCTGAAGCGCTGATCACGCCGAGCAGCGGAATCAGCAGCGACAGCCACGGATGTTGGTCGAAGACGCCGAAGCCTTGTTCACCTCCCAGCACGAACCAGAGCGCCACCGGCAGCATCAAGGTCATGTCCAGCCAGAGCCCGCCGAGGTTGTCTGTTGCAAGGTGCTTGCGCAGGATGAAATAGATCGGATAGCCGACCACCACCAGCAAAGTCGCCCAGGAAAAACCGCCGACCTGATACAACTCATTGAGCACGCCGAGACTGGCGAAGAACACGGCTATTGTCTGCAGGTAGGAAAGACGTTCGCCATAGGCGATTCGCCCGGTCAGGACCATGGACAGCGGCAACAGGAAATACCCGAGCGACACATCAAGGCTATAGCCGTTGAGCGGCGCCCACATGAATAGCCAGAGTTGCAGGCCCAGCAGCGTTGCAGAGCCGATCAGGCCGATGATCAATTTCGGCGTGTTGATCAGCCGGCCAAGCAGCTCCACCACACGCTTCCATTCGCCGGACACCACCATGAACACGGTCATGCACGGCGCGGTCAGCAGCATCCGCCAACCGAAGATCTCCACGCCGCTCAAGGGTGAAAGCAGCGAAGTGTAGTAATACATGACGGCAAACAGCATCGAGGCTGTGACCGATAGAGCGATGCCTTTAGACAAACTGCCCTCGCGAGGTTGAACGTGAAACGGGTGCGGAGGATACGTGGTTTTCGAAGCGAATATTGTCCGAACGATCAACACCCAACGAGTGTGGCAGAAGCACAGGCAAGTGGTGGATGCAAAACCGCCATCGCGGGCAAGCCCGCTCCCACAGTTGATCGTGATTGACTGTAGATCTGGCGGGCCACACAAAACCCTGTGGGAGCGGGCTTGCCCGCGATTAATCTCAAGCCGTACGCGGTTTACGACCTGACACAAAGTGGCTGACGTCATTGAACCCCGGCGTCGACGAATGCCCCGGTGTCACCAACGAATCAATAAACGCCTCGTCCTCAGCCGTGATCTTCACTGCCTGCGCCTTGGTGTAGGCGTCCCACTGTTGTTCGGTGCGCGGGCCGACGATGGCCGAGGTGACGGCGCTGTTGTTCAGCACCCAGGCAATGGCGAACTCGACGATGCCCACGCCACGACCCTGGGTGTACTCCTGGATCTGTTGGGCAATGCGCAAGGACTCGACCCGCCATTCGGTTTCCAGAATGCGTTTGTCCTGGCGACCGGCGCGGCTGTTGGCGTCCGGTGTCACATCCGGCGCGTACTTGCCGCTGAGCACACCGCGCGCCAGCGGACTGTAAGGCACCACGCCCAGGCCATAGCTTTGCGCGGCGGTGAGCTGCTCGGTTTCCGCCTGACGGTTGACGATGTTGTACAGCGGCTGGCTGATGACAGGCCTGTCGACACCGAGTTTGTCGGCGATGCGGATGACTTCGGCGATACGCCAGCCACGGTAATTCGACAAACCCCAGTAGCGGATCTTGCCCTGGCGGATCAAATCGCCGATGGCAGACACCGTGACGTCCAGCGGCGTGTCGTGGTCTTCGCGGTGCAGGTAATAGATGTCCAGATAATCGGTGCCCAACCGCGTCAGGCTGGCGTCGATGCCGTTGAACAGGTGCTTGCGGCTCAGGCCGCTACGGTTCGGCACGCCGTCCACCGGGCCGTAGCCGACCTTGGTGGCGAGTACCCATTCGTGGCGGCGGCTGGCGATCGCTTCACCGACGATCTCTTCGGAGCGGCCGTTGGTGTAGACGTCCGCGGTGTCGATGAAGTTGATGCCCTGGTCCCAGGCCTTGTCGATGATTCGCAGGGAGTCTTCGGTGCTGGTCTGTTCGCCGAACATCATGGTGCCCAATGTGAGGGTCGACACCTGTAAACCCGAATGACCCAGCGTGCGATAGCTCATGAGGAAATCCTTTTACCGGTCAGAAAGGCCTAATCAAATACCAGAACCGTGGCCGGGAGCAATCTGAATTATCGGCTCCTACACTGGATAAGTGGCAATAAACAGCAATGTTTAAAAGGCATCGATGGATGCTCTCAGAGGCTACACATTCTTGCGCCGTTGCCTACGACTGCGCCAGAATCCGCCGGCTAGTGCGCCTTGAGCCCGGGCTATATCGTTTCCTTGTCGCTGAAAAACAGCGATCGGGTTTGGTAGCCCGGGTCTCTATTTTCAAAGCACGACCTTTCGCCGAGATTTTTCGTCTCGTCTTTATGGTGGTCATGCGCAGGGCGCCTTCGGGCGCGCCGTTTTCCTGGAGCCCGGTCTACCAACCTGCGTCTGGCCACCACCCTTCGTTTGGTAGCGAGAGTGATGGCTCCTTTTAAGTGCTTTAGGAGTTTCATCTATGTTCAAACCAACGCCAAATCCTCCGGAAACAGACGACGTTTCCCCCTACGAATCCCTCGATTCCAAAAAACTCCACGAAGCCGCCGACCGCGCCCTCGACCACTACCTCAAACCCCCAACTCCCAAAGACACCCAGCGCAAACCCAGCACCATTTACCATGTGGGTGCGAAGGTCGATAACGAAACCCTGCTGGTCAACGCCTGCGAATCCCTGGCGTCAGCGAGCGTGATGCTCAGTGAGTTCGCCGGATTGATGGACATGCCACATCGCAACATGATGCTGGGGATTCAGCAGGTGGTGATGCTTGGTGAGTTGGCGGTCAACCGGGTGCTGGATAACCTCGATCCTCAGAACTGAGCGATCCACTGTGGCGAGGGTGCTTGCTCCCGCTCGGCTGCGCAGCAGTCGTAAAACCAGCGAATGCGGTTTATCTGATGCATCTGGGTTGAATGGTTTTGGGGTCGCTTCGCAACCCAGCGGGAGCAAGCTCCCTCGCCACAAAAGCATTTGCATATGCCCGAAATGAGAAACGGCCCGAAAGGGCCGTTTTTGTTTTTGCTGAACCTTAAACCCGCAACGTCCGCGTCATCCGCAACGCCAGCAAACTCCCGCAAACAATCACACCCGCCAGCAGATACAACGCCGCATCGGTCGAACCGGTGCTGTCCTTGACCCAACCCACCAGATACGGGCTAAGGAAACCTGCCATCTGCCCCATGGAGTTAATCAACGCCAACCCACCGGCAGCCGCACCGGCGCTGAGCAGCGCCGTCGGCACCGGCCAGAACATCGGCAAACCGGTGAGGGCGCCCATGGTGGCGAGTGTCAGCCCGAGGATGGCGATGGCCGGGTTGGCGGCGAAGTTCACCGCGATCAGCAGACCGACTGCGCCCATCAGCATCGGCACCACCAAATGCCAGCGACGCTCTTTGCGCAGGTCCGCCGAGCGGCCCACCATCAACATGAACACCGCCGCCAGCAAATACGGAATCGCGCTGAGCCAACCAATCACTAGGTTATCGCTGAAACCCAGGTTCTTGATGATCGACGGCAACCAGAAGTTGATCGCATAGACACCGCTCTGGATGCAGAAATAAATCAGGCCGAAGGCCCAGATCGCCGGGTTCTTGAACACCGCGCGCAGGGAGTCGGTGGTGGTTTTCGGTTTGCTGGCCAGGTCTTCTGCGTGATCGGCCTCAAGCACCGAACGCTCGTAAGGGGTCAGCCACTTGGCGTTGGCGTAACTGTCGCTGAGCAGGAAGTAGGCGAGGGCGCCGAGAATAACCGTTGGAATGCCTTGCAGCAGGAACATCCACTGCCAGCCGGCCAAACCTGCCTGGCCGGCGCCGAAGTGGTTGAGGATCCAGCCGGAAAACGGGCTGCCGAGCAGGCCGGACACCGGGATCGCCGACATGAACAGCGCCATGATGCGGCCACGGCGGAACGTCGGGAACCACTGCGAAAGGTAGAGCACCACGCCGGGGAAGAACCCGGCTTCGGCGGCACCGGTGAAAAGGCGCAGGGTGTAGAACTCGGTGGGTGTGGTGACGAACAGCAGGCAAGTAGAGAGCATGCCCCAAGTGATCATCATCAGCGCGATCCAGCGTCGCGGGCCGAATCGGGTCAGGGCCAGGTTGCTCGGTACGCCGCACAGTACGTAGCCGATGAAGAAGATTCCGGCGCCTAGGCCGTACACGGTTTCGCTGAATTTCAGCGCGTCGAGCATCTGCAGTTTGGCAAGCCCGACGTTCACCCGGTCGAGGTAGTTGAACAGGTAGCAGATGAAGATGAAGGGAATCAAACGCAGGGTAATGCGTTTGTAGACGGCGTTCTTGTCGTCAGCGTTGGCCAGGGTAGCTGTGGCGCTCTGTGACATGGCGGGCTCTCTCTTTATTATGATTTTTTGCGATGCGAGGGTAACGTTGATCGCCCAGTGAGTCTCGGCCACCCCTTGGGTGGTTGTCTTTGTGCCTGAGCACAGGGTTTGCGACCAAGGCCTGTGCGGGTGAACAACCCGCTCCATCACGTTTTCAAGGACCCGCGCTATGTTCGAACTCGATCACGACCTGGCCCAGGACATCGTCGACCGGGCGATGGCCATCCTGCCGTACAACGTCAATGTCATGGACAGTCAGGGGTTGATTCTCGGCAGCGGCGAGCCGGAGCGTATCAACACCCGCCATGAAGGCGCGCAACTGGTGCTGGCCAACGGGCGCGTGGTGGAGATCGACGCGCAAACCGCGATTCACCTCAAAGGCGTGCAGCCGGGGATCAACCTGCCGCTGTTACTCGATCAGCGTTTGATTGGTGTGCTGGGTCTCACCGGCGAACCCGAGCAATTGCGCACCTACGCCGAACTGGTGCGCATGACTGCCGAGATGTTGGTGGGCCAACGCAATCAACAGGCCGAGCAGCAATGGCGGCGCCAGCGTTGCGACGATCTGCTGGCGCTGCTGCTCAGCGAAGCGGGGGATTCGCCGCGGTTGCTGGACGAAGCGCAGCAACTGGGGCTCAAACCGCAGTTGACGCGGGTGCCCTACCTGTTCGAGTTGGGCCTGGAACACGGCCCGGGCCAGACCGTCGAAGCGCTCAGCGCCTGGTTGATGTCGCGCTACCCGGACAGTTGGTGCGTGAGCTCGGCCAAATCTTCGTTGCTCTGGTGCCGTCCGGCCACGCCTGCGGTCGAGAACGAGCGGCTGCTGGAGAAACTCGATGGCCTGGGCTGGAACATCTTACGCATCGCCGTGGGCGGGCAGGCTGATGGATTGTCGGGGTTGCGCCGCTGCTATCGGCGGGTCGGTGATTTGCTGGCCTACGGGCGTGATGTGTTGCCGCACTCGCGTTTGCTGACCCTGAACCGTTATCGGTTGCCAGTGATGCTCTGGCGGCACCGCAACGACGATGCGCTGGATGAACTGCTGCGGCCGCTGCGCAAAGTCATCGCCAAGGATGGTAACGGCCAACTGCTGGCGACCCTGCGCAGTTGGTGCGAGCACGACGGTCAGAGCCAGGCCTGTGCCGATGCCCTGGGCATCCACCGCAACAGCTTGCGTTATCGCATGGAGCGGATTGCCGAGCTCAGCGGCGTTGATCCGCTGAAGCTGGACGGGATGCTCGCGCTGTACCTCGGCGTCCAGCTCCTGCCCCAGGCAGACGCCAACCCATGAATCACACAATTCCCTGTGGGAGCGGCGGTGCGGCGATCCGACTTGCCCGCGAAGAAGCCATCACGTCCAACATGCATGGTGACTGACACACCGTCATCGCGGGCAAGTCGGATCGCCGCACCGCCGCTCCCACAATGATTTGTGGTGGTGCACAGATTTGTGAACGACGCTGCATCCGCAGGGTTTTGTGGAAATGAACAATAATCCTCATGGCCGCTTGTGCAACGGACCGGCGTTATTGTTCATGGCGGCTGGCAGCATGGATGCATTGGAACTGGAGAACTCGCATGAAAATCGTCATCGCCCCCGATTCGTTCAAGGACAGCCTGAGTGCCCAAGGTGTGGCCGAGGCCATTGCGTTGGGATTGGCGCAAGTCTGGCCGGACGCGCAATTGCTCAAGTGCCCGATGGCTGACGGTGGGGAAGGCACGGTCGAGTCGATTCTGGCCGCGTGCGACGGAGAACTGCGCCGCACCCGTGTTCGCGGGCCATTGGGTGCAACGGTCGATGCCGCTTGGGGCTGGTTGCCACACAGCCACACCGCGATCATCGAAATGGCCGAGGCCAGTGGTCTGCAATTGGTCCCGCCTAACCTGCGCGATGCGTGCACCAGCAGTACCTTCGGCACCGGTGAATTGATCCGCGCCGCGCTGGATGCAGGGGCGCAACGGGTGATTCTGGCGATTGGTGGCAGCGCCACCAACGATGGCGGCGCCGGGGCAATGCAGGCCCTGGGTGTGAAACTGCTGGACGCTCAAGGCCAAGCCCTGGCGCCGGGCGGTCTGGCCCTGGCGCAACTGGCCCGTCTCGATCCGAGCGACATCGACCCGCGTCTGGCCAAGGTGCGCTTCGACATCGCCGCCGACGTCGATAATCCGTTGTGCGGCCCTCACGGCGCGTCCGCGATTTTCGGCCCGCAGAAAGGTGCGTCGCCCGAGCAAGTCCTGCAACTGGACCACGCTCTCGGGCATTTTGCCGAGCTCTGCGCGCAAGCCCTGGGCAACGACGTGCGCGATGAACCGGGCAGCGGCGCGGCGGGTGGCTTGGGGTTTGCGGCGAAGGCGTTTCTCGACGCGCAATTCCAGGCCGGTGTGGAAGTGGTCGCCGAACTGGTGGGGTTGGCCGAAGCGGTCAAAGGCGCCGACCTGGTGATCACCGGCGAAGGTCGTTTCGATGCCCAAACGTTGCGCGGCAAAACGCCGTTTGGCGTGGCGCGCATTGCACGCCAGCACGGTGTGCCCGTCATTGTCATCGCCGGCACCTTGGGCGAGGGCTATCAGGCCCTGTACGAGCATGGCATCGATGCGGCCTTTGCATTGGCGAGCGGGCCGATGACATTGGAGCAGGCCTGCGCCGAGGCACCGCGTTTGTTGCGTGATCGCGCCAGTGACATCGCACGGGTTTGGCGGGTGGCTACCCGAAGCAATTGAACACCGCAGCCCTTGTGGGAGCGAGCAGGCTCGCTCCCACAAGGGCTGCATCTCGCGTGGCATGTGTTTCACCGCTGAAACACTTCTGTTCCCCATGGAAAATATTTCTCCAGCCCTCTGCAAAAAACCTCAACTGCGGCCGATACAACGAATAGGCGTACACACACCTATTACAACAGTGGCGCCAAACTGAAAGGCACGCGCCATCGCCCGCCCGACAGTGATCACGGCAAGGATGCTCGCCGCTTCAATTACCGAGATCATCCTATGTCACTGCGTAATCTGAACATCGCGCCTCGAGCTTTCCTGGGTTTCGCCTTCATTGCCTTGCTCGTTATCGTGCTGGGTGTGTTTGCGGTGAGCCGCATGTCGATCATCCGACAGGCCTCCGTGGACATGCAAAGCAATCAGCTACCCAGCGTCGGCTTCCTGGGCACCATGACCGAAAACGTGCTGCGTCTGCGCATTCTCTCATTCCGGGTTCTGGTGAACCGTGAGCCCGTGAGCCTGCAAGAAGCCGAAACCCGAATCGGGGTGCTGGTGGACAAGGTCAAGCAAGCACAGGCCGGTTATGCGGCATTGCCGGCCGACGGTGAGGAAGCGGCGTTATTCAAGACGTTTTCGGTCACGCTGGACAAATACCTGCAAGCCGTGCGCGAGATGACGGATCTTTCGCGGCAAAACAAACTGGAGGAAATGCGCAACCTGATCAATACCCGGGTCAAGGAAGGCACCGATCAGATGGGCGAGCAGTTGAACAAGCTGATCGCCATCAACAAGGCTGACGCGACGGCGGCCGACGTCGAGGCCAACGAGCAGTATGCCTTTGCCACCAACGGCATCATCGTGGTCTCGGTGGTTGCGGCCTTGATGACCGTGCTACTGGCCTGGCTGTTGACCCGCAGCATCCTCACGCCGCTGAACCGTGCAGTGCTCGCAGCCGAAACCATTGCCGGCGGCAACCTGAGCAAAGTCATTGAGGTCGACGGCAACGACGAACCGGCCCGTTTACTCGGCGCCTTGTCCGCCATGCAGACCAACCTGCGCAAAACCATTGAGCAGATCGCCGGCTCCGCGACGCAACTGGGTGCGGCCGCTGAAGAACTCAGCACCGTGACGCAAGAAGCGTCCCGTGGCCTGCAACAGCAAAACAACGAAATCGAACAGGCGGCCACCGCCGTCAACGAAATGACTGCCGCGGTGGAAGAAGTGGCGCGCAATGCGGTGTCGACTTCGGAAGCCTCGAACCAGTCGACCCAGGCGGCACACGAAGGTCGTAACCGGGTGGTGGAAACCGTCGACGCCATTCAGACCATGACCCACGACGTGCGAAACACTGCGCTGATGATCGAGGGCCTGGCCGCTCAGGGGCGCGACATCGGCAAAGTGCTGGACGTGATCCGCGCCATTGCCGAGCAGACCAACCTGCTGGCCCTCAATGCCGCGATTGAGGCCGCCCGTGCCGGGGAGGCTGGGCGTGGCTTTGCGGTGGTGGCGGACGAAGTCCGGGCGCTGGCCCATCGCACCGCGCAATCGACCCAGGAAATCGAGAAAATGGTGGCCGGCATTCAGAACGGTACCGGTGAGGCGGTTTCGTCGATGCAACAAAGCAATCAGCGCACCCAAAGCACCCTGGAAATGGCCCGCGCCGCAGGTGTCGCGCTGGAGCAGATCACTCAATCGATTCAGCTGATCAACGAACGCAACCTGGTGATCGCCAGCGCTTCGGAGGAACAGGCTCAGGTGTCCCGTGAAGTCGACCGCAACCTGGTGAACATCCGTGACCTGGCCACCCAGTCGGCCGCCGGTGCCGATCAGACCAGCGCCGCCACCCACGAACTGTCGCGGCTGGCGGTAGATTTGAACGCAATGGTGGCGCGTTTCGTGATTTGAGATAGGGTTGAGACTGGACCTCGCGCGTTAGGAGAAGTACATGCGCTATTCAGCCTTGACCCAACGAATCTCCGGTGACGGAGCGGCAGCCTGGAAGATTCATGATCGAGCGCTGGAGCTGCGAGAGCAGGGCGTCGACGTGCTGCTGCTGTCGATCGGCGATCCGGATTTCGACACCCCGCTGCCAATCATTCACGCCGCCATCGACAGCCTGCTGGCCGGCGACACCCATTATTCGGATGTACGCGGCTCCCACACACTGCGCAGCAGCATCGCCCGCCGTCATCAGCAGCGCAGCGGCCAGGAGGTGGACGCCGACCATGTGATCGTGCTGCCCGGTGCGCAGTGCGCGGTGTATTCGGTTGCGCAGTGCCTGCTCGATCCGGGTGATGAAGTGATCGTCGCCGAGCCGATGTACGTCACTTATGAAGGGGTGTTCGGCGCCTGCGGGGCTCGCGTGGTGCCGGTGGCCGTGCGTCCGGAGAATGGCTTTCGGGTCGAACCGGCGGATGTCGCGGCACTGATCAGCCCTAAAACCCGGGCTATTCTGCTCAACAGTCCGAACAATCCTTCCGGTGCCAGCCTGTCGTTGAAGAGTTGGCAGGCGTTGGCTGCGTTGTGCATGCAGCATGATCTCTGGCTGATCAGCGATGAGGTCTACAGCGATTTGTTATTTGAAGGCGAACACATCAGCCCGGCCAGCCTGCCCGGCATGGCCGAGCGCACGGCGACCGTCAACAGTCTGTCCAAATCCCATGCCATGACCGGCTGGCGAGTGGGTTGGATGATCGGCCCCAAGCCGCTGGCCGACCACGTGATGCATCTGTCGTTGTGCATGCTGTTCGGGATTCCGGATTTCGTCCAGAACGCCGCGCAGGTGGCGCTCGATAAAGACTTGCCTGAAGTGGCGCTGATGCGTGAGGAATATCGCCAGCGTCGCGATCTGGTGTGCGCGAGCTTGAGCGGTTGCCCGGGCATTCGGCCGATCAAGCCCGATGGCGGGATGTTCGTGATGGTCGATGTGCGCCAGACCGGCCTTGGTGCCCAAGGTTTCGCCGAGCGCTTGCTGGAAGGTTATGGTGTGTCGGTGCTGGCCGGTGAAGCCTTCGGGCCAAGTGCGGCGGGGCATATTCGCATTGGGCTGGTGGTGGATCAGGTGAAGCTGGCGGATGCGTGTCAGCGGATTGCCTTGTGTGCGGTGGATTTATTGCAAGTGCGGCGGGCTTGAGGGATTTGTGTTGTTTGGGCTGGCCTCTTCGCGAGCAGGCTCGCTCCCACAGGAGATCTGCCTTGGGCACAAATTCGGTGTGCGCCGCAGATCCAATGTGGGAGCGAGCCTGCTCGCGATGGCTATCTGAAAAACACCAAATCCCTTAACCCTTCCACGCTCGCCCATTCACCAGATTCATCGGCCGCTCCCCAGCCAACGCCGCCAACAGATTATCCACCGCACACCGGGCCATGGCCTCCCGTGTCTCATGGGTCGCCGAACCGATATGTGGCGTCGCCACCACGTTGCTTAACTGCAACAGCGGCGAGTCATGGTTCAGCGGCTCACGCTCGAACACATCCAGCCCGGCAGCGCGAATCCGGTTCTGCTGCAATGCCTCGATCAGCGCCGCTTCGTCCACCACCTTGCCCCGGGAAATGTTGATGAAGATGCTCTGCGGGCGCATCAAGGCGAACTCCCTGGCGCCGATCAGCTTTTCGGTTTCGGCGGTCAGCGGCAAGGTCAGGCAAATGAAATCGGCCTGCTGCAACAACTCGGTCAGGCTGCGGTATTGCGCATTGAAGCGCTGTTCCACCGCCGGTTTCGGCGAATGGCTGTGATACAGAACCGGCATGCCAAAACCGAAGTGCCCGCGTTGCGCCAACGCCTCGCCAATCCGCCCCATGCCGATGATGCCCAGCGTTTTGCCGTGCACATCGCTGCCGAAATGCGCTGGGCCGATGTTGTGGTTCCACTGGCCGGCGCGAACCATGTTCGCCAGTTCCACCACGCGCCGGGCGCTGGCCAGGATCAGCGCGAAGCCGGTGTCGGCGGTGGTCTCGGTCAACACGTCGGGGGTGTTGCTGAGCAAAATCCGCCGTTCGGTCAGGTAGTCGATGTCGTAGTTGTCGACGCCGACGGACACGCTGGCAATGGCTTCCAGGTTCGGCGCCAGATCCAGTAACCCGGCATCCAGTTTCAGGCTGGCGCCGAGCAACCCTTGGGCGCGGGGCAGGGCCTGGCGCAGCTTGGCCAGGCCCTCGGCGTCGAGGCTGTCGATCAACGTCACCTCGGTCTGCTCATGCAGGCGAGCCATCAGCAGTGGCGAGAGTTTCTTGTACAGCACCACCTGTTTTTTCATCGTCGTCATATCAACATCCATTCAGGAATGAGCCGCCATCGGCCGGGCCGTCGCAGCCTTGGCTACGACCCGGTCACTGGCGCCGGGCTTGAGGAAAATCGTCAGCACCACCGACAGCAGCAACGCGCCGCTCATCAGCAGATAAGACGCACCGGGCGATCCGGTTGAGCTGTTCAGGTAACCGACCAGATAAGAGCCGCCAAACGAACCGAGTGCGCCCATGCTGTTGATCAACGCCATGGCGCCACCGGCCACGTTGGCCGGGAGGATTTCCGGGACGATGGCGAAGAACGGGCCGTACGGGGCATACATGCAGGCGCCGGCAATCACCAGCAGGGTGTAGGACCACCAGAAATGTTCCGCGCCCAGGGCGTAGGAGCCGTAGAACGCAATCGAGGCGATCAGCAGCGGTGGCCAGACAAAGCGTTTGCGCTTTTGCAGTTTGTCCGAGCCCCAGGACACCAGCAGCATGCCGATCACCGCCGCCAGGTACGGCAACGCCGACAGCCAGCCGGCCTCGATCATGTCCATTTGCGCGCCGGCCTTGAGGATCGACGGTAGCCACAGCACGAAACCGTAGACGCCGATGCTCCAGCAGAAGAACTGCAAGGCGAGGATGATCACCTTCGGCGAACGGAAGGCTTCAGCGTAGTTTTTTACCGCTTTGATGCCGACTTGCTCGGCGGCCAGGGCGCTTTCCAGGTCCTGCTTCTCCTGGTCGTCGAGCCACTTGGCCTGAGCCGGACGGTCATCGGCCAGACGCCACCAGATAAACGCCCACAACACTGCCGGCAAGCCTTCGATGATGAACATCCAGCGCCAGTTGAAATGCTGGATCAGGTATCCCGACACCACCGACATCCAGAGCATGGTCACCGGGTTGCCGAGGATCAGGAAGGTGTTGGCGCGCGAGCGTTCGGCACGGGTGAACCAGTGGCACAGGTACACCAGCATCGCCGGCATCACCGCGGCTTCGACCACCCCGAGCATGAAGCGAATCACGATCAGCCAGTAGGCGTTGGAGACGATCCCGGTCAAGGTCGCCAGGCCACCCCAGAGGATCAGGCTGACGAAAATCAGCTTCTTCACGCTGTGTTTCTGGGCGTAGATCGCGCCCGGGATCTGGAAGAACAAATAGCCAAGGAAGAACAGCGCGCCGAGCAGGGAGGACAGGCCTGGGGTGATCATCAGGTCCTTGGCCATGCCGGAGGCGGCGGCGAACCCGTAGTTGGCGCGGTCCAGATACGCCAGGCTGTAGGTGATGAACACGATGGGCATGATGTACCACCAGCGGCGGGTGGCCAGTGTTGCGGTTTTCATAGTGGTGCTCCTGAGCTTGTTGTTTTTGTCGCAGCAGGTAACGGTTTTAAATCTTCAGTGACTATGCGGGCCTCATCGCGGGCAAGCCCGCTCCCACAGGACTTGCGCGCATCCCTGTGGGAGCGGGCTTGCCCGCGATGGCGGCCTCGAATTCAACGGATAACTCCCTTCGATCGGGCAACCCCTCCATATCCCCACGGCTCTGCACCGCGCGGCTGCCGATCCAGTTGGCACGCTGCACGGCGTGGGCAACGCTGTAGTTTTCCAGCAGGGCACTGATCAGGCCGACGGCAAATCCGTCACCGGCACCGACCGTATCGACCACTGTTTTCACGGGTACGCCTGCAACGAAACCTTCATCGTGATGCGTGCGGTAATACGCGCCGTGCGGGCCAAGCTTGATCGCTACGGCTTCAACGCCCTGGTCGAGGTAAAACGCCGCGATGTCGGCGGGGTCTTCGAAACCGGTGAGCAAACGCCCTTCACTCAAACCCGGCAGCACCCAATGGGCGAGGGCGGCGAGGCGGTTGACCTCGGTGATCATCTGTTGCTCGCTGGCCCACAGACTCGGACGCAGGTTGGGGTCGAACGACACGCTGCGCCCGGCATCGCGCAGGCGGGTCATCAGTTCGAAGGCCATGTCCCGGGCCGATGCAGACAGCGCCGGGGGAATGCCCGTGGCGTGCAAGTGCCGGGCCTTGAGCAGCTCCGGTGCAATCGACCGCACCGACAAATGACTGGCCGCCGAGCCGCGCCGGAAGTATTCGACAACCGGATCGCTGCCATCATCGGCGCGGGATTTGAGCTGGAACCCGGTAGGGTGTGCCGGGTCGATGTCGACATGGCTGCAATCAAGGCCTTCTTTTTTCAGCGTATCGACGACGAACTTGCCGAGAGAGTCCGCGCCAACCCGGCTCAGCCAGGCGACGTTAAACCCCAACCGCGACAAGCCAATGGCGACGTTGCTGTCGGCCCCGGCAATGCGTTTTTGGAACTGGCCGACGTCGGCCAGTTCACCGTGCTGCTCGGCGACGAACATCGCCATGGTTTCGCCGAACGACAGGATATCGATCTCAGACATGCGCAGGCTCCAGGCAGGATTGACCGAGGCGGGCGAGGGTGGCGACATGCTCGGTGGTCAGTTGCACCAGGTCGTCACCTTGCAGTGGATATTCCGCCGCACGCATCACGCCCTGGGGCATGTGTTGCAACAGTTGTCCCCACAGATGCAGGTCGCTGGCGGCCGGTGGCACCGCCACCCGTTTGCCGTCGGCCCGGCGCGCCACCGCTTTGCAGTGCACATAACCGACGTGCCGACCGAGCAACCGCGCGGCGCTGGCGGCCGACTGGTCCTGCCATTGCCAATTGCCGATATCGAAGGTCATTTTGATCGGCAGGTTGTGTTGCTCGACGTCGGCGAAGAAGCGCTGGAAGGGTTCGATTCGGCCACCGTGCAAGGTCTGGTCGTTTTCCACCAGCAACTGTACCGGGCTCTGTTTCAGCTGAAGGGCCAGCGTCTGTAGATCGTTGTTGTCGGTGAAATAACCCAGGGAGACTTTCAGCCATCGGGCGCCGAATGACTCGGCGCGCTTCAGGGTCCAGAGCAGTTCAGTGTTGGGTGTCGAGTGCCCGGCCAGCCACAACTCCAATGGTGAGGAATACACGCTTTCGAGGCCCTTGGATTGGCTGGCATTTGCCAATTGTGCAGGGTCTTCGAGGGTCAGCAGCTCTTCGCGCCATTCAATGTGTGTGGCGCCGGCAGTGGCCAGCATCTGGACGAAACTGCCTTGGCCGCGTTGGCGAACAAGGTCTGCGCCGTAGCTGGACAGGCTGATGGAAACGGGTGGTTTGTTCATCGTTATGCACCTCTGAAACCGGTTTCATTTTTAGTCAAAAAAATTTGGTTTGCGTTATGTGGTGATTTTCAGGGCCCCATCGCGGGCAAGCCCGCTCCCACAGGTTATGTGAACGCCACAGATCCTCTGTGGGAGCGGGCTTGCCCGCGAAGAGGCCCGAACATTCACCGAAGATTCCCCAGGGTCGACCCCCGAACAATCAACCGCGCCGGAAAATCCAAAGTCCGCGCCGGCCCGTCATCACCTCGCAAGCGCCTGAGCAAACACTCAAACGCACTCGCGCCAATCTCCGCCGTCGGCTGGGCGAGGGCGGTAATCCCGCTGCCCACCAGCGGGTACCAATCCAGATTATCCAGGGCAATCAGCCCGACATCCTTGAACAGATTGCACTTCAACTCACGCAACGAATGGGTGCTGGCCAGCGCAGCGATACCGTTGGCGCAGAACAGCGCTTTCGGGCCAGGGCCAGAGGTTTGCAGAAAAGTTTTCAAGTAGCCGGTCAGGTCGCTGCCCGTTTCGACCACCGCGCCTGAGAGCGCCGGGCGCTGCGCAATCTGAGCCTTGAAACTGCTGACCCGCTCGATCCGCGAACTGGTGCCGTCATAAGGCTCGGTCACCAACAGCACATCGCGATAACCGCGTTCCTCAAGGTGGGCAATGGCGATCTCGACGGCAGCCGGATTATCCAGCCCCACCAGGTCGCTATCGAGCTGCTCGACCTTGCGATCCACCAGCACCATGGGCATTTCGCGATGCAGTTCGCGCAGCTCATCCCGATGGTGGCCGAGGGTGTTCACGATCAAGCCTTCGATGTTGTACGAGCGCAGCAACGCCAGGTGTTGGCGCTCCTGCTCGTCATCGCGATCGGTGTTGCACACCACCAGGCTGTAGCCGTGCTGACGGCAGGCGGTTTCCACCCCGTGCATCACGGCAATCGAATAAGGGTTACGGATATCGGCCACCAGCATGCCGATCAGGCGGGTACGCCCGCGTTTCAGGCCGCGGGCCATCTGGTTCGGGCGGTAGCCCAGTTCGGCAATCGCCTGTTCGATGCGCAAGGCAATGGCATCGGAGAGCAGGGCGCGGTCATCGCCGATGAAGCGCGAGACGCTGGCCTTGGAGACCCCGGCGTGTTCGGCGACGTCGAGCATGGTCACGCGGCTGCGTTGGGCGGCGGAGAAATCGTTCACGGTGGGTGTCGACCTTGTTATTGGAACTGAGTTTGTCTGGTTCTGAAACCGGTTTCAGATAACAACAGATGACTGCGAATCGTCAAGACATGGAACCCGACACAATGATTGGAACCGGGTAAAACAGACAAACGGTAGTTCTACCTGTCAGAACTGACAGTTGGAAACATTAACTAACAAGCGTCTAATTTCCCCGCCAAGCAACAAAAAACAACGAAGCCAATACCCGAGCAATCCACATCAATCGGTGAGAAAACTATGACCCCGATGCCGTTGAAACAATACCGCGACATTGCCAACGGTCCACTGGCGAAGCCGCTTTCCGTGGAGGGCGTTGACGATACCGACCAGGAAGGACATATCTCTCGCGAGATTCTGCGTAACGGTACTCGTATCGTCATTCCTTACTGGAGCGAGCCAGAAGACGACGATGAACTCTGGGTGATGTTGCGTCAGAACGGTGTGGTAAACAGGCTCTACACAGTCTTTTATCCAAAACCACTGAGCGCTTCTTTTTTATATTTCGATTTGACGTCACAACACTTGGCAACCGATGGCATTGCGTGGGTGTATTACAAAGTCTGGAAAGGTTCGGGTGGTAATGATGACCCCTCGCCCGAAAGACAACTCACTATAGATCACACACCGCTTTTAACTTTGGAAGAGCCGATGTTCCCTCACGCCACACCTTGGGGGTATCTGAATAACAACACGAAGCCGCCATTGACAAGTGGCGCCACAGTTGCAATGCCCGCTTCTACTAATGTCGCCTTGCCCGGGGATTTGGCTAAGGTTTATTGGCAGGGGTATCCGAGTCTGAATGGCAGTGGTGTACCGGTGCCGGAAACTTATGGCGTGTGGGATCGGCTGTTGTCCGAGCAGGATATAAAAAACGGATATGCGTTAGTTGTACCGTTTGAGCCGCACATAAGAACGCTATTTGATAATGACTCGGCAGTTGTTACATGTCAGTTGTTCAGGGCGAAACGACTTATTGCAGAGTCAAAAAAAGGCTTGGTGAAAGTTGACAGGGTAATACCTGGTGAAAGTGGCCCGTCCGGGCTTAATGAAGGAGATAGGGAAATGACAGCACAAGAGAAGTTACCACGGAAAGTAAGGGCCAACCCTCCGAGGATCGGTGAGGAATGGATTGGTATACAGGCGACATCCGTTAGCGTCGACAAGCTGGCTGATGAGTCTATAGCGATCAGTGTTCTGGATTCGGGAGAGATGACTTTCAAGTTGGCTCGTTTCACCGAGGAGGATGATCTCGATGAAGTGGATGTTTACTTTGCAAAAACAGGCGACGCCATGGCGCTGCTGAAAGGTTTCATTCCGCTTGGGCCGATCGCTGGCCGTGATCCGGTTGCGATGGAGATTAAGGTTCCGACAGATGAATTCAAAGAGCTATCCCAGCCGGCTACCCCCACGGGCTATCAGGTGCAGTTGGTCGTTTACAAAGGTAGTGCCGGTAACGACGACCCTTCGAACATTGTAACGTTCAACATCGACCGTACTGCGCCGTTTGAGGTCAAGTATCCGACACGCAAAAAGAATCCACCGACGCCTGCTCCCACCTTTGTCAATGCCCCGGTGGATGCTCAAAGGCTTGTCAACGAAAACTGGATAAAAGATCCTGCGAACGCGGATTTAAAATTCACTGTGTTTGTCGGTTATCCATTGCGTCGTCTTGATGATGAACTTCGTGTTTTTCTGACGTCGGGCAGTGTGAAGCTAGAGGTGTTCAACGGTACCGTTAACGCTGCTGGCGAATTCACGGTACCCAACACTGTATTGCGCGATCTCCCGAATGGGCGGGTCACGATCTCTTATAATTGGACAGACCTGCCTGGGAACTTTAGTGAAAATTCCGTTCCAGCTGCCGTATTAACTCTCGGGCTGGCGTTGGATCCTAAACTGAACAAAGGACCTTTGGTTCCGAAAACCGATCCGAATCGAACCACGCCGATCTATCTGGACGACATGGTGGCCAACGATGTGTTTGCGATTGTCGAGCGCGCGTCCATCGATAATGCGGAGCCGGGCGATCAGATTACTGTCTATGCCGAGGATCCGAATGATGTGACGAATTTCGTGGACTTTGGTACTCAACCACTTGCAAGTGTGGATTTGAGTTTTCAGCTCACTTACAAAGATAAACTTGAAAAAATCTTTGATTCGTCGACCGAGACCAAAGAAATCAAACTCTGGTTCGAACTCACCCGGGGAGAGGAAATGTTTTCTTCGCCAGATACCTACATCTGGCTGGCATTTGATCACGCAGGGGGAGTCAATCCGGCTTTACCTGACTTGACGAACCCCGACGCCGTGTTGCCCGTCGTCACCGGAGCTTCCAAAACGCCAAACGAACTACTCCCCGGCGATCGTGACCAATCGGGCGAATTCAAAGTAACTCTAAAACTTACGGATCCAGCTATTACGTCAGCGGAAACAGCCAAGTGCTATTTGAATAATCAATTTGTGGGTGAATTTTCACCTTTTGTTGACGCGGTAGAGTTCAGTGTTCCCATCAGCGCTGACATTATATCCAAACTGCCCACTCCCATGGTTCCAGCCTACTGGACGATTCAGAAAACGGGCGTTGACAAGAACGTAATCAAGTCCTTGCCCGAGACCGTGAAGGTCAATGGCAAGAAAATTGATTTGTTGCCGCCGACCATCAGGATCCGCAACCCTGCGGTCAAGAATCAAATCGATTGTTATGCAATGAACAATGCCACTACCAACTGGCGACTTGCGGTGACCATCCCCAAGGATCCGGTCAATCTGCCGCAAGGGAAAATCATTATGGTGCATTTTGCAGCCTACAGTGATGCTGCTGGTAATAATTTGATTTCCGGCACAGAGGATTCCCAACCTTATACCATCCAGGCCGCCGGGACTGTTGACGTTGCAAGTGTTGCCAGTGCAGCCGTATTCAAGGCAGCTCAGCCGCGTCTGGGAACAAGGGCATTTGGCAAGTATTGGTACACGGCCGATATCGGCGGTTTGCAAACTTCGGTGCCGATCATCAAGCCGCTGGACACGATTACTTCCAGTGGTGAGTACTGTGACCGGTTGGCTGCTCCTCCAGCCACGCCTTGATAATTAGATATTGAAAGAGGTCTATCGCGAGGGAGATTAATCTCTCTCGCGATATCGATATTTTTCTGTGAAGTAGCAAGCCATAAATCCCATCGATTTGCAGATAATTCCTACTGGGCCGAGGAATATTCCTACATCTAACTTTCAGATTGCTGATTAGTCTGTCAGACGTTTTTTGGGGCGATTTTTCGTTACGTCAGAAAAATCGCTTTCGGATTTGTTTGCAGTGCGGAGTTCTCATGCCCCTACCATCAAGTTTCAAACATTGCAAAACTACAGGATGCTTGTTTACCGCAATTGTCCTCGGCACACCCGCGGCTCACGCCAGAACACTTCTTCCTGGTGAAAGCGCGACTATTACCAATCCACCTGCGCCAGAGGCATGGGTGGTATCCCAAGGTGGGACACTAACGATCAACGGTGCCAGCGCTCTGTCGATCAGTTCGCAAAATGCCACTGTCATTTTCGACGGTGGTCAAAGTGCGCGGATCGAGGGCCGTGAGGGTTCCAGGCTCGCACTGACAGGTGCGACAGTGAACAGCGCATCGGGCAGAGGAGCCATTGCGCTTAGTGACAGCTCTGCCACTATCGATAACAGCACCATCACCAGTACCAACAGTTTTGGACTTCTTCTGGGACGTAACATCAATACTCCGACATCGTCCAGCGCGACGGTTACGGGCAATAGTGTAATCACCGGCGCTGCTGGGGGCGCGAATGCCGTGGGTTTTGCGGTGTTGAACCTCGAAAACTCAACTGTTCGTGGCACCCGTGCAACCAGCTACGGCGTCCAACTGGGCGGCGCAACACTCTCTGCGACGGGCAGCACCATTTCTGGCGGGCTGGATGGCCTGCAAATCATCACTGACAATACCGGTGTCAACGCCAGCACCGTCACGCTGAACAGTACCCGCGTGACGGGGGAGACTGGCTCGGCGATCGTATTGGGTTCATCCGGCAGTGCCGGAACCGTCGCGAATATCGAAGTGCTCGGCGGTAGCGAGTTGATTGCCGGCAACGGTACGTTGTTACAGGCGAGCAACCGCTCCACGGCCAACCTTAAAGTAGATGCCAGTGCGTTGAGCGGCAACGTCGTTGCCGATACCGGCAGCACGGTTGCGCTGCTGATGCAAAATGGGGCTTCCCTTGACGGTAATTTGCAGAACGTCACTCAGACCAGGCTCGATACACGCAGCACCTTGAACGGCAACGTGCAAGCGGTAGCTGGCACTGGAGCCACGGTCAGCCTCGACAATGGATCGGTGATCCACGGCAACCTCGACAACGTCTTCAGCTTGTCGTTGAACAACGGTAGCACCTTGACCGGCGACGTACTCACAGACGCCAATGGCAGCGTAGTGCTGGACAATGCCTCGGTGCTGACGGGGCAAATCAACAACTCCACCCACTTGAATATCAACAACGCCGCACAATGGGTGTTGACCGGCGAGAGCACTGTGCAACGTCTGGCGCTGAATAACGGCGTGGTGCGCATGGGCACGAACGAGCAGTTCCAGCAACTGAACGTAGGCGACCTTTCCGGCAGCGGCACCTTTGTGATGGGCACCGATTTGGGCAACGGCAACACCGACTTCCTGAACGTGACGGGCAACGCGAGCGGGCAACATCGATTGCAGATTTCTGCGACTGGCACCACCCCGGCCACTGCCGAACCAGTGAGAATCGGCAATATCGCCGCCGGCGATGCGAGTTTTTCGCTGGGCACGCGTGAAACCGTGGACGCGGGTACATTTGTATACCGGCTGGCAAAGGACGGTCAGGGGCTGTACCTGAGTCCGGACAAGGAAACGGTGAGCACTTCAAGTAATACGGCACTGGCTCTGGCGGGCAGTGCGCGCAGTGTGTCGAATGCCGAAATGGCCATGCTCAATGATCAGATCAGTGATCGAGGGCTCAGCGCCCGGCCTGATGCATCGCTTCGCGCGGCCAGCGACAGCAACACCACTGCGCTGAGCAACAGTGTCTGGGTTCGTACTTACGGCAATCAAACCAATGTCGATAACGCCTATGGCGATGGCTATACCCAAAACCAGACCGGTATTACCGGCGGTGCCGATACATTGGTCGAGCTTGGCGGTCGCTCGTGGGTGTTGGGCGGGTTTGTCGGGAGCAGTCGTACCTACATGGATCTCAAATACGGATCCAGCGCCACCGTCGACAGCCTGAATGCCGGTGTTTACGGCAGTACCTTCGATGTTGAAAGTGGTGTGTTCGTCAACGTCATGGCCAAGATCAACCAGTTCGACAACAAGGCAAAAGTCACCATGAGTGACGGCACGCGGGCCAAGGGCGACTACAAGGCTTTGGGCGCCAGCGGTTCGGTGGCCGTGGGCAAGCATATTCGCCTGGAGGACAACTACTTTGTCGAGCCGCAAGTCCAGGTTGCTGCCGGTGCCACTCAAAGCGACAGCTACCGACTCGACAATGGCCTGCAAGTCAAAGCCGATACCATGCGTTCATTGCAGGGCAAGGTGGGTGTCAGAGGCGGGCGTGTCATAACCCTCGACAATGGCAGCCTGCTGGAACCCAGTCTGTCGTCGGCGGTTAATCATGAGTTTGTGAACACCAATGAGGTGAAAATCAATGACGACCGCTTTGATGATCACCGCGCCAGTAGTTCGATCGAGTATGGAGCGGGTTTGAAATGGACACCGGCTCAACGCAACTGGCAAGTATCCGGCCAGGTCGGTGGCAGTAAAGGCACCACTGTCAGCCAGGAGTGGAGCGGTAGTTTGAGAGTGAGCTATTTCTTCTGATGAACGTTGTTTCTATGAAATGACCTAAAAAAATGCCCCCGACAATAGTGGGGCATTTTTTTTGCTTTCTGATTGAGTCGAGATCACGCCAGTGGCAGCCATCAGCCAAACAGGCCCGCCGCGATATTGATCGAAAACCCGAGAATCGCCGTGTTGAACAGGAAACCGATCAACGACTGCGCCAGCACGATTTTGCGCAAGTCGCGGGTGGCCACACCTACGTCCGCCGTTTGCACGGCCACGCCGATGGTGAACGAGAAGTACAAAAAATCCCAATAATCGGGCTTCAACTGCCCCTCGGCAAACCGCAGTGCAGGCTCCTTGCCTTCCCAGGTGTAGAACAGCCGCGCGTAATGCAGGCTGAAAATCACCCCGATCAGCAACCATGAGCCGATCACCGTCAACCCGGTGAAGCCGTAGTGCAACAGCCGGTGATAAGTGTCCAGATCCTTGCTGTCCGCCAGTTGGAGGGTGATGGCGGCGAGGCTGGCCAGTGCAGCCATGCTCACGGTGAACAGCACCAGCCCGGCGTTCTCGTCCTCGACTTCGGCAATGCGTTTCACGTCATCGGCTTTGGAGCGCATCGTCAGCCAGACGATCAGCACCAGATACGTCCAGACCCCGGCGTTCCAGCCGATGAGGATTTTGCCGAGGATCGAATTGGCTGGCGCCAGAATGCCCACCGCGATACCGAACGTGGCAGCGGCGGACAGGCGAGGGTGGGTGCGGGCGAGTAGGGGCATGGAGGCTCGATGCGTCTGGGCTTTGCAAACACCATAGCCCAGCGCAGTCTGTTGTGACCACAAAGCTGAATCCAATGAGATCGAATGTGGGAGTGGGCTTGCTCGCGAAAGGGCCGTCACATTCAACATTGACATTGACTGACACGCCGCCCTCGCGAGCAAGACCGTTCCCACAGTTGATGAGTGTTTGGTCAGGTGTTTTTATGGCGTTTGCGCACCAGCTTCATTACCACCACAAAAAACACCGGCACAAACACCACCGCCAGGGTTGCGGTGATCATCCCGCCGATCACCCCGGTGCCGATGGCTTGCTGGCTCGCCGAACTGGCCCCGGTGGCAATGGCCAGCGGCACCACGCCAAGGATGAACGCCAGCGACGTCATGACAATCGGCCGCAACCGCAGGCGCGCAGCTTGCAGGGTGGCGTCGATCAGGTCGTGGCCTTCGTCGTACAGGCTTTTGGCGAACTCGATGATCAGGATCGCGTTCTTCGCCGACAGGCCGATGATGGTGATCAGCCCGACCTTGAAGAACACATCGTTGGGCATCCCGCGCAGGGTCACGGCCAACACGGCACCGAGTACCCCCAGCGGCACCACCAGCAGCACCGACGTCGGAATCGACCAACTCTCGTACAGCGCCGCCAGGCACAGGAACACGATCAGCAGCGACAGCCCGAGCAGAACCGGTGCCTGGCTGCCGGACAAGCGCTCCTGCAACGACAACCCGGTCCATTCCTGACCCAACCCCGCCGGGCCTTGCGCCACCAGCCGTTCGATTTCCGCCATGGCTTCGCCGGTGCTGTAACCGGGTGCCGGTTCACCGGAAATGCTGATGGCCGGGTAGCCGTTGTAACGGGTCAACTGCGCCGGGCCCTGGGTCCAGTTGGGCCGGACGAAGGCCGACAACGGCACCATTTTCTCAGCGTTATTGCGCACATGAATCTTCAGTAGATCGGTCACCTGACTGCGTTGATCGCCTTCGGCCTGGACCACCACCCGTTGCATCCGCCCCTGGTTGGGGAAGTCGTTGATGTAGGCCGAACCCACGGCGGTGGACAGCACGTTGCCGATGTCGGCAAAGGAAATGCCCAACGCGTTGGCTTGCTTGCGGTCGACTTCCAGTTGCACCTGTGGCGCTTCGGCCAGGGCGCTTTCGCGCACGTTCATCAAGATCGGGCTCTTCTCGGCGGCGGCCAACAACTGGCTGCGCGCCTGCATCAGCGTGGCATGGCCGAGGCCACCACGGTCTTGCAAGCGGAACTCGAAACCGCTGGACGTGCCGAGGCCATCGACCGGCGGCGGCAACACTGCAAAGGCCACGGCGTCCTTGATCTGGCTTAGAGCCATGTTGGCCCGGTCGGCAATCGAACTCGCCGAGTCGTCGCTGCCCCGATCCGACCAATCCTTGAGCGTGGTGAACGCCAACGCGGCGTTCTGCCCGCTGCCGGAGAAGCTGAAACCGAGAATCACCGTGCTGTCGCCGACGCCCGGCTCGGTGGCGTTGTGGGCTTCGATCTGCTCCACCACATTAATTGTGCGGTTCTTGCTCGCGCCCGGTGGCAGTTGAATGTCGGTGATGGTGTAACCCTGGTCTTCCACCGGCAGGAACGAAGAGGGCAGGCGACTGAAACACAAGCCCAGACCGACCAGCAGCACGCCGTAGATCAACAGGTAACGACCGGTACGCTTCAACGCATAGGCGACCCAGCCCTGATAACGCTCGGTCAGTTGTTCAAAACGCCGGTTGAACCAGCCGAAGAAGCCGCCCTTGGCGTGATGCTCGCCCTTGGCAATCGGTTTGAGCAGCGTTGCGCACAGTGCCGGGGTCAAGGTCAGGGCGAGGAACGCCGAGAACAGGATCGACGTGGCCATCGACAGCGAGAACTGTTGGTAAATCACCCCGACCGAGCCCTGCATGAACGCCATCGGAATGAACACCGCCACCAGCACCAGGGTGATGCCGATGATCGCGCCGGTGATCTGCTTCATCGCCTTGCGCGTCGCGTCCTTGGGCGACAGGCCTTCGGTGGCCATGATCCGTTCGACGTTCTCCACCACCACAATCGCGTCATCCACCAGAATGCCGATGGCCAGCACCATGCCGAACATGGTCAGCACGTTGATCGAGAAGCCCAGCGCGAGCATGGTCGCGAAAGTCCCCATGAGCGCCACCGGCACCACCAGCGTCGGAATCAGCGTGTAGCGGATGTTTTGCAGGAACAGGAACATCACCGCAAACACCAGCACCATTGCCTCGCCGAGGGTATAGACCACTTTGGTGATCGAGACTTTGACGAAGGGCGAGGTGTCATACGGGATCTTGTATTCGACGCCGGCCGGGAAGTAGTGCGCCAGCTCATCCATCTTCGCCCGCACCAGCGTCGCGGTGCTCAGGGCATTGGCGCCCGGCGACAGTTGCACGCTGACGGCGGTGGACGGTTTGCCGTTCAGCCGCGTGGAGAACTGGTATTCCTGACTGCCGATCTCGACCCGCGCCACATCGCCGATGCGCACGGTGGAGCCGTCAGGATTGGCCTTGAGCACGATGTCGGCGAACTCTTCAGGTGTCGACAACTGGCCTTTGACCAGAATGGTCGCGGTGATTTCCTGCGTGGTGCGGGTCGGCAAGTCGCCGATGCTGCCGGCGGAAACCTGAGCATTTTGCGCAACGATGGCGGCGTTGACGTCAGCCGGGGTCAGGTTGAAGCCGATCAGCTTCTGCGGGTCGATCCAGATCCGCATCGCCCGTTCGGCACCGTACAACTGGGCCTTGCCAACGCCGTCCAGACGCTTGATCTCGTTCATCACGTTGCGCGCCAGATAATCGCTGAGCGCTACATCGTCGAGCTTGCCGTCGCTGGAAGTGAGGGTGATCAGCAACAGGAAACCGGCGGAGACTTTCTCCACCTGCAAGCCCTGCTGGGTGACGGCTTGCGGCAAACGTGACTCGACCGCTTTGAGGCGGTTTTGCACATCGACCTGCGCCATCTCCGGATTGGTTCCCGGCTGGAACGTCGCGGTGATGGTGGCGCTGCCGAGGCTGCTCTGGGATTCGAAATACAGCAGGTGGTCGGCGCCGTTGAGTTCTTCCTCGATCAGGCTGACCACGCTTTCGTCCACGGTCTGCGCCGAAGCGCCCGGGTACGTGGCGGAAATTTCGACTTTCGGCGGTGCCACATCGGGGTACTGCGCCACCGGCAACTGCGTAATGGACAACGCACCCGCCAGCAGGATGAACAGGGCGACCACCCAGGCGAATACCGGGCGGTCGATAAAGAACTGCGGCATAAAAAGCGTCCTGCTTACTGACCAGAAACCTGGGCAAGTGGAAGAGGGGTGTCGTCGATCTGGACTTTTTCACCGGGGCGCGCATGTTGCAGGCCTTCAGTGACGATGCGGTCGCCGGGTTTGAGACCGCCGGTGACGATCCAGCGATCGTTCTGCACCGCGCCCAGTTCTACCGGTTGCTGGGCGATCCGCTGTTCGGCGTCGAGCAACAGCACTTGGGCAACGCCGGCGCTGTCACGCTGGATGGCCCGTTGCGGCACGCTGATGCCTTGCTGATTGAATGCTTGCTCCAGACGCACGCGAACGAAGCTGCCTGGCAGCAGGTCGAGGTCGGGGTTGGGGAATTCGCTGCGCAGAATGATCTGACCGGTGCCCGGGTCGACAGTGATGTCGGTGAACAACAACTTGCCCGGCAATGGATAGAGGCTGCCGTCGTCCTGGATCAGCGTGGCTTTGGCCTGACCTTGGCCCACTTCCTTTAACTGGCCGGAGCGGAACGCGCGGCGCAGGTCGTTGAGTTCACGGGTCGATTGCGTGAGGTCGGCGTGGATCGGGTTCAATTGTTGAATCAGTGCCAGTGGTGTGGTTTCGTTCTGCCCGACCAGCGCGCCTTCGGTCACCAGCGCTCGGCCGATGCGCCCGGAAATCGGCGCCGTGACGGTGGCGTAACCCAGGTTCAGCTTCGCCCGTTCCACGGCGGCTTTGTTGGCGGCGACATCGGCGGAGGTCTGGCGGGCATTGGCTCGGGCGTTGTCGTAGTCCTGAGCGCTGATGGCGTTGCCTTCGATCAACTGGGCGTAGCGCTGCTCTTGCAATCTGGCCTGGAACGCATTGGCCTCGGCCTTGCGCAGCGCGGCTTCGGCGCTGTCCAGGTCGGCCTTGAACGGTGCCGGGTCGATACGGAATAGAACGTCGCCTTTTTTTACGTCGCTGCCTTCGCGAAAGGAACGTTGCAACACCACGCCGGCGACACGGGCGCGGATTTCGGCGATGCGCGGGGCGGCAATTCGACCGCTCAATTCGCTGCTGATCGACAAGGGGCTGGCTTCGATGGTTTCGATGCGCACTGTGGCAAGCGGGGCCTGTTCTTCGGCGATCGAGGGCTGGTCACAAGCGCTCAGCGTCAGCGCCAGTGCAATCAGGCTGAGCCGGGCAAGCAGATTCTTTGACATGGAAATACCCCAATAATGACCGCTCTTATCCTACGGGGGGCCGGCGAGGGTAGCGGTGAAGCTTTGTAGGCGCTGTGTGAAATTGTGTAAGGGTTTTGCTCATGGGCGTGTGAGGGCGTATATCCTTGGCGGCTTGATTCCTTTGCGCCTGGTAAATCGCTATCGCGAGCAGGCTCGCTCCCACAGTGGTCTGGTAGTGTTCACAGAATTTGTGTCCACATGAAATCCCTTGTGGGAGCGAGCCTGCTCGCGATGACGATCTATCCGGCGCCACCGTCTGGAAACACCCATGCCCAACATTCTCCTGGTCGAAGACGACACCGCGCTTTCCGAACTGATTTCCAGCTACCTGGAACGCAATGGCTATTCGGTCAACGTGATCAGCCGTGGCGATCACGTGCGCGAACGGGCGCGGATCAATCCGCCGGACCTGGTGATCCTCGATCTGATGCTGCCGGGGCTCGACGGCTTGCAAGTCTGCCGCTTGTTGCGGGCCGATTCGGCGACCTTGCCGATCCTGATGCTCACCGCCCGCGACGATAGCCACGATCAGGTGCTAGGCCTGGAAATGGGCGCTGACGACTATGTCACCAAACCCTGCGAACCACGGGTGTTGCTGGCCCGGGTGCGGACCTTGCTGCGCCGCAGCAGCCTCAGTGAACCGCTGACCGCCAACGACCGCATCCTTATGGGCAACCTGTGCATCGACTTGTCCGAGCGCACCGTGACCTGGCGCGAACAGCCGGTGGAACTGTCCAGCGGTGAATACAACCTGCTGGTGGTGCTGGCCCGGCATGCCGGCGAAGTGCTGAGCCGCGACCAGATTCTGCAACGCCTGCGCGGTATTGAATTCAACGGCACCGACCGCTCGGTGGACGTAGCCATCTCCAAGCTGCGACGCAAGTTCGACGACCACGCCGGCGAGGCGCGCAAGATCAAGACCGTGTGGGGCAAGGGCTATCTGTTCAGCCGCTCCGAGTGGGAATGCTGAAGCCATGTTCAGAATCCTGTTTCGTCTCTATCTGGTGACCATCGTCTCGTTCAGCGCGGCGATCTACCTGGTGCCGGACCTGGTGATCCAGGTTTTCCATGAGCGTTTTGTCACCTACAACCTCGATTACTCCCGAGGTTTGCAAACGCTGATCGTCAAGCAGTTTCGCGCGGTGCCTGTCGAACAGTGGCCAGCGCTGACGGCGGAGATGGACAAGGAGTTCCAGCCGCTGCACATCGTGCTGGCCCGCAACGACGACGCCGAATTCACTCCGGACGAACGTGAACGCTTGCAGCGCGGTGAGAATATTGTGCGCATCGGCGACTGGGGCTGGCGCACCCTGGCTGTGGCGCCATTGAACGAGCGGATGGTGGTGGAAATGGTCGTACCGCCGGACCCGACGGACGTCAGTTGGTTGTACTGGAGCATCAACGTGCTGATCGGCGCGACCATGCTGGCCTGTCTGTTGCTGTGGCTGCGCCCGCACTGGCGCGACCTGGAGCGCCTCAAAGGCACCGCCGAACGCTTCGGCAAGGGCCACTTGAGTGAGCGCACGCAGATTTCCCCGAGTTCCAACATCGGCAGCCTGGCCAACGTCTTCGACACCATGGCCGGCGATATCGAAAACCTGCTCAACCAGCAGCGCGATCTGCTCAATGCGGTGTCCCACGAACTGCGCACGCCGTTGACGCGGCTGGATTTCGGCCTGGCCCTGGCGCTGTCCGACGACTTGCCAGCCACCAGCCGCGAACGTCTGCAAGGTCTGGTCGCACACATTCGCGAACTGGATGAGTTGGTGCTGGAACTGCTGTCTTACAGCCGATTGCAAAACCCGGCGAGCTTGCCGGAGCAGGTCGAGGTGTCGCTGGATGAATTCATCGACAGCATTCTGGGCAGCGTCGATGAAGAGCTCGACTCACCGCAAATCGTCATCGATGTGCTGCTTCATGGCCAGCTCGAACGCTTCTCGCTGGACCCGCGATTGACCGCCCGGGCGATCCAGAACCTGCTGCGCAACGCCATGCGCTATTGCGAAAAACGGATTCAGATCGGTGTGCAGGTGTGCCCCAAGGGGTGTGAGATCTGGGTGGACGACGACGGCATCGGCATTCCGGAAGAAGAGCGCGAGCGGATTTTCGAGCCGTTCTATCGGCTGGATCGCAGTCGGGATCGAGCCACTGGCGGGTTTGGGCTGGGTTTGGCGATCAGCCGCCGGGCGCTGGAAGCGCAGGGTGGAACGCTCACCGCGCAAGCGTCGCCCCAGGGTGGGGCGCGGTTCCGACTTTGGTTGCCGACATCGGTTTAACGCCTGTCCTGGAGTCACTCCTTTGCGGGTTTTACTCGATCCAAATGTAGGAGCGGTGTAAGTCGCCATGCAGGGGGGGGCAACGGGGGCAAGCCCCCTCGCCACAAGGCATCACCAGCCACAGTTTTTTGAGTGTTCAGTCGAGTAATTCGGCTGACTCAATCAACCCGACCCCCGCCACCTGCATCCGCTCAATCGCCGCCGCCAGCGAGCCTTCCAGATCAATCGCCCGACAAGCATCCAGCACCACAAACGCATTGAACCCCGCCGCCCGCGCATCCAGCGCGGAGAACATCACGCAGAAATCCAGTGCCAGCCCGACCATGTAAACCGTGTCGATGCCGCGCTCTTTCAGATACCCGGCCAGGCCGGTGGTCGTGGTTCGATCCGCCTCCAGAAACGCCGAATAGCTGTCGATGTCCGGGTTGCAACCCTTGCGGATGATCAATTGGGCGTGGGGCAGGTCCAGTTCCACATGGAATTCGGCGCCGGGCGTGGCTCGCACGCAATGCTCAGGCCAGAGTGTCTGCTCGCCGTAAGGCAACTGAATCACATCGTAAGGCTTGCGCCCCGGATGGCTGGACGCGAACGAGGCATGGCCCGGTGGGTGCCAGTCCTGGGCAATGATGACCTGCTTGAATTGACGGCCGAGACGGTTGATCAGGGGCACAATCAGGTCACCTTCCGGCACCGGTAGTTGACCGCCGGGAATGAAGTCGTTCTGGACGTCGATGACCAGCAAGGCCGCGCGTGAAGAAATTGGCATGGGTAGGTTCCTCCTTGGAAAGTCAGGCGCAAGCGTAGTGACAATTTCGCTCATGCGCTAAGCCGGCTTCGCAATAATTTCGGTGGTGCGGCCAATCGCGAGCAGGCTCGCTCCCACAGGGGATGTGTGAACGCCGCAGATCCAATGTGGGAGCGAGCCTGCTCGCGATAGGGCCGGCACGGACACCATGGAACTCAGACCAGTCCCGCATTTGGCCGAACCGCTGCCTTACTGCCTGCACGGATGCCTTGTTATAGTTCGGGCCTCATTCTCTGCCGGGTAAAGGATCACTGCCATGTCTCAATACACCGCCTTCAGCGTCGAACTGGCCGATAACATCGCCCATGTGCAGATCAACCGTCCGGAAAAAATCAATTCGATGAACGCCGCGTTCTGGAACGAGATCATCGAGATTTTCCAGTGGGTCGACGATACCGACGAAGTCCGGGTGGTGGTGCTCAGTGGCGCCGGCAAGCATTTTTCTTCCGGCATCGACCTGATGATGCTGGCCGGTGTGGCCAACGAACTGGGCAAGGACGTGGGCCGCAACGCGCGCCTGCTGCGTCGCAAGATCCTCGCGCTGCAAGCGTCCTTCAATGCCGTCGACAACTGTCGCAAACCGGTGCTGGCGGCGATCCAGGGGTATTGCCTGGGCGGCGCCATCGACCTGATTTCGGCGTGCGACATGCGTTACGCGGCCCAGGACGCACAATTTTCCATCAAGGAAATCGATATCGGCATGGCGGCCGATGTGGGCACTTTGCAACGCTTGCCGCGGATCATCGGTGACGGCATGCTGCGTGAACTGGCTTACACTGGTCGCACCTTTGGCGCCGATGAAGCGCGCAGCATCGGTCTGGTCAATCGCGTCTACAGCGACACCGCCAGCCTGCTTGAAGGCGTGATGGGCATTGCCCGTGAAATCGCCGGCAAGTCGCCGATTGCCATCACCGGCACCAAAGAGATGATCAGCTACATGCGCGACCATCGCATCGACGACGGCCTTGAATATGTCGCCACCTGGAACGCCGCCATGCTGCAATCCTCCGATCTGCGCGTGGCCATGGCCGCCCATATGAGCAAACGGAAACCCGAATTTCTGGATTGATTAACCATGACTTTACGCTGGACCACCGCAGTACTGGACACCGATCAACCCGGCGGCTGGGCCGTGGCGCGCAGCCCCGAAGGTTTTTTGTTCGATGACAATGGCGCGCTGTTTCCACGGGAATGGCTCAAGCGTCAGGACTTGTCGGTTCTTGCCGAGCACGGCATCGGGCACCTCGATGGTGAACCGGTCTACCTGCTGGAGCTGCGCAGTCACAGCGAAGTGCCGGGCTGCAACTGGAAAGGCCTGCGGGCGTTCATGCTCGAGGGCGATCACACCGTCTACAAGATGCTCGGCTATGCCGCGCAAATCGGTACCTGGGCCCGCGAGCATCGCTTTTGCGGCAACTGCGGGCTTGCGATGATCCAGGTGCCGCGTGAACGGGCGATGTACTGCGAGCCGTGCGATTTACGCCACTATCCACGGATTTCACCGAGCATGATTGTGCTGGTGACCCGTGGCGACGAGGTTCTGCTGGCCCGTTCGCCACGCTTTGTCACCGGGGTCTACAGCACGTTGGCGGGGTTTGCCGAGCCGGGTGAGTCGGCAGAAGACTGCCTGATTCGCGAGGTTCGCGAAGAGGTGCAGATCGAGGTCAAGAACGTCCAGTACATGGGCAGTCAGTGCTGGCCGTTCCCGCATTCGATGATGCTCGGTTTTCATGCCGAGTACGCCGGGGGCGAGATTGTCTGTCAGGAAGACGAGATCGAAGACGCCCAGTGGTTCAACGTACGCGAACTGCCGCCGTTGCCGGCATCACGCTCGATTGCCCGTTACCTGATCGACGTTTACGTGGCGCGGCGCTTAGGTCACGCTGAACCAGTGCTGCCAGGCTAAGCGCACGGTCAGGCCGAGCACCACGGTGATGAACACCGGGCGAATGAATTTCGCACCGCCGCTGATGGCGGTGCGCGCGCCGAAGAAGGCGCCGACCATCACCGACAGGCCCATGCTCAGGCCGATAATCCAGTCCACCTGGCCTGACAAGATGAACACCGACAGCGCCGCGATGTTGCTGACGAAGTTCATGCTGCGCGCCACGCCGCTGGCCTTGACCAGGTCGATGGGGTAGAGCAACAAGCTGCTGACGGTCCAGAACGCCCCCGTTCCCGGGCCGGCCACGCCGTCATAGAAGCCGAGGCTGAAGCCTTGGCTCGATTGCCACTTTTTCTTGATGGGTGCGTCGCTGTCCAGCGGCGCTTTCGGCGTGCCACCGAACAGCAGGTACAGGCCGCAGGCGAAAACGATCACCGGCAGCATCTTGTTCAGCCATTGCGCCGGCAAGTAATGAGCGACGATGGCACCGGTGAGTGCACCGATTAGCGTGCCGACGATGGCGTGCATCCATTGCCGTGGATGAAACAGTTTGCGCCGGTAGAAGGTGAAGCTGGCCGTGGCCGAGCCAAAGGTCGAACTGAGTTTGTTGGTGCCCAGCACCAGGTGCGGCGGCAGGCCGGCAGTCAGCAGCGCCGGGGTGGTCAACAGACCGCCACCGCCAGCGATGGCGTCGATGAAACCGGCAATGAAAGCGACGAGAGCCAGAACGGCCAGGGTAGTGAGGTCAACACTGAGTTCGAAGGGCATGGAATGGGCTTATTCGGCAGGTCGCAGAAGAGGGCTGCGGGGAAGGGGCGGTATCTTACCCATATCCAACTTCTGCGGCGACCGGTCTGCCATCATCGCGAGCAGGCTCGCTCCCACAGGGGATCTCTTACATAGCACAGATCAATGTGGGAGCGAGCCTGCTCGCGATGGCTTACTGGTAGGCGCTACATCACTTTCGGTCGAGCCCATTACCGATCTGCCACACAAACGGCGGTTCAGTCCCGTTAATCGCCCAGTCCCCGACAATCCGCGCCTTGTAGATCAGCGGATTGTGCGACGACACGGTTCGCGCATTGCGCCAATGCCGATCCAGCGATTTGCCTTCGCGCACATCCGAAGCCCCGAGTGCATTGAACAGCGCCGTGGTCGCCCGCTGGATCAATTCCGCGACCACCACCTGAGCCCTGGCCGATTCGATTTCCGCCGCCACATTCGCCGCCCGTTCCTGCGCTTCATCCCCCGAGAACCGCGCCAGATAAGCCCGCTGCGCCGGTTGCGCAGCTTTCAGGGCACTGGCTTCGGCGGCATATACCCACGCCGCCACTTCACCGACAACCTGCTGCACTTGTGAATCCTCGCTGACCCGCTGTGCATTGCCATGGCTGTAGATGCGCTTGCGCTCGCGCACCTGATAAGCCACATCACGTAACGCGGCGCGGCCAATCCCGGCCAGGGTCGCCAGCAGCACCAATTGATAAAACGCCGTCTGGTATTTGAAGCGGGTGGCGAAGTCGATGATGTTCTCGGCGTCCACCTCGGCCTCGATAAACCGCGAGGTGCCGCTGCCAGTGGTGCGTTGGCCGAAGCCGTCCCAGTCATCGCTCTGCACAATCCCCGGCTGGCGTGTGCGGACGGCGGCAATCACATCGCCGCCGGTATCGCTGCGCTGGGCATAGACGTCGATCCAGTCGGAGAAAAGGCTGCCAGTGCTGTAGAACTTTTCACCGTTGAGCCGCCACTGATCGCCGTGGGGCGAGACTTTGGTGATCACATCGCCGATCGCCACGGTGCCGATCTCGGTCCAGGCATTGCCGACGATGTCACCGTCGACAAAGCGTTTGAACCACAGATCCCGGCCCGGCCCCGGCGGTGAGTTCAAGCGGTCCTCGACAAAGGCGAAATGCCCGCGCAGGGCCTGGGGCACGTTGGAATCGGCTTCGGCCAGTTCGATCAGCAGCTCGAACAATTGCGGCAGGGACGCGCCGCCACCGCCGTACTCAATCGGCACCCGCACGGCGCCGAAGCCAGCTTCCTTGAGCCATTGAATCGGCTCATAAGGCAGGCTGCGGGTCTGTTCGCGCTCAACGGCACCGGCGGCAATGTGCTGGAAGATCGGCCGGAATCGCGCGGCCAGCGCTTCGTAGTCAGTGCCAATGGACAGCGGGTTGATTATTTGGTGTTCGGTCATGGGACAGCTCCTTGGAACGGCAGTGAGTGTCATAGGGGATTGCACGGTCCATGCCGACATTCATAGTCCTGTCATTGCGGGTTGGTATGTGGGTTATCCCCACTGCAACTGTTGCCGTACCAACAGTGCATCAGCAAATTGCTTCAGCTACAACCGAATTCCTGTGGGAGCGAGCCTGCTCGCGAAGGGGCCATCAGACTCAGCATGGATGTTGGCTGAGACAGCGCTTTCGCGAGCAGGCTCGCATTTCACTTGGCTTAAGGCGGTCGTGTCACAGCGCTGGCACGGTTGCTGCTCTGGCTAAAGACTTCCCTGAAAACCCGAGGACATGTCAATGAGTCAGCAAGCCGTCAAATTTGCCTACTGGGTGCCGAACGTCAGCGGCGGGCTGGTGGTCAGCAAGATCGAGCAGCGCACCCACTGGGGCATCGACTACAACCGCAAACTGGCGCAACTGGCCGAAGAGGCCGGGTTCGAATATGCCCTGACCCAGATTCGTTTCACTGCCGGTTATGGCGCCGAGTTTCAACACGAATCCGTTGCCTTCAGCCATGCGCTACTGGCCGCGACCAACAAACTGAAAGTCATCGCGGCGATCCTGCCGGGGCCATGGCAGCCGGCGCTGGCGGCCAAGCAACTGGCGACCATCGATCAACTCACCAACGGCCGGGTGGCGGTGAACATTGTCAGCGGCTGGTTCAAGGGCGAGTTTCAAGCCATCGGTGAACACTGGCTGGAGCACGACGAACGTTATCGCCGCTCCGAAGAATTTATTCGCGCGCTCAAGGGTATCTGGACCCAGGACAATTTCACCTTTCGCGGCGACTTCTATCGCTTCGACAACTACAGCCTCAAACCCAAGCCGCTGGGCCAGCCGGAAGTCTTTCAGGGCGGCAGTTCCCGGGCGGCACGGGACATGGCGGCGCGGGTTTCGGACTGGTACTTCACCAACGGCAACACCCCCGAGGGCATCAAGGCCCAGGTCGACGACATTCGCACGAAAGCATCCGCGAATAATCACGCGGTGAAGGTCGGGGTGAATGCTTTCGTCATCGCTCGCGACACCGAAGAAGAAGCACGGGCGGTGCTGGCGCAGATCATCGACCAGGCCGACCCGGAAGCGGTGAATGCCTTTGGCGATGCGGCGAAGCAGGCGGGAAGGGCGTCGCCCGAGGGCGAGGGCAACTGGGCCAAATCGACCTTTGAGGATCTGGTGCAGTACAACGATGGCTTCAAGACCAACCTGATCGGCACACCACAACAGATTGCCGAGCGGATCGTCGCGTTGAAAGCGGTGGGCGTGGATTTGGTGCTGGCGGGGTTTCTGCACTTTCAGGAAGAGGTGGAATACTTCGGGAAGCGGGTGTTGCCACTGGTGCGAGAGCTGGAGGCCAAAGTGGCTATCAAGCATCAGACCGCGGTCGCCTAAACACCATAAGACCTGTGGGAGCCGGGCTTGCCCGCGATGACGGTTTCACATTCAACAAATAAGTCGTCTGTGACATCGCCATCGCGGGCAAGCCCGCTCCCACATGGATCTCGGTGAGGTTACAGGCCCAGGTCGGACAAGCCCGGGTGATCATCCGGCCGACGACCCAGCGGCCAGTGGAACTTGCGGTCGCTTTCCTTGATCGGCATGTCGTTGATGCAGGCATAACGGTTGTACATCAAGCCGTTCTCGTCGAACTCCCAGTTCTCGTTGCCGTAGGAACGGAACCAGTTGCCCGAGTCGTCGTGCCATTCGTAGGCATAACGCACGGCGATCCGGTTGTCGCCATGGGCCCAGAGTTCCTTGATCAGCCGGTAGTCCAGTTCCTTGGCCCATTTGCGGGTCAGGAAAGCTTTGGCTTCTTCGCGGTTGTGGGCGAATTCGGCGCGGTTACGCCACTGGGTGTCCAGGGTGTAGGCCAGGGACACCCGTTCCGGGTTGCGGGAGTTCCAGCCGTCTTCGGCCAGGCGAACTTTCTCGATAGCGGATTCACGGGTAAACGGCGGCAATGGCGGACGAACTTCGGCAGTAGACATATAAAGTCTCCCTATCAAATTAACGTTCAAACACGTTGTCGGGCTTATCAGAAGTGTTACAGGTCCAATAACTTTCGCGCCATGCATTGCGCATTATCGGCGGCACTGTGATCACCCATCACAAGCGCTACGGTAATGGCACCGTCGATCAGGATCAGCAGCTGCTTGGCCAGCGTCTGCGGGTCTGTGGCGCCATGTTCGGTACAGAGCTCGCGCACGTAGTCGAGCAGCTTCTGTTTGTGGTCTTTGGCGACCAGGCGAACCGGGTCTTGCGGGTCGCCGGTTTCGCCGCTGGTGTTGATGAATGCGCAGCCACGAAAGCCCTCTGAGGCGAACCAGGCCTTGAGCACGGTAAACAGGTTGAGGAGCCGCTCGGCCGGGGTTTGCGCCTTGCCGACTTCGCTCCGATACCAGTGCATCCAGCGCACATCACGGCGTTGCAGGGCCGCGACGACAAGCTCCTCCTTGTTGGCGAAGTAGCGGTAAATACTTTTTCTGGAGACGCCGGCGGTTTTCACCAGAAGATCCATGCCGGTGGCAGCGATGCCACTTTTGTAGATCAACTTTTCGGTGACATCCAGAATGATGTCGCGTGTGTCGTTGCTAGTGATTTCGTTCATGCGGCCAACAGTAGAATGATCGTTCTTCTTGGTCAAGAAATTATTTGTGGTGACTGTGAAGTTGCCGTCGCGAGCAGGCTCGTTCCCACATTTGAAATGCATTCCCCTGTGGGAGCGAGCCTGCTCGCGAAGGGGGCTTTACAGACACTAACAAGACCCAAGGCAATCCATGGTGTAAGCTCTCGGGTTCTTCGGATTCGACCTTTTGCGAGCCCTATGCCGTCGCTTTTCAAACGCTCTCTGCTGCCTAAACTGCGCAGTTTTCCGCTGACCGCCGATGCCGTCACCATCCTCTCTGGCGCTGCCGAGTTCCGGCGTTGCCTGCTGGAACAAATCGCTCAGGCAACCCGGCGTATCTACATCGTCGCGCTGTACCTGCAACAGGATGAGGCCGGCCAGGAAATCCTCGATGCCCTGCACGCCGCCAAACTGGCGCGTCCGGAACTGGACGTGGTGGTGGTTGTGGACTGGCTGCGCGCCCAGCGCGGCTTGATCGGCGCCGGCAAGCAGCCGGGCAACTCGGCCTGGTATCAGGAAACCACCCGCACCCACGACAGCGTTGTGCCGGTGTACGGCGTGCCGGTGCAGACCCGCGAGCTGTTCGGTGTGCTGCATTTGAAGGGCTTCGTGATCGACGATTGCGTGATTTACAGCGGCGCGAGCCTGAACAACGTTTACCTGCACAAATTCGACAAGTACCGCTTCGACCGCTATCACCTGTTGCAGAACCAGGCGCTGGCCGATTCCATGCAGCACCTGATTCAGCACGGTCTGATCACTTCCAAAGCGGTACATCGCCTCGACCTGCCGAACCTGCCGACCACCCGCAGCCTGCGCCACGACATCGGCGACCTGCGCAGCCGTCTCAAGCACGCGGCGTATGACACCACGGCGGGCAGCACGGCGAAGGGCGGTTTATCGGTCAGTCCGTTGCTCGGGGTGGGCAAGAACAACCCGTTGAGCCGGGTGATCTGCGAGCTGATCGCCAGTGCGCAGCATCAGCTGACCATCTGCACGCCGTACTTCAACCTGCCGCTGGCGGTGACCCGGGAAATCAATCGGGCCCTGGCGCGGGGCGTGAAGATCGACATCGTCGTCGGTGACAAGACCGCCAACGATTTCTACATTCCGCCCAGCGAGCCGTTCAAGGTGATCGCGGCGCTGCCATACCTGTACGAGATCAGCCTGCGACGCTTCGCCAAACGTCATCAGCGCAGCATCGACAGCGGCAAGCTGAACCTGCATTTATGGAAGGATGGCGACAACACCTATCACCTCAAGGGCATGTGGATCGATCAGCGCTACACCTTGCTGACCGGCAACAACCTCAATCCGCGGGCGTTCCGTCTCGATCTGGAAAACGCGTTGCTGATTGATGATCCGCAGGGCGAGTTGCTGGAGCCGCGTGGCAAAGAGCTGGCGGAGATCTTCCAGCACACCCAGCGCATTGAGCGGTATCAGGATCTGGAGACGCTGCCGGATTATCCGGCGGGGGTGGCCAAGTTCCTCAAGCGCGTGAGTCGGGTGCGGATCGAACGGTTGTTGTATCGGATTTTGTAAGGGGTAACACGGCGGGGCGGGTGTGTTGCCGGTGAGTACGCCTTCGCGAGCAGGCTCGCTCCCACATTGGAACTGTGATCGACATAAATCTTCGCGGGCAAGCCCGCCCCCACAGGATTTAGGCTGCCCACAGGGATCTGCGCCGGGCTGGTGGCTGCGCTAATATGCCCACCACTTAAACAAGAACAAGGCTCGCCACGGTCAATGTCGGAAAAAGACACCATCTCCATTCAACTGGTGCGTGAGGCGCTGTTGCAAAGTTGCGCCCCGGGCGCTGCCACCGAAGAGGTGTTGAACAAGGTCGACATCGATCCGGCGTTGCTGGAAACCAACGACGCCCGTGTTCCAGCCACCGCCTATGCGCGCCTGTGGCGATTGCTGGCGCAGCGCCGGGACGATGAGTTTTTTGGCATGGACCCGCGCAAGCTCAAGTCCGGCAGCCTGGCGTTTCTGTGTCGCTGCTCCATGGTCCAGCCGAGCCTGGCCGCCGGGCTGACCTCGGGGCTGAGCTTTCTGTCGTTGATGCTCGAACGCCTGCCCGCGCAACTGGTTCGGCAGCAAAGCCTGGCGGAAATCGTCCTGTTGGAGGACGACGAAGACCCGCGCCGCGCCTTCACTTATTTCACTTACTGGATGATCGTCCACGGCGTGGCCTGCTGGCTGGCGGGGCGGCGGATTCCGATCCTGGCCATCGAGTTGCGCTGCCCGGCGCCGGATTTTTGCGATGACTATCGGGTGATGTTCTCCGAGAACCTGCGATTCGACCGGCCGCGCACGCGGATGATTTTCTCGGCCGACTGCCTGGATTTGCCAATCAAGCGCAGCGCCGAAGAGCTCAAGCGCTTCCTCGCCCATGCGCCGGCCAATATCCTCGTCAAGTATCGTGATCCGGAGAGCCTGGCCAGCCGGATCAAGCACGATCTGCGGCAACTGCCCGCCGAGCACTGGCCGGAAACCGAGGCGCTGGCGCAGCAACTGTGCATGTCGGCCTCGACCCTGCGTCGACGCCTGGCCGAAGAAGGGCAGACGTATCAGGGGCTCAAGGACAGCGTGCGCAAGGAACTGGCCATCGTCTGGCTGGCCGAGCCGGCCATCAGCTTTGCTGAAATCGCTACACGTTTGGGGTTTGCCGATGCCAGCTCGTTCTACAAGGCGTTTCGCAAGTGGTCGGGGTCTAATCCGGGACATTATCGGAGTTTGATTCTTAACGAACCCAGTTGATCCGGATTCTGTGGTGCCTGGTCTGGTGCCTTCGCGGGCAAGCCAGCTCCCACAGTGATATGCGGTGACCATAAATGTCGTACACGCCGTAAAACCTGTGGGAGCGGGCTTGCCCGCGATGGCGGTCATCCGGGCGCCGCATCCTTCAGCCCTTGGCCAAACCAGTCACACAACTTGATAGCTTTGACCATTGTCCCGTTCCCCGCGCAGAGCGAGTATTTCCCAGTTATTTACGGTTCCCCAACCTAATAAAAATACACAGGGACTCTGGCAATGCGCGATTATTTGTCTGCCACGTCACAGTTCAATTATCAGCACGCCGTCGATGCCGCGCTCACGGGGTCGTTGAGCGCGCTCAACGCCTGCGTCGAATGTTGCGACCGGCATGCCTTGCCGGGGCGCATCGCGCTGTTCTGGGAAGGCCGCGACGGCGCCAGCGCGACCTACACCTTCAGCGACTTGCAGGACAAAGCCGCGCGCTTCGCCAATTTCCTGTTGGCCCAGGGCGTGAAGAAGGGCGATAAAGTCGCCGGCCTCCTGCCACGCAATATCGAATTGCTGATCACCGTGTTCGCCACCTGGCGCATCGGCGCGGTCTATCAGCCGCTGTTTACAGCCTTCGGCCCGAAAGCCATCGAACATCGCCTCAACAGTTCCGGCGCCGCAGTCGTAGTAACCGACGCGGTCAATCGCCCGAAACTCGCTGAAGTAGCTGACTGCCCGACCATCGTCACCGTTGGCGGCCCGAAAGGCCAAGGTATTGTTCGGGGTGATTTCAGTTTCTGGGCCGAACTGGCCAATTATTCTTCCGAGTGCGAACCGGTATTGCTGACCGGTGAAGACCCGTTTCTGCTGATGTTTACCTCGGGCACCACCGGCCCGTCGAAAGCGCTGTCGGTGCCGCTCAAGGCCATTGTCGCGTTCCAGAGTTACACCCGCGACGCGGTGGATTTGCGCCCTGAAGACGCGTTCTGGAACGTCGCCGATCCGGGCTGGGCCTATGGCATTTATTTCGGCGTCACCGGCCCGATGTCGATGGGGCATCCAATCACCTTTTACGATGGCCCGTTCACCCTCGAAAGCACTTGCCGGGTGATCAACAAATACGGGATCACCAACCTCACCGGTTCACCGACCGCCTACCGTTTGCTGATTGCCGGTGGCGACGATTTCGCCCGTTCGATCAAGGGCAAGTTGCGCATCGTCAGCAGTGCCGGCGAGCCGCTGAACCCGGAAGTGATTCGCTGGTTCGCCGATAACCTCGGCGTGGTGATTCATGACCATTACGGCCAGACCGAACTGGGCATGGTCCTGTGCAATCACCACGGTCTCGACCATCCGGTGCACGTCGGCGCCGCCGGTTTTGCCTCGCCGGGCCACCGCATCGTGGTGCTCGACGAGGAATACAAAGAACTGGGCGTCGGCCAGCCGGGCATTCTGGCCATCGACCGTACCCAATCGCCGATGTGCTGGTTCAGCGGTTACGAAGGTGCGCCGACCAAGGCCTTCGTCGGCAACTATTACCTGAGCGGCGACACCGTGGAATGGAACCCGGACGGCAGCATCAGCTTCGTCGGCCGCAGCGACGACGTGATCACCACCTCTGGCTACCGCGTCGGCCCGTTCGACGTGGAAAGCGCACTGATCGAACACCCGGCGGTGGTCGAAGCCGCGGTAATCGGCAAACCCGACCCGGAGCGCACCGAGCTGGTGAAAGCCTTTGTCGTGCTCAGCCCGCAATACCGCGCTGAGCCTGCGTTGGCCGAAGAGCTGCGCCAACACGTGCGCAAGCGTCTGGCGGCGCACGCTTACCCCCGCGAAATCGAATTTGTCAGCGAATTGCCGAAAACCCCAAGCGGCAAATTGCAGCGCTTTATCTTGCGCAACCAGGAAATCGCCAAGGCTCAAGAGGCCAGCGCGAAGAACGTTTCAGCTTGAATCCAAGGAAACAATGATGCAGATCGAAAACAAGATTTTTCTCGTCACCGGCGGTGCATCCGGCCTCGGTGCCGCCACTGCGGAAATGCTGGTGGCGGCTGGCGCCAAGGTGATGCTGGTGGACATGAACGCCGAAGCCGTCGCGGCCCAGGCTGCACGTCTCGGCGCGCAAAGCGTGGTGGCGGATATCAGCAACGAAGCAGCAGCCGAAGCGGCGGTGCAGGCGACGGTCAAAGCGTTTGGCGGCCTCAATGGTCTGGTCAATTGCGCCGGCATCGTCCGTGGCGAGAAGATCCTCGGCAAGAACGGCCCCCATGGGTTGGCCAGTTTCAGCCAGGTGATCAACGTCAACCTGATCGGCAGTTTCAACATGCTGCGCCTGGCGGCGGCGGCGATTGCCGAAACCGAAGCCGATGAAGACGGCGAGCGCGGCGTGATCATCAACACCGCGTCGGTCGCGGCCTTCGACGGCCAGATCGGCCAGGCCGCGTACTCGGCCTCGAAAGGCGCGATTGCCAGCCTGACCTTGCCCGCCGCCCGTGAACTGGCACGCTTCGGCATTCGCGTGATGACCATCGCACCGGGCATTTTCGAAACCCCGATGATGGCCGGCATGACACCGCAAGTGCGCGAGTCTTTGGCCGCTGGCGTGCCGTTTCCACAGCGATTGGGCAAGCCGAGCGAGTACGCCGCGCTGGCCAGGCATATCATAGAAAACAGCATGCTCAACGGCGAGGTGATCCGTCTCGACGGTGCCTTGCGCATGGCCGCCAAATAAGGAGTATTTGTCATGACACTGTCCAACGATCCGATTGTTATTGTCAGCGCCGTCCGCACCCCGATGGGCGGTTTCCAGGGCGAACTGAAAAGCCTGACCGCGCCGCAACTGGGCGCCGCCGCGATTCGTGCTGCCGTCGAGCGCGCCGGTATCGCCCCTGAGTCCGTAGAAGAAGTGTTGTTCGGCTGCGTGCTCTCCGCCGGCCTCGGTCAGGCCCCGGCGCGGCAAGCGGCACTGGGCGCCGGGCTGGATAAATCGACCCGTTGCACGACGCTGAACAAAATGTGCGGCTCGGGCATGGAAGCCACGATCCTGGCCCACGACATGCTGATCGCCGGCAGTGCCGATGTGGTGGTCGCTGGCGGCATGGAAAGCATGTCCAACGCCCCGTATCTGCTGGACCGTGCCCGCAGCGGTTACCGCATGGGCCACGGCCGGGTGCTCGATCACATGTTCCTTGACGGTCTGGAAGATGCCTACGACAAGGGCCGCCTGATGGGCACCTTTGCCGAGGATTGCGCTGAAACCAACGGCTTCAGCCGCGAAGCTCAGGACGCCTTTGCCATCGCCTCGACCACCCGCGCGCAGCAGGCGATCAAGGACGGCAGCTTCACGGCCGAGATCGTGCCGCTCACCGTGACCGTCGGCAAAGAGCAGGTGCTGATCAGTCACGACGAACAGCCACCGAAAGCCAAGCTGGACAAAATCGCCTCGCTGAAACCAGCGTTCCGCGACGGCGGCACCGTGACGGCGGCGAACTCCAGCTCGATCTCGGACGGCGCGGCGGCACTGGTGCTGATGCGTCGTTCCGAAGCCGAAAAACAAGGCCTGAAACCGCTGGCGGTGATTCACGGCCACGCCGCGTTTGCCGACACACCGGGGCTGTTCCCGGTGGCACCGGTGGGCGCGATCAAGAAGTTGATGAAAAAAACCGGCTGGTCCCTGGACGAAGTCGAGTTGTTCGAAGTCAACGAAGCCTTCGCGGTGGTGAGTCTGGTGACCATGACCAAACTGGAAATCCCCCACGAGAAGATCAACGTCCACGGCGGTGCCTGCGCTTTGGGTCACCCGATCGGTGCTTCTGGCGCGCGGATCCTCGTGACCTTGCTCTCGGCCCTGCGCCAGAAAGGCTTGAAGCGCGGCGTTGCAGCGATCTGCATTGGCGGCGGTGAAGCCACGGCCATGGCTGTGGAGTGCCTGTACCAGGGCTAACGCCAATCCCTGTGGGAGCGGGCTTGCCCGCGATGGCGGTTTCCTAGTCGGCAAGGATGTCGTCTGACAGATCGCTATCGCGGGCAAGCCCGCTCCCACAGGTCTTGCGTTTCAACTCGATTTTTAAGGACTTGGCATGATTCCCAATGACGAACAACTTCAGATCAGCGACGCGGCCCGGCAGTTTGCCCAGGAACGGCTGAAACCGTTCGCCGCCGAATGGGACCGTGAACATCGCTTCCCCAAGGAAGCCATCAGCGAGATGGCCGACCTGGGTTTCTTCGGCATGCTGGTGCCGGAGCAGTGGGGCGGTTGTGACACCGGTTATCTGGCCTACGCCATGGCCCTGGAAGAAATCGCTGCCGGCGATGGCGCCTGCTCGACCATCATGAGCGTGCACAACTCGGTGGGTTGCGTGCCGATCCTCAAGTTCGGCAACGACGACCAGAAAGAACGCTTCCTCAAACCGCTGGCCAGCGGCGCGATGCTCGGTGCGTTTGCGCTGACCGAACCGCAAGCCGGCTCCGACGCCAGCAGCCTGAAAACCCGCGCCCGGCTGGACGGCGATCACTATGTACTCAACGGCTGCAAGCAGTTCATCACCTCCGGGCAAAACGCCGGGGTGGTGATTGTGTTTGCGGTGACCGACCCGACTGCCGGCAAACGCGGGATCACCGCGCTGATCGTGCCCACCGATTCGCCGGGCTATAAAGTCGCGCGGGTCGAAGACAAGCTTGGCCAACATGCTTCCGATACCTGCCAGATCCTCTTCGAGGATGTGAAAGTCCCGGTGGCCAATCGACTGGGTGAGGAGGGCGAAGGCTACAAGATCGCCCTGGCCAACCTCGAAGGCGGCCGCGTCGGCATTGCCTCGCAATCGGTGGGCATGGCCCGCGCCGCGTTCGAAGCGGCCCGCGACTACGCCCGTGAGCGCGAGAGCTTCGGCAAGCCGATCATCGAACACCAGGCGGTAGCCTTCCGCCTGGCAGACATGGCCACCCAGATCGCCGTGGCCCGGCAGATGGTGCATTACGCGGCGGCATTGCGCGACAGCGGCAAGCCGGCGCTGGTCGAAGCGTCTATGGCCAAGCTGTTCGCTTCGGAAATGGCCGAAAAGGTCTGCTCCTCGGCGTTGCAAACCCTTGGCGGTTACGGTTACCTGAACGACTTCCCGCTGGAGCGGATCTACCGCGACGTGCGGGTGTGTCAGATCTACGAAGGCACCAGCGACATTCAGCGCATGGTCATTTCGCGCAATCTTTGAGAAGGAATCCACCTATGAACTACGAAACGATTTTGCTGGAAACCCACGGCCGCGTCGGGCTGATCACCCTCAACCGTCCGCAAGCGCTGAACGCGTTGAATGCCCAACTCGTCAGCGAACTGAACCACGCCCTCGATGGCCTGGAAGCCGATTCGAACATCGGTTGCATCGTGCTGACTGGCTCGAAAAAGGCCTTCGCCGCCGGTGCCGACATCAAGGAAATGGCCGAGCTGACCTACCCGCAGATCTACCTCGATGACCTGTTCAGCGACAGCGATCGCGTGGCCAACCGCCGCAAGCCGATCATCGCCGCAGTCAACGGTTTTGCCTTGGGCGGTGGTTGTGAACTGGCGTTGATGTGCGACTTCATTCTGGCGGGCGACAATGCCAAATTCGGTCAGCCGGAAATCAACCTCGGCGTACTGCCTGGCATGGGCGGCACCCAGCGCCTGACCCGTGCAGTGGGCAAGGCCAAGGCCATGGAAATGTGCCTGAGCGGGCGTTTGATTGATGCAGTGGAAGCGGAGCGTTGCGGCATTGTGGCGCGCATCGTGCCGGCGGATGAGCTATTGGAAGAAGCATTGAAAGTCGCGACGCTGATTGCCAAGAAGTCGCTGCCGATTGCGATGATGATCAAGGAAAGCGTCAACCGCGCCTTTGAAGTCAGCCTGTCGGAAGGCGTGCGCTTTGAACGTCGGGTGTTCCATTCGGCGTTTGCGACGCAGGATCAAAAGGAAGGGATGGCGGCGTTTATTGCCAAGCGTGAGGCGGAGTTCGTCGGCAAGTAACCCACACTGATCGTTCCCACGCTCTGCGTGGGAACGATCATGTCTGCGGCGACGCTCTAGACCAGGTAGTGCTTGAGCTCCCGGGCAATCACCATCCGCTGTATCTCGCTCGACCCTTCATAAATCTGCGTGATCCGCGCATCCCGGTAGTAACGCTCCACCGGGTAATCCTCCAGATACCCGTACCCGCCATGAATCTGTATCGCCGACGAGCAGACCTTCTCGGCCATCTCGGATGCAAACAGCTTGGCCTGTGAAGCCTCCGACAGGCACGGCTTGCCGGCACTGCGCAAGCGCGCGGCGTGCAGGATCAGCAAGCGCGCGGCGTTCAACCGGGTGTGCATGTCGGCCAGCATGTTGGCGATGCTTTGGTGCTCGATGATCGGCTTGTCGAACTGCACCCGATCCCGCGCGTAGGCCAGCGCCGCTTCGAATGCTGCCCGGGCGATGCCCAAGGCTTGCGCGGCGATGCCGATGCGGCCGCCTTCGAGGTTGGAGAGGGCGATGGCCAGGCCTTTGCCGCGTTCACCCAGCAAATTCGCCTCGGGAATCGTGCAATTGTTCAGGGTGACGGCGCAGGTATCGGAAGCGCGGATGCCCATCTTGTGTTCACTGCGGTCGACGATGAACCCCGCTGTTTCGGTCGGCACCAGGAACGCCGAGATGCCGCGTTTGCCCAGCTCCGGATCGGTCACGGCGAAAACGATCGCCAGTTTCGCCCGTTTGCCATTGCTGACGAATTGCTTGGCGCCGTTGATCACCCACTGGCCGTCGCGCAGTTCGGCGCGAGTGCGCAGGTTATGGGCTTCGGAACCGGCCTGGGGTTCGGTGAGACAGAAGCAACCGATGGCCTGGCCGCTGGCAAGGTCCGGCAGCCATTGCTGTTTCTGTTCTTCGGTGCCGTAATTGAGCACCGGCCCGCAGCCCACGGAGTTGTGGATACTCATCAGTGCGCCAGTGGCGCCATCACCGGCGGAAATCTCTTCCACTGCCAGCGCATAGGCCACGTAGTCGACGTAGGTGCCGCCCCATTCCTCGGGCACCACCATGCCCAGCAGACCCAGTTCACCCATCTTCGCCACCAGACCGTCATCGATCCAGCCAGCCTTTTCCCAGGCCTGTGCATGGGGCGCGATTTCGCCGCGGGCAAAATCCCGGGCCATGTCGCGGATCATCACTTGCTCTTCGCTCAATTCGATATCGTGCATGGTTCAGCTCCAGCTTGGGTCGAACCCGGTGAAAAAACTCGCTACGTGCTCGGCGTCCAGCGCCTGCAAGGTCGGCGGGTTCCAGCGCGGGTTCTTGTCTTTGTCGATCAGCAAGGCGCGCACGCCTTCGATCAGGTCGCCGCGTTCGAACCACTGGCGATCCAGGTGCAGTTCGAGGGCGAAGCACTGTTCCAGGCTCAGGTGCCGACCGCGCCGCAGCATTGCCAGGGTCACGCCCATGGCCAGCGGTGAACGGCTTTCCAGCAAGTCGGCGGTGGCCATGGCCCACTCATGGCTATCGGCGACGGTCACTGCACGCAGTTGTTCCACCATACTCGGCACATCGGGCAGGGCGAAGAAGTGATCGATAGCCGGGCGCAACGCAATTAATGGCGCATCGGGCAGTTGTTGCACGGCGAGTTTCGCCAGCACACCTTGAAGATCCTTGAGCGGCGTGTTGTGCCATTCGAGGTGATCGAGTTGCTCGTCCAGCGTGCCCAGTTTTTCGCTTTCCAGGTACCAGTCAGCGAGGCCGCAATAGAGCGCATCGGCGGCGCGAATCTGTACGCCAGTGACGCCGAGATAAATACCCAGCTCACCGGGAACGCGTGGCAGGAAGTGGCTGCCACCGACATCCGGGAAATAACCGATGGCCACTTCCGGCATCGCCAGACGGCTGCGCTCGGTGACCACCCGCAAATCGGCGCCTTGCACCAGCCCCATGCCACCGCCCAGCACAAAGCCGTCCATCAAGGCCAGGACCGGTTTGCGATAGTGATGGATGGCAAGGTCGAGGGCGTATTCCTCGACGAAGAAGTCTTCGTGCAGGGTGTCGCCGCTTTTGAAACTGTCGTACAGCGAGCGAATATCGCCGCCGGCACAGAACGCTTTCTCACCGGCACCGCGCAACACCACCGCGCGCACTTGCGGATCTTGTGCCCAGGCATCGAGCTGCTGTTGCAGGCTGCGAACCATCTTCAGGGTAATGGCGTTGAGGCCGGCGGGGCGATTGAGGGTGAGGTGACCGATGTGATTGCGAACCTCGGCCAACACTTCGTTTTGCGTGGCATCCATGGGCTGTGTTGTCGGGGATGAAACCTGAGCAGTCATCACTAACTCCCTGCTTTTATTGTTCTTTATAGAGAAGCTCGCGCGCGAGCGATGCTGGATCGTATCAGTGCAAATTTGTGATGTACAACCGGGATACGTGCAGGTGCTGCTTGCATTTTTACCTTAACGTAAAATCAAAAGATCGCAGCCTTCGGCAGCGCCTACATTGACCGCGTTCGCGTATGAACACCGATCACGCAGGAGCCACCGAAGGCTGCGATCGTTTGATCTTTCTTTTGATCTTCAACCCTTGCTGGAAAACACATCCCCGATGCTGCGCCGCTTGGCATGCAACTCACTGGCATGAATCAGTTGTTCGAGGTCTTCGGGGGTGACGTCGTAGAACGCTTCCATGTCGGTGAGGGCCAGTTTCAGATCCGCGGCAGTGATCGCCTGGCTGGCGGGGACGGGCATCATCGGCACCGGCTCAGCGGGACGTTTTGGGTAACGAATGCGCGTCAGGTTGTTGTACGCCAGTGCGCTGAACAGCATCGTCGAGCCACTGAGCATCACCGGGCCGAGGGCTTTCCAATCCAGGGCAATGGTCGCCGGGTCCGCCAGCACCAACAGCAATGCCAGCGCTCCGGCCGGCGGGTGCAGGCAACGCAGCCAGCACATCAGAATCAGCGACATGCCCGCCGCCAGGCAGGCGCTGCCGAGGGTGCGTCCGAGCACGTGAGCGACCAGCAACGAGACCACCCCGGCGCTCAAATAGCCGCCAAGTATCGACCAAGGCTGGGCGAGGGCGCCCGAGGACACAGCAAACAGCAATACTGCGGATGCACCCAGCGGACCGATCAGGTGCTGCGCCACTTCCATGCCAAATACCTGACTGCAGAGCCAGACGCTGAACATCGTTCCCAGCGACATGCCGATAGCGGCGCGGCTCCATTCTGAAGGACGGGTATTGATGGCGGCAGGTAACCAGCGAGCGAACATGAGGCAAACGATCCGTAGAAAAATCGAGGCAAAAAAAAAGGCTTAGCTGGGAGACCCAGAAAGCCCTTGAAGTAGTTCCAACTATTGGGGGAGGAACGCCGCACAGTGTGCCGATCATTCCAGATACTGACAAATTCATATTAATGCAGTTTCAGTGCATTATTTTTGCAGTATGGCCACCCGCCGACCACTCATGAAGCAGAGGAAACCGCCCATCGCCGTCAACGCACTCAGCGCATAGAACATGGTGGGCGCAGGCGTGTGCATCAGCAGGAAGCCGCAGATCACCGGGCTCAGCGCACCGCCGAGGGCCGCGAGGTTCTGCGCGCCGTAGTAGCTGCCACGCAGTTCTTCCGGGGCCAGGGTGTCGACGAAGAGGAACTCGGCCGGGTAAATGATCATTTCACCGAGAGTGAAAATGAACATCGCCACGCACCAACTCACGAGGCTGTCGGCCAGGCTGAAACCGATCAACCCGAGGATGAACAGGCTGGTGCCACCGGCAATCCAGTAACGCAGTTGTTCACGTTTGAGGAACCGGCCGATCTGGTATTGCAGCAAGATCACGCTGATGGCGTTGCAGGCGAGCAGGGCGGCCATGGTTTCCAGCGCTCGCTTGGAATCGTGGGTCACCAGCAGGTATTGCGACAGGTACAGGGTAAAACGACCGTGCACCACGGTGCTGAGCAGGCAGCCGCAGGTGAACATGATCAGTGTGCGGTCGTTCTTCAGGGTGATCAGGGTTTTGAGAAAGCTCTGGGGCTGGCCAATGGCGGGTGTCTGGGCCGGGTCTTTGGGAATCCCGCTCATCAGGAAAATACTGAAGAAGGCGATGCCACCGGCAATCAGGAACGGCGCCAGCGGCTGCACCCCGGCGATCACCACACCGAGCATGGGACCGGTGGCGTAGCCGATGTTGGTCAGGGTGTAGCGCAGCGAAAAGGCCTTGGCGCGCTGACCCACGGGCAGGTTTTCGCTGAGAATCGCCTTGGACCCGATCAGGAACAGCGCCGAGGCGGTTTCGGTGATCACCAGGGTGGCGGTGGTCAGGTACAGGTTTTGAGCGAACGTCAGCAACACGAAGCCGATGGCGCTGGAGAGCATGGCCAGGATCAGCAGTCGACGCTTTTCAAGGCGGTCGATAATGTAACCGCCGTAAAGGGCGAGCAGGGTGGCGATGAACACCGCGATGCCCAGCAGCAGGCCGACGTCCTGTTGGTTGAGGCCGAGTTTGTTGCTCAGAAACAGGGTGAGCAACGGGCTGGTAATGGCGCGGCTGACGACGATGGTCAGCGAAACGATCATCAAGCGGCGAATGACGAGGGAGTAAGTGGCCACGGTGGGGCAAATGTCCTTATTCAGATTCTGTGGTATCGACGCGATACCGAGTTGCTGCCAATCGCGGGCAAGCCCGCTCCCACAGGCTTTGTGTCGAGCATTTAATCGTGGCTCGACGTGAACCTTGTAGGAGCGAGGCTTGCCCGCGAAGAGGCCCGCACAGACATCGCAACATTCAAGTCTGCCACCGATTCAAGCGCTTCCAGCCGCCACAACTGCGCAAGCAATTCTTGCACTTGCTGTCGCGGCATCACCCGCCCCGCCAGGCTGAAAAACTTCTCCTCCAGCGCCTCATCGCTCAGCGGATTCCCCGGCGCACCCAACGGCACCTCAACACACAAACTAGCGTGCCGACCATCCACGGTCTGAACGCTGACCACAGGCTCGCCATCCTCCGACAGTCGCGGGTCGACTTCAAGGCGAATGCGCGACATCCAGTGTGCAATCCGCGGGTGGTGGCGCTGTTCGTCGTCGTAGGCCTCCAACCGGCAATGACCATGGACCAACCGGGCCGCGAGGGCATAAGGCAAGCTCATCTGCGCCGCCGCCAGGCCGTTGATGTCCTGACCGCCACACATGTCTTGCAGGAATCCGCACAACGAAACCTCAACGCCCTCGACCTGATCCGCGCAGACCTGCAATTGATTCAGCAACAGGCCCAATGCATCGATCGCCGAATGCGTTCCCCGACATGCCGCGTAGGGTTTGAGCGAGCAGCGGGCGAGTTTCCAGACCTGCCCCAGTTCGGCATCCAACGCCTCAGGCACGGCGGTATCCGCCGCTAGGGTCTTGAGAAAACCGCCCCAGACATCATCGAACAATTTGGTCGGCCCGGTGATGCCTTGTTGAGCAAACCGCGCCGCCAGCAATCCACCTTCGGCGGCCCGACCGCTGTGGAGTTTTTTGCTTTGCGAGCCGTCATGAATGAAGGCCCAAAGACCGCCACTGAAGCTACCGGCGATGCCCAGGGCCGCCAGGGTTTGCTGTGCATCCAGCCCCAGAATTCGCGCACTGGCCGCTGCCGCACCAAACACCCCGCACGTCGCCGTGGAGTGCCAACCGGCGCCGTTATGGGCCGAGTAACTGCCGCAGGCTTCGAGCACCCGACGGCCGATTTCGTAGCCGATCACTATCGCGGTGATCAACTCGCGGCCACTTACCGGTGTTTCAGAAACCGATAGCTCAGACATCGACACAGCGGCCATCACCGCCGGCAGCACCACTGCGCCGGAGTGGTCGCAGCCGCCGGTGTCGTCCAGTTCCAGGGCATGCGCGGCGATGCCGTTGAGCATGGCGGCCTGCGCCGCGCCGACCCGCTGATCAGTGCCCCAGATCAGCGTGCTGCCGGCTTCACCCTTGAAGACCTGACGCGCTTGTTTCGCCACGTCGCTGTCAGCCCCGGCCAGCGCCGCGCCGAAGGTGTCGATAATGTGCCGCCTGGCTTGTGCGACCAACGCGGGTGGTAAATCTTCAAAGCGAGTATCGACGCAAAACTGCGCCAGCCGCTCCATCCGCATCACCCCATCGTAGGCGCTGCCGAAGGCTGCGGTCTCTTGATCTTTCATACGCCGTAATCCCGATAATGACGTTCGTACACCGCCGCCGGGTGATCCTCGCTCACGGGCGCTGCCGACTCGGCCCACCATTGAGCGACCTCGGCCCCGGTGGCGATCCAGACGTCGTCGTGCTGTTGAATGCTCTGCAGCAATTCCCGCAACACGCCGATCCGTCCCGGCGTGGCGATGATTTCCGGGTGCAGCCGCAGTACGTAACACAGCCCGAACCGATGAAACCCGGCGAAGTCCATCTGCAGGTTGCCCAAGGTGTGGCTGTAGGAGGCGATGCGCGATTGCGCAGGCGGCACCGCCGGGCTGAGGTTAAAGGCGAAGTAGGGTTCGTCTTCCAGTTCGTAGTGCAACGGCAGCTCGATCACGTCGCATGCCGTCGGGTGAGCGAAGGGCAAATCATCGCCGCGCCATGACGAGGACCAGCGAATGCCGTGATCGCGCAACGCCTCGATGAAGCCCGGCGCACCGTTGCCGGCGGGGATGCGAAAGCCTGTCGGACGTTGACCGGTCAGCGCGCTCAAGGCCGAGCAGCCCTTGGCGACTTCGGCGCTTTGCTCGGCCAGCGTCAGGTTGTCGTAGTGCTGATGGCGATACCCGGCGCAGGCAATTTCATGCCCGCCGGCCAGGATCGCCCGGATGTGCTCCGGGTTTTCCTCGGCGACGATGCCGGGAATGAACCAACTGCTGGAAACGCCCAGGGCTTCGAACAATCCGAGCAAACGCTCCACACCGCGTTGCGTGCCGTAGCGCCACACCGATAAGGTCTTGTCGCGCCCGGTGACTTCCGGGGCCTGGGTGAGAATGCCGTGGATGTCGTTGTAATCGACGGTCAGCACCACGGCACAGCGGTAGCCGTCAGGCCAGGCAGTGGAATCAGCCATGATGATGCTCCTTCAGCCACCAGTGGGCGACGTCGCGGCAGGTGGCGAACCAGACGTCGTCGCGTTGGCGCATGTGTTCGAAGAGTTTTTCCAGCAACAGGATGCGTCCCGGTTTGCCGGTGATCTTGGGGTGGAACAGGGTGGTCAGGCACAGCCCTTCATCCATGGCGCCGTCGAACTCGCGGCACCAGTTGTCGAGGGTCAGCGCGTAGCTGGCCGTGCGGTCGAGCCCCGAGGGAAAGTCTGGCGCGCGGGTGTAGGCGAGGGAGGCGTAGTCGTCCATTTCCCAGCGACCGGGGATTTCCACCAACGGCGTGTCGAAACCCGGCACTTTCACCAGGTACGGCCGGTCGTCGCCGCGCATGCTGCTGGAATAGGTCACGCCGGCTTCCACCAGCATGGCCGGGGTTTCGGCTCGCCAGTCGCCGGATGGCGTGCGAAAACCTTCGGCGCGGATGTTCAGGTATTTCCAGAACACCTCGCGGGATTTGTTCATCACGTCCTTCTGCTGCTCCAGCGTCAGGGCGTAAAAGGATTCGTGTTTGTAGCCGTGGTACGCCACCTCATGCCCGCGCTCGACAATCGCCTGGCACTGTTTCGGCCAGTTTTCCACGACCCAGGCCGGAACGAAAAACGTGGTCGGGATCCGGAACTCATCCAGCACGTCGAGAATCCGCGGCAGCGCCCGATAGGGGCCATAACCACCAAAACCGAAATACTCGGGCTTGCGCCAGATCGAGCCGTTGAGCATCGCATCGCCGGTCGGGCCATCAAGGTCGAAGGCCAGGGCGAGGCAGGCTGTGTGCTGATCCGGCCAGGTCGGTTGTAGCGAGGAGGACATGTGGTGCTCCAACTATTTATAAGTAAACGCCAGACCCTGTGGGAGCGAGCTTGCTCGCGATGAGGCCGGTACATTCAACATGCGTGTCGCCTGACAGACCGCTATCGCGGGCAAGCCCGCTCCCACAGGTTTTTCGGTTGGCCACAAAATTGTGATCGACCCGGGTTCAGTGTGGGAGCGAGCCTGCTCGCGATGAGGGCGGTGCATTCAACATCTATGTCATCTGACAGACCGCTATCGCGAGCAGGCTCGCTCCCACAAAGGCATCACACCGATCCATTATTTCCCGGCGTTAATGGTCACGGTCTTGATCGCGCCCAGTTCCAGGTCCCACTTCTTCAGGATCGCCTGGTAGCTGCCGTCATCGACCATGCTCTGCAACGCGACTTTCACCGCTTCACTCAGCTCAGGCTTTTTCTTGCTCACGCCCAACCCGGTGAACTGCTTGGAAATCGGCAGGCCCACGGTTTTGTACATGTCCTTTTCCTGGGTCTTGAGGTACGGCAGGGTTTCGCTGCCCTGCATGGCCGCGTCGATGCGGCTCTGGCGCAGCTGTGCGCGGGCGTCGGCCGAGCCTTCGGTGCCGATCACGTTGATCGCAGGCTTGCCGGCGGCTTCGCAGTTGGCCTTGCTCCACGCGGCGATTTCCGCCGGGAAGGTCGTACGTCGGCTGGTGCCGACTTTCTTGCCACACAGGTCGATGATCTCGTTCGTTTCCTTGTTTTTCTGCAAGGTGTAGAACTGCGGACCGCTGGTGAAGTAGTCAACGAAGGTCACACTGGCCTGACGCTCGGCGGTGTCGGTCATGCCCGACATCACCATGTCCACGCGGTCGGTGGTCAGCGCGTTGATCATTTGCTCGAAGCCGGTTTCCTGCCATTTAATCTTCACGCCCAGACGTTCAGCCAAGGCGTTGCCCAGGTCATAGTCGAGCCCTGTAAGGGTGTTGGTGGCCGGGTCCTTGAAATCCATCGGCGGGTAGTTCGGCATGATTGCCACAACGACCTCGCCTTTGTCCTTGATGCTGGCCGGTAGCTCGGCGGCCCAAGTGAAACTGGAAGCCATAACGCCTGCGAGTACTGCGGGGATAACAAAATTCTTCATGGTCGTTCTCTTATGAGTGTTGTGAGGTCCGCTCTTGGTTTACGAGCCAGGGCCTAGGTTCGAACGGCAGAAATGAAGCTTTGGGTGCGTGGGTTTTGCGGACTTATTAGTATTTCTTCGGGGCTTCCAGCCTCCACGATCTGCCCGCCGTCCATGAACACCATGCGGTTGGACACCTCGCGAGCGAAGCCCAGTTCATGGGTGACGACGATCATGGTCATGCCGGTCTGCGCCAGATCTCGCATTACCGACAGCACCTCACCGACCAGTTCCGGGTCGAGTGCCGAAGTGGGTTCATCGAACAGCATCAGCTTGGGTCGCATGGCCAGCGCGCGGGCAATCGCCACCCGTTGTTGCTGGCCGCCCGACAGCTCGATCGGGTAGCTGTTGCGCTTGTCGGCCAGGCCGACGCGCGCCAGCAATTCCAAGGCTTCTTCGTGCGCTTCTTTGGGCGAACGCTTGAGCACCTGGCACGGCCCTTCGATGATGTTTTGCAGCACGGTCATGTGCGGGAACAGGTTGAAACGCTGGAACACCATGCCAGTGGCCAGGCGCTGACGGGCGATCTGCGACTCGTTGAGCTCGTGCAGCTTGTTGCCGGCGATGCGGTAACCCACCAGTTCGCCGTCGACCCACAGGCCGCCCTTGTCGATCTTTTCCAACTGATTCACGCAGCGCAGCAGGGTGCTTTTGCCGGAGCCGGACGGGCCGATGATGCACAGCACTTCGCCTTGCTCGACCTCGATGTTGATGTCCTTGAGCGCGTGGAAATGGTCGTAATACTTGTTCAGGCTCACGGCCTTGACGATGCTTCTCATGTGGGGGCTCCTCAAGAACGCTTGCCGGCGCCGCGAGCGAAACGACGCTCCAGACGGCTTTGACCAAAGGACAGGACGGTGACGGTGGCCAGGTACCAGATACCGGCGACGATCAGCAACTCCATCACGCGGGCGTTGGCGTAGTAGATGTTCTGGGCGTTGTAGAGCAGTTCCGAGTACTGGATGACACTCGCCAGGGACGTCATTTTCACCATGCCGATGAACTCGTTACCCACCGGCGGAATGATGATCCGCATGGCCTGGGGCAAGATGATCCGGCGCAGCGCTTGCAGGCGCGGCATGCCGATCGACTTGGCGGCTTCGTACTGCCCGGTGTCCACCGAGAGCAGACCGGCGCGCACCACTTCGGCGGTGTAGGCGCCCTGGTTGATGCTCAAGCCGAGGAGGGCGGCCACGAACGGCGTCATCAGGCTCACGGTGTCCATTTCGAACAGGCCGGGGATGCCGATGGTGGGGAAGATCAGCGCCAGGTTGAACCACAGCAGCAGCTGTAGGATCAACGGCGTACCGCGGAACAGCCAGGTGTAGGTCAATGCCACATAGCGCAGGATCGGGTTGGCCGACATGCGCATGATTGCCGTGATCACCCCGAAGACAATACCCAACGCCATCGCCAGCACTGCCATGACGATGGTGTTGAGCAGGCCCCACATAATTGCCTGTGAGGTCAGGAATTGGCCGATGTACGACCACTCGATCTTGCCTTCGGCGAAGGCCCGCACCAATCCTATGATCGCGATGACTATTACAGTGGCGAAAAAAATCCGTCCGTAGTAACGCCGTGGCACATGCTGGTACTGGGTGATATCGAACTGGTTTTCCGCCAGTTTGCGCTCCGCCTGGAGTCGTTCTGCCTGAGTCTGGCTCATGTTGTTTCTCCGTACGCCGCGCTCAATCAAGACGGCGTTTATGGTTTTTCAGGTTAAGCGCAATCCCTGTGGGAGCGAGCCTGCTCGCGATGGGGGCGGGTCAGTCAACATGGATGTTGAATGTAATACCGCAATCGCGAGTAGGCTCGCTCCCACAAGTTTTGCGCTCTGACTTAAAGACGGAAGCCCTGATAGTTCTCGGTCCACTGCTGCTGGGCGGCGAGGGCAGTCTTCAAACGGCCGATCTGCTCGCGCACCTGTTGCGGCGCGGTACCACCCCAGCCACTGCGGGCGGCGATAGCGGCTTCGAGGGTCAGGCTGTCACGCACTTCAGGCTTGAGGCGCGGATCGATCTCGGCCAGCAGCGCCGGGGACGCTTCCCACAATTCGATGTCATGCTTCTCGCAGGCCTGGACCAATGCGCCGGTGATTTCGTGAGCTTCCTTGAACGGCACGCCGCGCACCGCCAGCCAGTCGGCCACTTCGGTGGCGAGGGTGAAGCCCAACGGTGCCTGACGACGCAGCTCTTCAACGTTGACCTTCATGGTCGCAACCATCCCGGCCATGGCCGGCAGCACCAGCAGCAGGGTGTCGACGCTGTCGAGCACACCGTTTTTGTCTTCGCTGAGGTCACGGTTGTAGGACAGCGGCAGGGATTTGAGGGTCGACAGCAGACCGGTCAGGTTACCGATCAGGCGGCCGGCCTTGCCTCGGGCCAGTTCGGCGATGTCCGGGTTTTTCTTCTGCGGCATGATCGAACTGCCAGTGGCGTAGGCATCGTCCAGTGCGACCCAGCGAAACTGCCGCGACGACCACAGGCAGAATTCTTCGGCGAGGCGAGAAATGTTGATCCCGAGCATGCTGGCGATAAACAGGAATTCGGCAACGTGATCGCGGCTGGCCACAGCGTCGATGGAGTTTTCGCAAACACCGCTGTAACCCATTTCCTTGGCCGATTGCTGCGGCAGGCGAGCGATGGCGGAGCCGGCCATGGCCGCTGCACCGAGTGGCGACAGCGAGGTGCGCACATCCCAGTCCACCAATCGCTGCACATCGCGCAGCATCGATTGGGCGTGGGCCAGCAAGTGATGAGCGAAGACGATCGGCTGGGCCTGTTGCAGGTGAGTGAAGCCCGGGCAGATGCTTTCGACGTGTTGCTCGGCCTGCTCCACCAGTGCCTGCTGCAAGGCCAGCACTTCAACGGCCAAAGTACGGACGTGATCACGCAGGAACAGCCGCAGGTCGTTGGCGGTCTGGTCGTTGCGCGAACGGCCGGCGCGCAGCTTGCCGCCCAGTGCGCCGAGGCGTTCGGTCAGCAGGCGCTCGATGAAGGTGTGGACGTCTTCGTCGTCCAGCGTCGGCGCGATGCTGCCAGCACGGAAGTCATCACCGATGCGTTCCAGAGCGTCGAGCATGGTCTGGGTTTCCTGCTCGCTCAACAGCCCTGCGCGCTGCAATTCCCGGGCATGCGCCTTGGAGCCGGCGAGGTCGTACGGGGTGAGGCGAAAGTAGCGCTCGGGGCAACGGGACAGGGCCGCGAGAGCTTCGGAAGGGCCGCTCTTGAAGCGGGCACCCCAGAGACGGTCGGTGGTTTGAGACATTGTTGTTTTCCTCGTCATTGCTCGGAAGTTAAAAAATCGGGTGTCAGGCCAAAGAGCTTTGCCAGCAAGCCGGATCGCCGCACCGATCGCGCCTACAGGTCGAAAAGATTCAACCGGGCGTGGTTAGGCCAAAGCAGTTTTCAAGAGGGCAGTTACGAAGTGGCGAGAGCTGATCGAGGTGTCAGCTTTTAATAGTTCGAAATCAGTGAGTTGGCACTGATCTGTTGAATTTATTAACGGTTGCCAAGCCTTGTTTTCTGTGTTCATTATTATTGGTCGGCTATGTTTTTGTTGTTGGACACAGATTGTTGAATAGGGCACCTGAGGTAAATAAGCATTATGGAAACCCCACTTTCCAATTCTGGAAACCCGCCGCCAAAAACGGTACATCGGGCACCACTGGCCCTCAGCGGTCTGGACTTCAAACTGCTCAAAGTGTTCAAGGCCGTGGTCGAGGCCGGTGGTTTCAGTGCCGCCCAGAACGAACTGAATGTGGGCCTGGCGGCCATCAGCAAACAGATTTCCGACCTTGAAATCCGCATCGGCATGCGGCTGTGTACTCGAGGCCGAGAGGGGTTTCATCTGACCGAAGAAGGGCGTCTGGTGTATCAGGCCTCGATTGATTTATTTGCCTCGGTCGACAACTTTCGTGATCGGCTTAGTTCGGCGCAGAACGAACTTATTGGCGATCTTGGGGTAGGCGTTATTGACAATACGATCACAGATTCAAGCTCGCCGTTAGTTGCTGCGCTTAGAAAAATAAATGAAGAATCACCGAAAGTAAGATTTCAACTTCAGGCGTCTCAATTAGATGAGGTGGAAAGAGGCGTCGTCGAGGGACGGTTAGTGGCCGGGATCGTGCCGGTTTATCAGAAAAGAGAGGAGTTCGATTACTTCCCGCTCTATGAAGAGCGCTCGTACGTGTATTGCGCCGTCGGCCATCCTCTGTTCTCAATGCCAGAGGCGGACATGGGCGGCAATGTGCTGGAGGATTACGAGTGCATCAACCACCGCTACGCGATCCATCGGGACAAACTGAATTTTGCCCGCTACGACAGCTTTTTGGCCTCGGCGACTCAAGTGGAAGCCGTGGCGCTGCTGGTCAAGACCGGCCGTTTCGTGGGTTTTCTGCCCGAGCATTACGCCGCAACCCTGGTGGCCCAAGGACAGTTTCGGGCGGTGCGGCCGGACCTGATCAACATCGTCACGCCGTTCAATCTGATCCTGCGCCACAACACCGTGCGCAGTCCGCTGGTGAAGGCGTTTGCCCAGGCGTTGGGGGTGGATTTGAAGGCGCCGGCTTGAGGCTAACGCAGCTTCAAACGCATCGCACAGCGTCGCTCCCCTGGCAAACCGTGGTTGATTTCGTTGTTCAACACCGACGTTAAACGTGGGCCGATTTCAGCCGGGCTCAATGTTTCAAAGCCGAACCGCCGATAAAACGGTTCATTCCAGGGTAAGTCGCGAAACGTGGTCAAAGTCAGAGAGTGGAGTTTTCGTTTGTCTGCGTGTTCGAGTGCCGTTAACAACAACTTGCGGCCAGCGCCCTGGCCCTGAAACTGTTGCCTGACAGACAGTTCATGAATATGTAGCTCCATACCGGGCTTTATGTAGGAGCTGCCGCAGGCTGCGATCTTTTGATCTTGATCTTCAGCAACATCGAAGCGGCCAAAAAATCGCGACCTTCGGCAGCGCCTACAAGGGGGGCGTGTGCAGCAACACGAAATCGTTTTTATCGAAACGCCCACTCAACACTGGTTGCAAGTTGCCCAGGCGAGTGCCTTGCAGGGCCTTCAGGTCGTTGCGGTCCATCATCAACCAGGCCGGGCCGGGCAGGGCCTCCAGTTCCTGAATGGACTCTGTGAACACCGGTTGCAAATCCTGCTCGATATTGACCATGAACTTGATCGCCTTGGCGTCCTTGCCCATGCCGTGCAGCACCAGCGGCGCCGGGTCTTTCTGTACCTGTGCGAATGCCGCTCGACTGAAGGTTTGTGTGTCGTAAAGCTGACGCTCGACCGGTTCAAATACCAGGATGTACACCGACCACAGTGCCAGAACCGCGCAACAGGCCAACACCTCGGCCCGCCAGTGGGTGCGGAACCACGCCGTCAGCGCGATGATTTGCAGGGCTGCAAGCACGATCAATACCGGCACGAAGGCAGGCGGTTGTGCTGGCAGACGCCACAGAGCGATCAGCAATGCGACGATCAACACCCCCGGAATCAACGACCATAGCCCTTGCATCAAACCCCGCAACCAACCGAACACCCGACCCTGCGCCACCTGAAACGGGTACGCCGCAATGATCGCCGCCATGGGCAGCATCGGCAGCAGGTAACGGGCCTTTTTCGCTTGGGGAATCGATAAACCAATCATCACGATCAACCCGGCCGCCGTGCAGTATTGCAACAGGCGCAATGCCGGACCGGCCTGCCGTGGGTTCGTCAGCCAGACCGCGGCTAATGCCAGCAGCGCCAGCGGATAGGCGAGTGCATAGTTGCCTAACGACGCGGTGAAGTAATACAGCGAACCACTGACGCCTTCACTGCCGTCCATGCGCCCCATGAACTGCATGCGCACCACGTCCTGCATAAAGGCCGTTCCACCACTGGCTTCGGCCAGCCACAGTAATGCGCCGACGCACACCGGCAGCAACACCGCCGCCAACAGGCCAAAACCGAACAACCGCGACCATTGGCGATTGAGCAGGAAGTAGCTGCACAGCATGCCGGTGGGGATTACCAGCCCGATCGGCCCGCGAATCCCGAAACCTAATAACAGCAACGCAAAGATCAGCGGCCACCGACGGGGCATTGCGAAATGATCAGCGGCGTAACCGAGGTAGAACACCGAAAAGGCGACGGCCGCCAGCATCAGGTCCTGGGACACGGCACGGGTTTCAGTGACAAACGTACTGGTGAGCAACATCAGCGCGATGCTCAGCAGCGCCCAGCGTGTGGAGCAGGGCGCGAGCAACCGGTACATCAACGTGACGATCACCGCGGCGCCGATGGCGCTCGGCAACCAGGCGCTGAGGCTGTTGACCTGCCCGAACGGCAGCGACAGCAACCAGACGAACAACGTCGACAGCGCCGAGTAATCAGCATAGGGCTGGCCATAGGTGGTCGGGAAAAACGACGGCCCGTGGCGCAGCATCTCCTGGGCGAACAGCACGAACCGCGAATCGAAACCGATCGCCGTTTGCTGATACGCCCCGGCGATGAACAGCATCAGCGTCAGCAGCCCGAACCCTAAGGACTGCCGACGAATGCCGGGCGATACCGCACTCACGCGACGACTGAGGCCGCTGGCCATTGCTGATGGGGAATCGGTAACTTGCACGATTCACCGCGGCCCATCGGGAAGTACAGGAAACCGCTGCGGGCCAGGCGCTCGGCGTCGTACAGGTTACGCCCGTCGAAAATCACCGGTGCATTGAGACGTTGCTGGATCAGGTCGAAGTCCGGCGCCTTGAACTGCTGCCATTCGGTGCAGATGATCAACGCGTCGGCCCCCGTGAGGACCGATTCCGGCGTGCCCATGAGCATCAGCTTCGGTTCGTCAGGATAAAGCTGTTGGGTTTCCTGCATGGCTTCCGGGTCGAACGCCCGCACATTGGCCCCCGCAGCCCACAGCGATTCGAGCAGCACCCGACTCGGCGCATCGCGCATGTCGTCGGTGTTGGGCTTGAAGGCCAAGCCCCACACGGCGAAGGTCTTGTCGCGCAAATCACCCTTGTAGAAGGCATTGATACGTTCGAACAGTTTGTGTTTCTGCCGCTGGTTGATGGCTTCCACCGCTTGCAGCAGATCGCTGTTGCAATGGGCTTCTTCGGCGCTGTGAATCAGTGCGCGCATGTCCTTGGGGAAACATGAGCCGCCGTAACCGCAGCCGGGATAGATGAAGTGGTAACCGATGCGCGAATCGGCACCGATGCCCAGTCGTACCGATTCGATGTCGGCACCCAGGTGTTCGGCCAGTTCGGCGATCTGGTTGATGAAGCTGATTTTGGTCGCCAGCATGCAGTTGGCGGCGTATTTGGTCAGCTCGGCGCTGCGCAGGTCCATGAACATGATGCGGTCATGGTTGCGGTTGAACGGTGCATAGAGGTCACGCATCGCGTCGCGCACCTCATCGCCTTCACAGCCGATGATGATGCGGTCCGGGCGCCGGCAATCGGCCACGGCCGAACCTTCTTTCAAAAACTCCGGGTTGGAAACGATATCGAACTGCAATTGCCGGCCGGCCTTGAGCAGGTACTTTTCGATATGGGCGCGCAGCGTATCGCCGGTGCCCACCGGCACCGTGGATTTCTCCACCAGGATTACCGGCTGTTCACGATGACGCGCCACCGCTTCACCCACGGACAACACGTATTGCAGATCCGCCGAACCATCCTTCCAGGACGGCGTGCCGACGGCAATGAACAGCACCTGGCCATGTTGCACCGCGAATTTTTCGTCCGAGGTGAAGTGCAGCCGCTTGGCTTCCAGGCTTTCACGCACCAGGCTGGCCAGCCCCGGCTCGAAGATGCTGACGTGGCCCTGTTGCAGCAACGCAACTTTTTTCTCGTCAATGTCCATGCACACCACGTCATGGCCGACTTCAGCCAGGACGGCAGCTTGCACCAGGCCAACATAACCGCTACCAAATACACTGATTTTCATGAAGCACTCCTGATAGTGGGCGCGCGAGCAGGTCGAGAGTTGATAGTGATAACGCCGAGGATGACCAGCGCCACCCCCAGGGTTTTTGAAAGACTGAAGGCTTCGTTGAACAACGGCAGGCTGGCAGCCAGCACATACACCAGCGCGTAGCTGATGCTCAGCAGCGAATAGGCCCGGCCCAGGGGCAAATCCCGCAGGGCGGCGAGCCAGGTAAGCATCGACACGGCATAGGCGAGAATGGCGGCCAGCACGACGGCCACGGAGGACACATTGATGCTGCCGTTGCTCAAGGCAGGTAACCATTGTTCGGGATGCGGCAAGCGGGTCATGCTCCAGCGCATGCCCAACTGTGCGGCGCTGCCCAGCAGCACGCTGCACAGGGCGAAGGCGATTCCGCGACGCAGGCTCATGCCTGCTGCCCCAGCAACGCCACGCCAGCGATCACCAGCGTCACGCCGAGCCAGTGACGGCGGTCGATGGTTTCGTGGAAGACGAAACGGGCGACCAATGTGATCAACACGAAATTCAGGCTGAGCATGGGATAGGCGACGCCGACTTCGAGGCGCTGCAACACCAGCAACCAGACCAGCAAGCCCAACCCCAGAGAGACGAGCGCCAGCCACAGCCACGGCGAGCGCAGTTTCTCGCCCCAGCCCGAGGTCTTGCCACGCCAGCTTTCCACGGCGTACTTCTGGGCGATCTGGCCCAGGCAAGTCAGCAGGCAGGCGGTCAGTAGCAGCAACAGGCTCATGACGCGTCCCGAGGGAAGATCAGAATCACCAGGTTGCCTTGTTCATAACGTTTGCCATCCTTGGGCAGCCGTTCGATTTCTTGCAGTTCGTCATCCCCCTTGACCCGCATCACCACGCCGACCGAGCCACTCTGGCGCGCTTCACGCATCCACTGTTGTACGTGCTCGAGATCGACCCGCTGCTGCATTGCGTCGGGATCAGGATAAGCGAGGCCGTATTTCAATTCGCCTATCGTGTTGTACAACGCCACCTCCGGGCGTTTCAAGCGCCAGGCCAGGGCCGAGGCAGCGCCCAGGTCGTTGCTCAATAGCTTGTCAGTCTGCGCCAGTTCCGGGGCGTGCTGGAGGATGAACTGGTCGGGCATCTTGTTCGCCACCACCGAATCCGGCATGCCGGCCGGCAGCACGCCGATCAGCAGCAAACTGCCGAAGGCCGGTGCCGCCCAGCATTGCAAGGGACGGAAGGCTTGCAGCAGATTGGCCATGATCCAGCCGATCAGCCCGATGAACACCAACACCAGGTTGTGCAGTTCGTGGGTGTACAACGGTTTTTTCAGTTGCAGCCAGACCAGCGCAATCAGGACGATCAGGCCCAGCGTCAGGTTCAGCAGGCCATTGATCCCCAGCACTCGGCCCTGTTCCAGCTTCAGACGATCCGCCAGGGTATGACCCAGCAGCAACGCCAGGGGCAGCAGGCAGGGAATGATGTAGGTCGGCAGCTTGCCGTTGCTCAAGCTGAAAAAAACCAACGGCATCAGCAGCCATAGCAGCAGGAAAGCGATACTGGCTTGACGCCGGGTCTGCCAGGCCTGTTTCAGCGCCGATGGCAGCAACGCCGCCCATGGCAGGCTGAACGCCACCAGCAGTGGCAGGTAGAACCACCAGGGGGCATCGTGTTGGGCGTCATCCCCGGCGAAGCGGCGAATGTGTTCGTGCCAGAAGAAGAACCGCCAGTAATCGGGTTCCTGTGAGTGCACCGCCAGGGCCCAAGGCAGGCTGACTGCGATGGCCACGACGATCGCCAACGGGCCGTAAACCAACAGTTCACGCCAGCGTTTTTGCCAGAGCATCCAGGGCAGGGCGACCAGCACTGGCAACAGCCAGGCGAGAAAACCCTTGGTCATGAAGCCCATGCCGCAGGCCAGCCCCAGCACCGTCCAACCGAGCAGACGCGGGCCACGGTTGACGCTGTCCAGCGCAAACCACAAAGCCACCAGACTCAGATTGACCCAGAAGGTGAATTGCGGATCGAGGTTGGCGTAACCCGCCTGGCCGGCAATCACGGTGAAGCTCATGTACAACAGCGCGCAGGCGAAACTCTTGCGCGGCTCGCTCCACAGCCGGTGGGCGATCAGGTAACACAGCAACACGCTCAGCCCGGTGCTCAGCACCGAGGCGATACGCACGCCAAACAGATTGTCGCCAAACAGCGCCTGGCCGATGGCGATCATCCAGTAGCCCGCGATCGGTTTTTCGAAGTAACGCAGGCTCATGAAGTGCGGCGACACCCAGTTGCCGCTCAGGAGCATGTCTTGGCTGATCTGGGCGTAACGGGTTTCGTCGGGAATCCATAGGCCGTGAGAGCCCAGCGGCAACAAGTACGCCAGCGCCAGAACGACCAGTAATAACGGTAATGCCCAAGGTTTGCTCATGCGCCTTGGACCCCTAGCCAGCCTTCACGCCCCTCAAGGGTGCCGCGTACGACCCGGCCCTTCGGCAAAGTGGCGGGGGCCTCGGGCAGCAGATCGCCCAAGGGTTGGAAGTGAATGTCACGTTGGCGAGCATCGGCCAGTAGCTGGCGAAAATCGTTGGCCATCAGAATCCCTTCTACTTCGGCATGGATAGTGTAGACGTTGAGTTTTTGCGGGGAAAACCGCTCAAGAATGAAGGTGTTGAAGTCTTTGGCTGCGACGGTCGGGCCGACCACCTCATCGAAGGTCGGCAGGTCCACCGGAATCTGCGGTGCCCCCGAACTGCCATCGGCCAAGGTCGGCCGGAACAGGCCCTGGCCTCGACAATCGCTGTTGTAGCGAAAGCCGAAACCCTGCTTGGCCTCGATCACACGCTCGTCCGCACGCCAACCGGCGGACGCCGAGCATTCGACTTTTTGCCCGAGGATGTCACTGAGGCTGTCGACGCCACGGCGAATCTGCTCGATCAGTTGCGCCTGGCTCCAGCGTCCGGCATTGGCCTGCCAGCCGTGGTGATCCCAGGCGTGCAGGCCGACTTCATGCCCGGCCGCCTGGGCCTGACGCATCAGGTGCCCGAGGTCGCGACCGATCGGTTTGCCCGGCCACGCGGTGCCGGCTAGCAAAATGTCCCAGCCATACAGGCCGGCAGCATTGGAACGAAGCATCTTCCAGAGAAACTGCGGACGGATCAGGCGCCACAAGTGGCGCCCCATGTTGTCTGGTCCGACGCTGAAGAAAAACGTCGCCTTGACCTGTGCTTCATCGAGCATTTCGAGTAACCGAGGCACCCCCTCACGGGTGCCTCGGTAAGTGTCGACATCGATTCGAAGGCCTGCCTGCGTCAACGTTTTTTGTCCGCGATTTCGAGCATGGCTTCGCGCAAGAAGAAGTCCAGCGTGTTGCCGATGGTCTCGCTCATCTCCACCGTAGGTGCCCAGTCAAGCAGACGCTTGGCGTTGGCGATGCTCGGTTTGCGGTGAGACACGTCCTGATAGCCCGTGCCGTAAAAAGCCTTGCTTTCCACATCGCGGAAACCGGCGAATGGCGGGAAGTTGTCACGCAGCGGGTGAGCCTCGAACTGACGCAGCAGTTCTTCGCCCAACTGGCGAATGCTGGCTTCGTTGTCCGGGTTGCCGATGTTGATGATCTGACCGTTACAGGCGTCGTTGTCGTTGTCGATGATCCGCGCCAGGGCTTCGACGCCATCGGCGATGTCGGTGAAACAGCGTTTTTGCTCGCCGCCGTCGAACAGGCGAATCGGCGTGCCTTCCACCAGGTTCAGGATCAACTGGGTGATGGCCCGGGAACTGCCGATGCGCGCCGAGTCCAGACGGTCCAGGCGTGGTCCCATCCAGTTGAAAGGGCGGAACAGGGTGAAGTTCAGGCCTTTCTGGCCGTAAGCCCAGATCACCCGGTCGAGCAGCTGCTTGGAGATCGAGTAGATCCAGCGTTGCTTGTTGATCGGCCCGACCACCAGGTTGGAGCTGTCTTCGTCGAAATTGGCGTCCTGGCACATGCCATAGACTTCGGAGGTCGACGGGAAGATCACGCGCTTGTTGTATTTGACGCAGTAGCGAACCAGTTTCAGGTTTTCTTCGAAATCCAGTTCGAATACGCGCAGCGGATTGCGGGTGTATTCGATCGGCGTGGCGATCGCCACCAGTGGCAGGACCACGTCGCATTTCTTGATGTGGTATTCGATCCACTCCGAGTGGATGCTGATATCGCCTTCGACGAAGTGGAAATTCGGATGGCTGCGCAGGCGCTCGATGGCGTCCGAGCCGATGTCCAGGCCGTACACTTCATAGCGGTCGTCACGCAGCAGACGCTCGGACAGGTGATTGCCGATGAAGCCGTTGACGCCAAGGATCAGCACTCGGGTGCGACGCGGTGCACGGCCCGATTCGGCGCCACGCAGCACCGAGCCATCGACCAGCCCCAGTTCGTTGGCCAGTTGCGGGCCGCTCAGGTACAGACCGTTGTCGTTACGCTGGCCGGCGTTGATCACCAGCGAGTCTTCACCGCAGGCGATCCGCAACGGGTCGACGCTGATGACCCGGCCCGGGGCCTGGCCTTCGTTGCCCTTGACGACGTCGGCGCTCCAGACAATCAGCTTGTGCTCGCCCACGGCACAGAACGCACCCGGGTAAGGTTGGGTCACGGCACGCACCAGATTGAACAGCTCTTCGGCCGGTTTTTTCCAGACCAGTTTGCCGTCCGCCGGGGTGCGACGGCCAAACACCGTGGCTTTGGATTCGTCCTGTGGGGTTTCGCTGGTTTTGCCTTGAAGCAGTGCGGGCAAGGTGTCGCGCAGCAGATCGCTGGCGGCCAGGCGCAATTTGCCGTGCAGGGTCAGCGCGGTGTCGGTGCGCTCGATCGCCACCCGTTGCTGGGCGATGATTGCGCCGGCGTCGGCACGATTGACCATGCGGTGCAGGGTCACGCCGGTTTCGGTTTCACCGTTGACCAGCACCCAGTTGGCCGGTGCCCGGCCACGGTAACGCGGCAGCAACGAGCCATGCAGGTTGAACGCGCCTTTGCTGGCCGTGGCCAGCAGCGGTTCGCTCAGCAGATTGCGGTAGTAGAACGAGAACAGGTAATCGGGGTTGAGCTTGCTGATGCGCTCGATCCACAGTGGGTGATTGGCGTCTTCCGGGGCGTGAACCGGGATGCCTTTGCGGGCGCACAGTTGGGCAACAGAGCCATAGAAGGCGTTTTCCTTCGGATCATCGGCGTGGGTGAACACGGCGGCAATCTCGAAACCCGACTCGAGCAGGGTTTCGATGCCGACACAGCCAATATCGTGATAGGCGAAGACAACAGCTTTTACACTCATGAGAGAACCTGATCTGAAGAAGTGGAAGTGAGACCGTCAACGGTGACAACGGGAGCAGGGGCAGCGGGGGTGCTACGCAGAACCTTTTCGATGAAGAACCGTGGGCGTGCCCGAACGTCGCTGTACATGCGGCCCAGGTACTCACCCAGCAGGCCCATGCCGATGAATTGCCCACCGGTGAAAACGAACAGCACGGCGAACAGGACGAACGTACCGCCGCCGGCCCAGCCGGCACCGAAAACCATGCGCAGCACAACCAGCGCGATGGCGAACAGCACGCCGAGCGCCGCCATGCCGAAACCAACGATACTCAGCAGGCGCAGTGGCGTAGTCGTCATGCAGGTGATCAGGTCGAACATCAGGTTGATCAGGCGCATCGGGCTGTATTTGGATTCGCCGTGTTCGCGCTCGGCGTGGGTTACCAGAATTTCGGTGGTGTGCCGGGCGAAGCTGTTGGCCAGGATCGGGATGAAGGTGCTGCGTTCGCGGCAGGCGAGCATGGCGTCGACGATGGTCCGGCGATAGGCGCGCAGCATGCAGCCGTAATCGGTCATGGCGACGCCGGTGGAGCGCTGCACGGCCAGGTTGATGAGCTTCGACGGCCAGCGACGCAAGGCCGAGTCCTGACGGTTGTTACGCACCGTGGCAACCACGTCGTAGCCCAGTTCGGCCTGAGCCACCAGCCGCGGGATTTCTTCCGGCGGGTTCTGCAGGTCGGCGTCGAGGGTGATGACTACATCGCCCTTGCACTGTTCGAACCCGGCCATGATCGCCGCATGCTGGCCGTAATTGCGGTTGAGAATGACCGCCACCACCGGGCTGCACTCGCGACTGGCAGCGTCCTCGAGGATTTGCGCCGAGTTGTCGCGGCTGCCGTCGTCGACCAACACAATTTCGTAGTCCTGGTGCAGTTGCTGGCACGCCGCTTCGGTGCGCCTAAGCAACTCGGGCAGGCTGTCTTGCTCGTTGTAGACCGGGATGACGATTGATACGCAACGGATCGGATAAGGTTTCACAGGCTTCTGTCCAGTGTTTTTTCAATGGCGCCGACGACACGATCGACATCATCGGTGGTCATATCGGGGAACAACGGGATCGAACACAGCCGCGCCGAATTCCATTCGGTGTTGGGCAGGTAGATGTTGGGGAAACGCTGGCGGTAGTAGGTGTGCAGGTGGGTAGCGATGAAGTGAATGCCGGTGCCGATGTTCTGTTCCTGCAAGGCCTTCATGAACGCCTCGCGGTCCAGCCCGCAACGTTCGGTGTCGATGCGCAGGATGAACAGGTGCCAGGCGTGCTGCTGGGCATACGCTGGAATGGCCAGCGGCTGCACCGGCAAGCCTTCGAGGCGTTGCAGGTAGGTCTGGGCCAGTTCCGTGCGCTTGGCGTTGATCGCGTCCAGACGTTCCAGCTGCACCAGGGCGATAGCCGCGTTGATGTCGGCCAGGTTGTACTTGAAGCCGGGCTCCATCACCTGGGCCTGGGGTTTGCGGCCGTGGGTCAGGCGGTCATAGGCGTCGACGCCCAGGCCATGAAACTTGAGCATGCGCACCCGAGTGGCCAGCGCTTCATCATCGCTGACGAACATCGCGCCTTCGGCGCAGGTCATGTTCTTGATCGCATGGAAGGAGAAGATCGCCGTGCCCTGAGCACCGACGTGCCGACCTTTGTAGAAGGTGCCCGCCGCGTGAGCCGCGTCTTCGATAACAGCGATGCCGTGTTTGTCGGCCAGTGCGTAGAGCGGATCGAGGTCGAATGCCGCGCCGGCGTAATGCACCGGAATGATGGCCTTGGTGCGCGGCGTGATTGCCGCTTCGATGCTCGCCAGGTCGCTCATCAAGGTGCCGCGGTCAACGTCGACGAAAACCGGCGTCGCGCCGAGCAGGCAGATCATGTTGGCGGTCGACACCCAGGTCTGCGACGGTGTGATGACTTCGTCGCCGGGACCAATGCCCAATGCCAGTAACGTGATATGCATGCCACCGGTGGCCGAGGACAATGCGACGGCATGCCGACAGCCGACATAATTGGCGAAGTGTTCTTCCAGTTGCAGGTTTTTCGGCCCGGTAGTGATCCAGCCGGAGCGCAGTACTTGCTCTACCGCAGCAATTTCTTCCTCGCCGATACTGGGGCGAGAGAAGGGGAGAAACGCCTGACTCATGGGCACCTCGGAACTGAAAAAATAAATAGCCTGGCAGGCGAAAATGTTGGATCCAAGATCAGCGTAGACGATAAAACAAAAGCGGCATCAAGCAGTTGCCAGAAATTAGTGATAAATCACATTGCTTGATTTTTCTTGTCGTGACCGGCAGGTTCGACGCTATCAAGGCGCCATCTCGTATCCATTGAGGTTAAGCGCGATTTTGTGAAAGGAACATGAAAACCCGGTAGGTGATTCGTTTATTTGAAACCCATACAGGCACTGTTCAGACTTCTACCGTTTATCGCGCTTTTTGTAGGAGAGGGCGTACAGAAGTGTCCGCCTTAATGGACTTGTGCTGCGTTGCTTAGTTGTTTTTTGAACAGTTTTTATTCAAGGCGATTTCGTTTGACTGACCTGTTACCGATTCAATCGCTTAATAACCAACCCGTTAACCCCAATGCCAGTCAGTCAAGACGCGGTCCATGTAGGAGCGGTCTTAAGGTTCGCTCAGTACATGGGCATGGCCGATGGTCGACACATGAACCTCGCTGCCAGCGGGTGGCGCGTGCATGCCGGAACTGCGCACCAGCAATGAACGCCCCGGGCGTTCTGCCGCTGCCAACGACTGCAATTCCACGGTCAAGGTGCAGGTGTTACCACCGAAATCGCATTCGGTGACCACACCGCGACAGCCGTCCGATTGCGCCAGCCCCTGGGGTGCGCTGGTCACCTGAAGTTGCTCGGGGCGCAGCATGATTTGCGCTGATTTGTTATTTCTGTGGTTGTTGACCGGTATACGACCCAGATCGCAATGGGCCCAGCCCGCTTCGATTCTGGCCGGCATGACCACGGCATCCCCGAGAAACAGGGCGGTTTGTTCATCGTCGGGATAGCGGTAAAGGTCCAGCGGATGACCGGATTGCACTAACCGGCCCTGACGCATCACCGCCAACTGATCGGCGAACGACAATGCTTCACTTTGATCGTGCGTCACCAGAATGGTCGTGACACCGGCGTCTGCCAGAAGCCGTGCGACCAATTTGCGCATGGCGGCGCGTAAGCCGGTATCGAGCGCCGAAAACGGCTCATCCAGCAACATCAACCGTGGTTGTTGCGCCAGGGCCCGGGCCAGCGCGACACGCTGTTGCTGGCCACCGGAGAGTTCATGCGGCCAACGCTTGGCCATGCTCGAATCCAGTGCCACGCTGTCCATCAACTCTGCGACACGTTCCTGCTTGGCAACGCCCTTGGCCGCAAGCCCGAAACCGATGTTGGCGGCTACGGTCATGTGCGGGAACAGTGCCCCATCCTGCGGAACATAGCCGATCAACCGCTGATGCGCGGGTACCTCGTGGGTGCTGTCGACCAGCATCTGGCCATTGAGCGAAAGGCTGCCAGAGTCCGGGAATTCGAAGCCGGCGATCATTCGCAGCAAGGTGGTCTTGCCCGAACCGGACGGGCCGACGATAACCGTACGGCTTCCTGTCGGTACCGACAGGCTGATGTTCTCCAGGGCTCGGTGAGAACCGTAGGACTTGCAGATCGAGTGGAGTTCAAGAGCGTTCATCGGCCAGCCGTGCGTTTGGATTGGTGATAAAGAAGTCCGGTCAACGGAAGCGACAGCAGAATCATGAGTAAGGCATAGGGCGCAGCGGCGGCATAGTCGATTTCACTGGTCATCGCCCAGAAACCGGTGGCCAGGGTGCGCGTGCCATTGGGGGCGAGCAGCAGGGTCGCGGTCAACTCATTGCTGACCGCCAGAAACACCAACGCGGCGCCAGCGGCAGCACCGGGTGCGGCCAGACGCAGAGTGATCAGCCACAACGCCCGACCGGGCGAACGGCCGAGGCTGCGGGCCATGTTCTCCAGCTCCACCGGCGCCTGGGCGATGCCCGCGCGCAAACTCACCAGGGCGCGGGGCAAAAACATCAGTAAATAAGCCAGCAGCACCGTGACGGTGGTCTGGTAAATCGGCCGGGCAAAATGAATCGTCAGGGTCACCAATGCCAGCGCAACGACGATCCCCGGTAACGCGCTGGTAATGTAGTTGCAGCTTTCCAGCACGCGCTGCAACGGGCTCGGCGAGCGAATCGACAGCCAGGCAATCGGGATGGCCGCGCAGGTGGTAATGAGTGCACCGGCAGCTCCGAGCGTGAGCGTTTGCTGTAGCGCCGGCAGAAGTTCGCTTAAGTGCCAGACTTGCGCGCCACCGGCTATCAGCCACTTGCCAAGGGTGATCAACGGCACACCGAGTGCCAGAACACAGGTCATTCCTTGCAGCATGAGCGCGAGCAGGGTGGTGCGTACATTCAGGCGCACGATCCTTTGTTCGCGCGCGCTTCCCGACCCGACCCGGGCGTAACGCGCCGTGCCGCGGGCAGCCGACTCGGCCGTCAGCATGGCCAGGCAGCAGAGTGCGAGGACGCCGGCCAGCATATTGGCGGCAGGACCGTTGAAGGTGGACTTGAACTGATCGAAGATGGCCGTGGTGAAGGTGTCGAAGCGGATCATCGCGTACAGACCGTACTCGGCCAGCAGGTGCAGCCCCACCAGCAAGGCACCGCCGCAAATGGCCAGGCGCAATTGCGGCAACACCACGCGAAAAAACACCGCCCAGGGCTTGAGCCCCAACGACTCGGAGACATCTTCGATGGCCGGGTCGAGCCGGCGCAAAGTCGCCGCTATCGGTAGGTAAAGAAACGGGAAATAGGCGATGACCGAAACCAGAACGCCGGCAAACAGCCCATGAATCGGTGGGACCAGACTGACCCAGGCATAGCTGTGCACGAATGCCGGTACCGCCAGCGGCGCCGTCGCCAACAGCGACCACCAACGCCGCCCCGGCATGTTGGTGCGTTCCGTCAACCAGGCCAGGGCCAGCCCGAGTGCGATGCACAAGGGAATGGTGAGCAACACCAGCAACACGGTGTTGATCAGCAACTCGCCGACGCGTGGGCGCCATACCAGCGTCACAAGCGTCGCCCAGCCTGTCTGCACCGACACGCCGATGACGAAAGCAATCGGCAGTAACGCCAGCAACGACATCAGCACCGATAAACCAATCACCCATGCGCCACCGCGGCCCGCGAAGACGCCGCGAGAACGTGCGCGCAAGTTTGCAGAGGTCGGCGCAACGACCTCCGCCGGTAGAGTTTCGGGAAGCAATTTAGAGCAACCCGGCCTGGGTCATCAGCTCTACCGCCTTTTTGCTGTCGAGTTTCGAGACGTCGACAGTCGGGGCGTCGAGTTGCTGCAACGGTACCAGTTTCGGATTGGACTCTGCGTTTTTGCCCACGGCGTATTCAAACGAGTTGCCAGTCTTGAGAATCGCCTGGCCGTCTTTGCCGGTAATCCATTTCAGGAAGGCCTGGGCCTGTTCCTTGTGTTGGCTGGAAGCCAGAACACCGCCACCGGACAGGCTGACAAAGGCACCTGGATCCTTGTGTTTGAAGTAGTTCAGCGAGGTGTTCTTGCTGTTTTCGCCAGTCTTGGACTGATCGACGAAGCTGTAATAGTGATAGATCACGCCGCTGTCGATCTGACCGGCATTGACCGCCTTGAGCACAGCGCTGTTGCCCCGGTAGGCAGTGAAGTTGGTTTTCATGGCTTTCAACCAGTCGAGGGTAGCGGCTTCACCCTTGAGCTCCAGCACGGCGGCGACGATGGCCTGGAAGTCGGCACCGGCCGGCGAAGCGGCCCAGCGGCCTTTCCAGTTCGGCGCGGCGAGGTCCATCAGCGATTTTGGCAAGTCCGCTTCGGCCAGCTTGCCCGGGTTGTAGACGAACACCGTGGAGCGTGCGGCAATCCCTACCCATTTGCCATGCGCCGGACGATAGGCCGCGCCCACTTGTTCCAGCGTGGTCGGTGCAACCGGCGCAAACAGCCCCGCGTTGTCGACCAGCACCATGGCCGGGGAGTTTTCGGTCAGGAACACGTCGGCCGGGGAGCCTGCACCTTCCTGCACGATCTGATTGCCCATCTCGGTGTCGTCGCCATTGCGCACGGTCACTTTGATGCCGGTTTCCTTGGTGAAGCCTTCGACCCAGGATTTGGTCAGGCTTTCGTGTTGAGCGTTGTAGACCACGATACCGTCAGCCTGCGCGGCGGCATACACGTGACCGGCGCTGAGGAAAGCAGTGGTCAGCAATGCTTTTTTAAGGAACGAGGGGATGCGGGAAATCATTCTGTAGACGGCTCCTGTTTTTTTAGTCAGCACGCGCGGATTCACTAGCGGAACAATGCGAATCATTTGCATGTTTGAGTCGCCGCGAATGTAGAGCGCCAAATGAGAAAAAAACGTCAAAAAAACCTTCAATAGATGTCATTTTGATTTCAACGGAAAAACCCGAACCGACGCTGTAGCGGACAAATTTCCAACGATATTGTCGATCAGAATAAGGTTTTCTGTAGGGAGGACCACGTCAGGGTTGGCTTAGCGGGAATATCAGAATCTCCAGGTTGCCGCGCTGGTAACGCTTGCCATCGATGGGCAACAGCTCGACTTCCTGTATTTCCGCGACACTGTTAACCCGCATCACCACGCCGACCGCGCCTTTTTTGCGGGTCGTCCCAGAGGCGGCGGGGTGGGGCAACAAGTTATTGGACGTCATGACTCGACCTTGGCACAGAAGGAGGTTATTCCGCTCGGTGCACGCTTGAACTAGCGAAACTTCTTACATAAAGCAACGCAATAACGATTTGGACTACAGAAGTTGCGCCAGCCATCTAATGGTTACGGACTAGTTATAGTCCGCCCGAACAAAAACACTTTCTTGGTATCGACGTTTCTTGCCACGGTTATTGTTTCAAGGCTTTATCGTGCAACAGCGTCTGCCAGTCAGTGGCATTCACAATGCCGAGTACCTGAGGTTGCCCATCGGCGGTAATTTGCACGAACAAGGCACTGCCATACTCACTGGTCGTCGCGTGCTCGAAACCGGTCTGGGCTTCGAAATCGCTGATGCAACCGCTGTGCGTGACCAGCACCAGATTTCGATGGGCTTGCTTGTGCGCCACCACATCGTTACGCAGGGTTTTGCCACAACTGACCAGCCAGTCCTGGGTAACCGCGTCTTTGCCGAACATGTAGTGCGAGGTTTGCGCCGTGCGGGTAGCCGGGCTGCTCAACACATCGGTCTGCGCCATGCCCAACTGCATAAAACCTTGCCCCACGGCTGTTGCGGCAGCACTGCCGATTTGAGTAATGCCGTCGGCGGGGCCAAGGCACGGGTTGCCGGAGCGGTCGCAACGCTCGGCATGACGAACCAGCACCACCACTTCACCGGCTTGCCAGCGATGGGCCAGACTGCTGGTCACTCCGGATCCGGCAGTCCCCAGATTGACCGGAGATCTGGGCCACCAGACAAACCCCATCACCAGCGCGGCGATGACCAGAGCCGCCGCTACTGCAACCAGTTTGATGAGCCGCGATGTAATGATTCGTGCCGTTGGCAGTTTGCGCGATACATAATTAACCACGTTTTGTTCATCCGTCGGTACGCAATAGAGAACAACTTTCAAATACGACCCTGCGTAACAACGCTTGAAGGGCAATGGAAAGACACTAGTTCAAGGCAGGTGTCGGAGTAGTGAAAGGGATGTGAAAATTTTGCGTAGAGGAATTTAACTGCTTATTTGGTTGGTTGGCTGTTGCAACACTTGTCTTGTACACCACGTACAGTGGTCGCCGGGTGGACCCATCAGCCGGAGAAGGACGAACTGTTTTTCATCCAGGACGGCCCGGGGGCGATGGCGCTGGATACAGAACTGGCGGCGCTTGCACCGGGTTTTCAGGAAATCCTCTACGCGGGTACGAAGTACTACGCCATGGTGAACATGGTGGGCGGTCGCAAATATGTTTTGTTGCGAGACCGGCGAAGCGTCGAACAGCGTGAACAGGTGCTGTTCTCGGTGGTGGTCGTCGGGTTCGTCTTGAGCAGCCTGCTGGCGGTTGTGTTGGGGCGGTTGCTGGCCAGGCGCGTGATGGCGCCAGTCATTCGTCTCGCGCGCCAGGTACGTCATCGCGATCAGTTGCTGGAAATGGCCCCTGCGCTTCATCCCGACTATGCGGTTGACGAAGTGGGAGAGCTGGCGCTGTCCTTCGATCAGACCCTGGGCCGGTTACGTGAGGCGCTGGGCCGGGAAAAACGCATCGAGTTCATCTACGACGACGAACACATTTCGTCGGATCGCCATAACGTGACGTTCCTGCAATCGGTCATGGGCAATTTGCTGCGCAATGCCTGGCATTACACCGATCACGGCTACATCCGCCTGACCTTGCGGGCGCACGGTTTCAGCGTCGAAGACAGCGGCATAGGCATCCCGAAAGAAAAACGCCATGCGATGTTTCAACCCTTCGTTCGCGGTGACGAGCGCCGGGGAGAAGGCCTGGGGCTAGGCCTTTCATTGGTCCAGCGGATTTGTACCCATCAGAATTGGCGAGTGGAACTCAGTAGCCTTCAGCCCAACGGCTGTTGTTTCACCGTTGAGCTGGAAGGCGCCTGATGACCGTTATTTGACCGCTGGACAGTTTCTCGATGTGCTGGCGGCGGCCTGGCTGATGGTGGCAGCCAAGCGTTTCACATTGTTCTGATGGGCCACCACCAGGTCATCGATACTCGGGCCGGAAGGGGTCTGCAAGGTGCTGCGGCAGGTGACCGATGCGGCATCGCCTTCGCCGAGATTGCGCAGGCGCCATTTGACGTCGATCAATGCGTACTGACCGGGTATCGAATCAAAACGCTGAACCTCCAGTCGCAACGATACTTTGCGCTGCGGGTTACTGTTGACCAATTGATCGACCAGGGCACTGCGCAATTCATCCGACAGGCTCGCGCCCCACCATTGTGTTTCGAGGATTGCCAGGCCGGCATTGCCCTGACGAATGACGATCTGCGGGCGGTCGACCTGGGGCGGCACTGTGATGCTTTCGATCTGGATGTCCGCTGCGCCGCTTGCACCACTCGGATGAGCCGGGGTCAGGGTGTGGAATTGAATCGGATCACTGCGGCAAGCGGTGAGCAACAACAACAACAACAACAACGCAGTGACCAGCGTGATCTTCAGCGAAAAAGCCATGGTGTAGCTCCTGTGGTCAGTTGCGCGGTGGCCCTTGCAGATCCATCGGCGCGGCATTGTCGGGGCGGCCGCGAATCAGCGATTCCGGATGCCGGCCCATGTAGTCCGAGAGTTCACGCAACGAGCGTGACATGCGTCCGAGTTCGTCCAGGGTCTGTCTCAGTTGTTCCCTTTGCGGTGAGTCCTCGGCGAGGGTCGAGCTGGCCGATTGCAAGGTCTTGCTGACGTCCGCCAGGGTGGTTTGCACGCCGGGCAGGGTCTTGGCGTTGAACTGGGCGAGGCCTTTGCGCAGTTCGACGAGGTTGCTGTCGAGGTTGCCGGCAATGCGTTCGATGGGCAGCTGGTTGATCTTGTTGATCATGCTCTCGAGTTTCTCCTGCAACTGCTCGAGGCTGCCGGGAATGGTGGGAATAATGACGGGGCGGGCGGTCGGATCGAACACGACTTTCTCTGCTTTGGGGTAGAAGTCGAGCGCGATGTAAAGCTGACCGGTCAACAGATTGCCGCTGCGGGCCTGGGCTCGCAGGCCGTTGTCGATGAAGCTGCCCATCAGTTTTATGCTGGCGGCTTCGTCATTGGGATCATGATTCAAGGCCTTAAGCATCTTGGTGTGGGCCTGGCCGAGTCGTTGCGGGTAGATCACGATGCCGACATTGAGCGGAAAGCTGCGTTTCTTCGCGTCGAAATCCAGATTGATCGCCACGACTTTGCCAATTTCGACACCGAGGAATTCCACCGGTGCATCGACCTTGAGCCCGCGCAAGGCCTGATCGAAACGCAGGCTCAGGTACTGTGCCTTGCCGTTGGGCGGGGCCAGAGCGGTTTGCTCATCCTCGAACAGGTCGAAGGTATTATCCTCGACGGCCGCTTGATCGTTGGGGCTGTATTCCGGCGCGCGGAACGCGATGCCGCCCACCAACAGGGCCGACAGGGACTCGGTCTTCACCGCAAAACCGTTGGCGCCAACATTCACATCAATACCACTGGCGTTCCAGAACCGCGTATTTTCGGTGACATAGGCATCGTTGGGCGCGTGGACGAAAACTTCGATGTTCACCCCTTTGCCGTCGGCATCCAGCGCATACGCCACCACTTGCCCGACCGGGATCTTGCGGTAATAAACGGGGGAGCCGATGTCCAGCGAGCCGAGGTCCTGAGTGTGCAGCATGAAGCGTTTGCCCGGCTCGCCGTAGGTAATGGGCGGCGGGTTTTCCAGCCCCGTGAAGTGTTTGGAACGGGCATCGGCCTGGCCGATGTCGGCACCAATGTAATCACCCGAGAGCAAGGTATCGATGCCCGAAACGCCGCCGGCACCGATACGCGGCCGCACGACCCAGAACTGCGAGTCTTTACGAGTAAAGCTTGCAGCCTGTTTGTCGAGCTGGATCGTGGCGCTGACGCTTTTCTGGTCGCCGCTCAGTTTCACCTCCGAGACATGGCCGATGACCACGTTGCGGTATTTGACCTCGGTCTTGTTGGCCGTGAGACCGCTGCCGGTCTTGAACGTGACAGTAATGGTCGGACCTTCCTGCATCCAGCTGTGCACCACCAGGGAAATGCCCACCAGCACGGCAACGATCGGCACGATCCACACCAGCGACACGCTGAAGCGACGGGTCTTGATAGCGGCCTGGCCGGGGGCTTGCGGCACGTCAGTGGCTTGGGACTTCATCCGTGAGCTCCTCATTGGGTGGGTTGTTCAGCTCTGTATCCCAGATCAGTCGCGGGTCGAAACTCATCGCCGACAGCATGGTGAACACCACCACCAGACCAAAGAACAGAATGCCCTGGCGCGGTTCGATATCGCCCAGGGCCTGGAATTTCACCAGTGCCGCGACCAACGCGACGACAATCACGTCGAGCATCGACCAGTAGCCGATCAGCTCGACGAAACGGTAAAGCTTCGAACGTTCCTTGCGAGCCCAAAGGCTGCCGCGTTGCACGGTGATCAGCAGTAGGGAGAGGGCAACGAACTTGATGCCCGGCACCGCGATGCTGGCAATGAAAATGATCAGGGCAATGTCCCACGAACCGTGTGCCCAGAACTCCAGCACACCACTCATGATAGTGCTATCGGAACCGTTGCCGAACAGGCTGGTGTTCATGACCGGCAATAGATTGGCCGGGATATAAAACACCAGTGAGGCCAGCAAATAGGCCCATGTGCGGGTCAGTGAGTTGGGTTTACGGGCATGCAGTGGCGCGCCGCAGCGTTCGCACTCTTGAGGTTGATCGGTCATGTCACAGGCCATGCCGCAGCTGTGGCACAGGCACAGGTTGAGTTCGCTGGCGAGCGGCGGCCTGTTCATAGGCTGTCCCACAATTCACGCACATCGCGCCCGGCGATGCGGATCAGCAACAGGCTGAGGACGGCCAGGGCAAACAGGCCGATGCCGGGCAACACATCCAGCAACCCGGCGAGTTTGAACACCGCGACCATGGCCCCCAGCAGGCAGACCTCCAGCATGCTCCAGGGCCTGAGGGTTTCCAGCCAGCGCATGCACAGCTTGAAGCCGGGCGAGCGTCGGGAGGTGAGGGCGAAGCTCAACACCCAGATCAGCAGGAGCAGTTGGAACACCGGTGCGATGATGATGGAAATCGCCGCCACCAGTGCAATAAAAGTAATTGGCCCCTGGCTCAGCGCCATCACCGAATCCCAAAGCGTCGCACTGTTTTTCATGCCCTTGAGGCTGATGCTCATGACCGGATAGAAATTGGCGAAAGTCCACAGCACCGCCGCCGTGAAGCTCAGCGCCAGACGCTGTTGCACCGACAAGCCGTTGTAGCGCTGAAGCACGCCGCCGCAGCGGGTGCAGAGGGCTTTTTGATGTTTGGCGAGCGTGACTTTTTCATAAACGCAGTCGCAGTGCTCGCAGATGATCAATGAGTCAGTCGTCGCCATGGGCCGCACTCGCCGGGTGGCAGAAAAGTCAGAGCACCTCCTCAATATAGAAGTGACTTGCGATTGAGCAAATTAAATGGCTGTTCAAGAGGATGGGGGCATGAAGTCTGATCGACCGCGTCATCGTTCTTCGCGAGCAAGCCCGCTCCCACAGGAGGGTGTGATCTCATGTGAGCGCGGGTTTTTCAGACACTGAGCAGCAGGAACTCGCGCTCCCAGGAACTGATCGCGCGTTTGAAATTTTCGTGCTCGGCCCGCTTGACCGCGACATAACCCCGGACGAATTTGCTACCCAGGTAACGCTCGATGGTTTCGCACTCTTCCATGCGGGTCAGGGCGTCCTCGATGGTGATCGGCAGGCGCAGGTTGCGCCGCTCGTAGGCGCGGCCCTGCACCGCGGCACTCGGTTCGACCTTTTCGACCATGCCCAGATAGCCGCACAACAGGCTCGCGGCGATCGCCAGATAAGGGTTGGCGTCGGCGCCCGGCAAGCGGTTTTCCACGCGCATGGCGTCCGGGCTTGAGGTCGGCACGCGCAGGCCGACGGTGCGGTTTTCTTCGCCCCATTCGACGTTGACCTGCGCCGAGGTGTCGGGAAGGAAGCGGCGGAACGAATTGACGTTGGGCGCGAACATCGGCAGCACTTTGGGGATGTACTTTTGCAGGCCGCCGATGTGGTGCAGGAACAGTTCGCTCATCTGCCCGTCGGCATCGGCGAAGATCGGCTGACCGGTGGCGATGTCCACCACGCTTTGATGGAGATGCATGGCGCTGCCAGGCTCGTCGCCGATGGGTTTGGCCATGAAGGTCGCGGTGACGTTGTGCTTGAGTGCCGCTTCGCGCAGGGTGCGTTTGAACACGGTGATCTGGTCCGGCAGGTCCAGCGCATCGCCGTGGCGGAAGTTGATTTCCATCTGCGCCGGGCCGTCTTCGTGGATCAGCGTGTCGAGGTCCAGGCCCTGGAGTTCGCACCAGTCGTAGACGTCTTCAAACAGTGGGTCGAACTCGTTGGCGGCGTCGATGGAAAACGATTGGCGACCGCTTTCCGCACGGCCCGAACGCCCCAGTGGCGCTTTGAGCGGCAAGTCCGGATCTTCGCAGCGTTGGGTGAGGTAGAACTCCATTTCCGGCGCGACAATCGGCTTCCAGCCTTTGTCGGTGTACAACTGCAGCACTTTCTTCAGCACGTTGCGTAGCGACAGTTCGATGGGGTTGCCGAACTTGTCGAACGTGTCATGGATCACGATGGCGGTCGGCTCGATCGCCCACGGCACCACGTATACCGCGTCGGCTACAGGCTTGCAGACCATGTCGATGTCGGCCGGGTCGAGCAAGTCGTAGTAGATGTCGTCGTCGACAAAGTCCCCGGTTACCGTTTGCAACAACACACTTTCCGGCAGGCGCATGCCTCGCTCATGCAGGAACTTGTTGGTGGGTGCAATTTTGCCGCGAGCAATGCCGGTCAAGTCGCTGACCACACACTCGACCTCGGTAATCTTGTGATCTTTCAGCCACGTGAACAGCTAATCGAAAGGGACATTCATAAAGACCTCATCGTTGGTTCGATTGACGCCAGGGAGGGTGGCTCCATCCACCGGACACTTCCCCTGTGGCGCGTTGACGACTATCTTGGGTGAGCCGTGGCGTTCCATCTATCCACTTTAAGCAGCACCAAAACGCACCAAACGAGTGCGTAAGGTCACTCCCATGACAGCGTGCAATCCGTTACAGGTTCAAGCCTTCAACACCGCCGACGTGGCCGAGCAGATCCGCGCCACACCGGGTTGGGTGCAGCACTATCAGCAGATGTCTGCGAGGCATTTCGCCGGGCGGGTGCGCTATCTGGACTTGCAAGGCGTGGAGATTTACGAGGAGCAGATGAACAACGCGCTCTTCAGCCGCTGGTTGAGCGGCACGTTGACGCGGCTGGCGCAGACGCTGGATCCGCCGAGCAAAGAGGCGTTGACCCAACAGTTACTGGAGGACTGTTTGTACATCCTCGATAACGCCTGTGTGTGCCTTGATCACGCCAGCTTGCAGCGCCGGGCCGAAGAGCGAAAGATCATGAAGCGCGTCGCCGAATGGGCCGCCGATACCCCGGAAGAAACCCTCAATTTGCTGGAATTGTCCCAGCTGGCCGGGGTTTCGCTGCGCCAATTGCAGCAGGCGTTCAAAGCGTATACCGGGATGTCGCCCACGCATTGGTTACGCTTGCGCCGGCTCAACAGTGCGCGCCGTGAGTTGCTCAGCCGTACGGCCAGCAATACGATGGTCGCGCAAGTGGCGATGCATTGGTCGTTCTGGCATTTTGGGCGATTTTCCAGCAGTTATCGAGCGTTGTTCCAGGAGCTTCCCAGCCAAACGCTCGCCCGCAAACACAGTGGACCTTGTCGGAGGTCATCATGAGTCGGTTATCGTCTTTCAGCTTGTGTTTCGTAATGTCGATGGTCTATACGCAGGTTCAGGCCGAAACGGTCACGCCCTTGAAAGGGCAGACTTCGCAACAAATCCAGCTGGACATCAACGATTGCCGCAATATTGCGGCCAGTCAGAGCGCCTCAAGTCCGCCACCTTCTTCGGGCGGGCGCCTGCGCGGTGCGGCGGTGGGTGCCGCCGCGGGCGCTGCGGGCGCCGAAGTGCGAGGACGTCAGCATGATGAGTTTTACGAACAGGCCAATGACGATGTGAAACAGGACTATCGCCAGAACCGTGCCGGGCAAACCGCGGCGGCGGGCGCGGTGGTCGGTGGCTCGCGTCAGCGTCAGGAGCGCCGGGCGCAGGAACAGACCAACGCGGCAGCCAGTTCAACGGCCTATACCGGTTGCCTCCAAGGGCGGGGTTATCAGGTCACCCCGTGAGTGTCAGTGACGCCCGGATTGCGCTGCCGCTGATCGAGTAGATGAACCATCAGGCAGGCATAGAGCGTTACGGCGATGAATAGCCCCATGCGCACGGCAAAGGCTGTGTACACGTCCTTGCCCGCAGCACTGTCTTGAACGGACTGACCCAATAGAATAATCATCGTCATCAGGCTGTTGAGCCAGAGCCCGGGGCTAAATCGCGTGGGACTCAAGGCATACAGCTTGCGCGCCAGTAGCAGGCCAAACAGCAGCATCCACAAAAAGAACATCCAGAGGTGAACAAACAGACTGAGGGCACACCAGAACAGGATTGCCAGCAGACCACCGAACAACGTTGAACCCACCAGTTCACGACCGGCATTGCGGGCGGTCATTGTCGAACTCTGCTGACCGAGACTGACAGCCTTGAGAATGATGGGTAGATAACTGGCCGGGTCGATCAGCACCAAGAGGAATGTCGGTAGCACAATCAGGGTTGCACGCAACGCCAACCGGCCGACGTCTGCGGCCGGCAGGGTAGCGGCGGCGGGTGGCGGCGGGGCATCGACCGGTTCGGGAAATAGCCAGTGACTTAAAGCCGATACCATGACGGCGAGGAGCAAACCCTTGACCAGTGCGCCGATGACCATCATCGCCAAGTCGAAATCGGCAACGCCGGCTGAGGAGATCATGGTCAGGCCAATCACCAGGAAAGTGACGACCAGGTTGCTACCGCCGCGCAAACCAAAAAGGAAGGCCAGGAACAGACTTGCGCCAATCAGCAGCACACCGCTGACCGGGTAATAACGCAGGACAGGAATCAACAACAGGCCGACGCCAGTGGTCAACATAGCGATCAGTGCGAGCATCAATCCGGCCTTGAACGGCAGAGGCCGATTGAGCGTGGCCAACAGCAACACGGCGAGCACCGGCGCGAGAAACGGGATCGGCAAACCCAGGCCGAAGCTGGCCGCCAGGCACAACGCCGTGCCTGTGGCCAGACGTAGCGCGCGCTGAACCCTGGGCGTGCGCTTGGCAGGCACGCTCTTAATAGGCATAGCTCAGCCAGCTCATTAGCCCCACAAACAAACGCCCAAGCAGGTTCAGCGGGTTGTCTTGGGTTGGGAACGCCATCACTTCAGCCTGCCCACCAGCACGGATGGAACGGATGGCGCGGCTGTTACGCAACGTGTTCATGGAGTCCTCGGTAAACTCGATGATCACCGGAAAACGTTGGGCCGGACGCAGCCAGTCGCGGCTGTTCTGCACACTGGGGAGGCTGCCGGGCGAAGTGGGCTGACCGACGCTGACACCGTAGCCGACACTGCGCACACGGCCCTCGAAAATCTTCCCCGGCAGGGCATCCAGAACAATCGAAACGGGGGTGTCGACCTCGACCAGGCCGAGGTTGTTTTCGGTCATGTCCGCGCTGATCCATACATCGTGGATGGCAATCAGGGTCATGACCGGGCCGCCGGCAGCGGCGAACTGTCCGACATCGGTGCGCAGATCGGTGATCAGTCCCGCCGACCGTGCGTGTATCTGCGTGTTGGACAAGTCCAGCTCGGCTTTTGACAATGCCGTGGCGGCGCTGCGCAACAGCGCGTTGTCTTCCTCGCTGCCGCCTTCCTGTTCCCGTGCCCGCTGAACTTCGGCACGGGCCGCGGCGACCTGACTGACGGCCTGTTCACGGGTGGCCCGAGAGACTTCGAGCAGGCGCACGGAAATGGTGCCGGGATCTTCGCGGTACAAGCCTTCAAGACGCTTATTGTCCTGCCGTGCCTTGAGTTCATTGGCCTGGGCGGCGCGTAAATTGGCTTGAGCCGAAGCAATACCGGCGGTGCTGGCACCGATCTGGCGGCGTGTCGATTCGAGGTCCGCGCGTGCACGGTCGACGGCAATTTGGTACGGCTGCGGGTCCACCTCGAACAGGACTTCACCCGCCTTGACGTCCTGGTTGTTGCGCACATTCACACGGGTCACCCGGCCAGCGACTTCGGCGGCCACCGGAATGACAAAGGCACCCACGCGAGCCTGTTGCGTATACGGTGTGAAACGGTCAGCCAACAAGTACCAGGCCAGGCTTAATACGATCAGCAGCATCACCCATGTGATGCCTTTTTTTGCGGAATCGGCGGCAGGCTCGGGAGCCTTGGGAGAGGGCGCCTCAGTGACGGGCGGCGAGGGTTCAGTCATTGGCTTTGACCTTCTGGCTCGGGATAGGAGGCTTGCGAAGGGGCCGGCTCACTCAGCAGGTTGCCCCAGTCCGTGCGTTGTTCCATTTGCTGGCGAGTGCCTGGATCGATTATCGGCCGTGCGCTGTACCACCCACCGCCCAAGGCTTTGTACAGGGCAATCAGGTTGCTCACGGCATTGCTGCGGCTGAGCAGGTAATTGTCCTGCTGCTCGAGCAGGGCGCGTTGAGCATCCAGTACGCGCTGGAAGTCCGAGTAGCCTTCCCGGTATTGGGTGCTGGCCAGGCTCAGCGAACGCTTGGCGGCGACCTGCGCTTCCCGCAGGATGCGCTCGCGTTCCAGTGATTTGGTCAGGCCGCTGGCGGCGTCATCGGCTTCCCGTGCGGCCTGGCGGACTTTGTCGCGGTAAACCTCGATCAGCTGCTGCAACCGCGCATCCTGCACTCGCACATTGTTGCTGATCTGGCCGTGGTCAAACAGGTTCCAGCGCAAACTGGGACCGCCGATCAGGTCCAAGCTGTTGGAGCTACCTTTCAGCGAATCGGTCGTCCAGACGATACTGCCCAACAAGGTCAGCGACGGATAGAAGTCGGTTTCAGCCACACCGATCAGTGCCGACTGGGCGGCGACATTGAGTTCGGCAGCGCGCACGTCCGGTCGACGCAACAACAGGCTGGCCGGCACGTCTTGCAGCACGGCTCGGTCAACCAGCGGGATCAACCCTGTGTTTTCGAGCAATTGGGGCAGGGCGCTGGGTGGCCGGCCGATCAGCACGGCCAACGCGTTGCGGGTGCGCAGTACTTGCGCCTCAAGGTCCGGAATGCTGCTCAAGGTGCCCAGGTACTGGGTCTTGGCTTGTTGCAAGTCGAGTTCGGCACTCTGGCCGCTGTTGAAGAGTTTCTCGGTGATCTCGAAGTTGCGTTTTTGCTGTTCGGCGTTTTCTCGCGCAACGCGTAAACGCGCTTCGGTGGTGCGCAACGAGAAGTAAGTATCGGCCACCTGAGCCCGCAGCAGGACAAGTACATCTTCATAGTTGGCTTGAGCCGCGAAGTAGCTGGCATCGGACGACTCGATGGCTCGACTGAAACGCCCCCAGAAGTCCAGTTCCCAACCGATGTCAAAGCCCGCACTGTGCTGCCAGAAATGGCTGTCTTGCGGGTTACTCCCGCCGGATTGCTGGCGGTTGAAGTACAGGCTGTCGGCGCTGGCCTGTTGCAGTTGCGGATAGCGTCCGCTTTGGGCAATCCCCAACTGGGCACGGGCTTCCATGACGCGAAGGCCGGCAATTTTCAGGTTTGAATTGTGCGCGTCCGATTCGGCGATCAGCGCGTCGAGGACCGGGTCGGCGAACACTTGCCACCACTGGCGAACATCGGGATTGAGGCGTCTTTGGCTGGCCTGTTCGAGCGCAGGGCTGCTCCAGCGTTTTGTCCACGCCTCGCCCGGGGCCTGAAAATCCGGTCCCAGACGCACGCAACCGCCAAGGCCGAGGACGCCCAGCAGAAGTAGCCGACCCAAGCGCGTCAGCATCGCTGCACTACAAGTAGGTCACGGGAAAACCTCATCCGAGCGTCCCCAAGTATTGAAATGCCCTGACTATTAGGCTTGAGCTACACAAACCCTGCAGGAGCGAGGCATTAGGGCTTGAACCGGTTCGCTTAGGTTAGTACAGCCCGGACAAACACAAGGTCATATTGGACGATCATGGCACCGACCAACTGCTACGCTTCTGAAAGCTATTCATTCGGGCCAAAAAAGAAGGGTACGAAGACCATGAGCAGCCCCTTGGACGAGCCGCGGATGTGCCCGGCCCAAAGATCGCGGCACTGACAGGCATCCTGTTTATCAGCAACAAGATTCTGTTGATCCTCGCCATTGCGGTCATGGGCAAGTCCGGTTTTCAGCAACTCAAACGCAGCGTGTTTGGTTACGTCTCCACGCTTGCACCGACCGCCGACCTGGAAGTAGGCCCGTTTCGCCATAGAATTGGCATGGTGATGTTTTGCCTGCCACTGATCTCATCGTTTCTCGAACCTTACGTAGACACGCTTTGGCCTGGGCTGAGACCGAACCTCTGGCAAGCCCAGGCGTTGGGCGATGCCATGTTGATCGGCAGCTTTTTCGTATTGGGCGGGAATTTTTGGGAGAAGGTCCGTGCCTTGTTTATCCGCACGGCGCGTGTCGTGAATACCAGTACAGTGTGAATCGTAAAACACCACCGGGAGCATCTGCGCAATGACAAAAGAGGGACTCGATACACACAGGCCTGATGCTCTGGCAGTCGTTGCCGCACTCAACCTGGAACCCCACATGGAAGGTGGTTTCTACCGCAGAACCTTTCAGGCGGATCACCGCGCCATGGTTGAAACCGAGGGCGGTCGGCGTTACTTGCTGACCTCCATCTATTACCTGTTGACCAGGGATTCGCCGATTGGCCACTTTCACCTGAATCAATCCGACATCGTGCATTACTACCATCTGGGCGACCCGATTCAGTACAGCCTGATTTCCCCGGACGGCACATTGAAAACCGTGGTGATGGGCAGTGATGTTATTGCGGGGCAGTGCTTGCAGCTGCATGTGCCGGGCGGCGTCTGGAAGGCTTCGCAACTGATGGATGGCTCGGCGGGCTACGGCTTGATCAGTGAAGCCGTATCACCGGGGTTTGATTACGCGGATATGGAGTTGGGGACCCGGCGCAAGCTCGGCGAATCGTTTCCCGAGCATTCGCAATTATTTGAAAAGCTGACCCAGGATCAGGGGGCAGAAATGATCCCGTGATCGATCGCGTATTTTACGAGGGCGGCGGGTTTGTCGATGTTGAGCTTGCGGCGGATGCTCAGGCGATGGGTTTCCACCGTCCGGACACTGATGTCCAGCTCGCGAGCCATTTTCGATGATCCCGCCGACCAGAGCGCAGTGATTCACGCCTCCAAGGTGGTGTACACGCTGTACACCGACATGTTCCGCGGTTTGCCGCGTGACGGGGAGAACGTGCATGCGCCTGTCTGACGCTCGAGTGGTATTGACCGGTGCCAGCGGCGGCATCGGCCTGGCGATCGCAACTGCGCTGTGCGCCAGCGGGGCCCAGGTATTGGCGGTGGCTCGGCATCGGGAACCGTTGCAACCCTTGCTCGAACGCTACCCACAACAACTGTGCTGGCTCAGCACCGACCTGACCTTGCTCACCGAGCGGCACAAAGTATTGGCCGCCGCCGAAGCCACTGGCGGTATCAATCTGCTGATCAATGCCGCCGGGATCAATCACTTCGCCATGCTCGAACAGCTGGATGACAGTGATATCAACGCGATGCTGGCGGTGAACATCAGCGCGCCGATCTGCCTGACCAAAACCTTGCTGCCACTGCTCAAGCAAGCCGAGAGCGCGATGGTGGTGAACGTCGGGTCGACCTATGGCTCGATCGGCTATCCCGGTTATGCCAGTTATTGCGCCACCAAGTTCGCTCCCCGCGCCACCTGAGCACGATCGTCTTTTCGAGCGTTTCTATAGCCGCAAAAATGATCGGGGGGCAGGGCTGGGACTGACCATCGTGCAGGCCATCGCGGCCCGCTTGGGGGGACAGATCCGATTGGAGAATCGCAGCTCTGGAGGTCTGCGGGCCACCTTGGAAATCTGGCGATTTTAGCCTGAGTGTTCACATTTAAAGCGAAGCTTTTGGTCAAACTACAAGCGCATGATGCAAGTTTTGGCGCATTGCGGCCAGAGCCACCTATGCTCTGAACAAGGTCATCGATCAATGTCAGCTGGAGCATGGTCTGGCTCGGCGATATGCCGTTGGGGCAGAGCAAACCCACATCAGGCACACGAACTTCCGGTCAGTTCGATAATGCCTGGATTCAAGCCATTTGACCGGAAACATGACCTGGCGCTTCTGACGCCCTGCAACCGAAAAAATGACTTAAACCATGGAGCACACACCACTATGAACTTGTCCCGAAAACTGTTTATTGGCGCTGCACTGGCCAGCCTGCTACTGGGCGGTTGCACCTCGAAAGTCACCGAGCGTGAGCAGTATTCCGGCTTCCTGTCCAACTACAACAACTTGCAAGAGGTCACCACCACCAGCGGCGAAAAAGCCATGCGGTGGGTGAGCCCGTCCTGGAATCCAAATGCCTATAACACCGTGGCCTTCAACAAGCTGGAGCTCTACCCGGCGCCCAAGCCGAACGAGCGGGTTAACCGGCAAACCCTGGACGAGTTGCAGAACTACATGACCAGCAAGGCCAAAGGCGTTCTGGGCCAGAAATATCGGGTTGTGTCGAGCGCAAAATCAGCACCTGCCGGTTCAAAGACCTTGATCATGCGCGCGGCGATCACCGGGGTGAATGCCGAAAACGAAGGCATGAAGTGGTATGAAGTGGTTCCGATCGCCGCCGTCGTGGGAGGTGTTTCCGCTGCCAGTGGTCATCGTGATCAGGAGACCACTCTGTTCATTGAGGCGGAGTTTGTCGACGCCAGCAGCAACCAGACCGTGGCCAAAGTCGTGCGCAAGGTCTTTGGCAGCACACTGGAAAACACCAGCCAGAAAGTCACCACCAAGGATTTCAAAGTGGCGATCGACAAGCTGACCAGTGATTTGCAAGCTTTCATCAAGTAACTGAAAGTAATGCGTCAGCAGGTTTTTTGAGATTGGGCGGAGAAAGATCAGAAACCCGCTGCCATAGCTTAAGAAAATGACACCGGGATTCGTTGTCGTACCTATCACCCCTCATGCAGAAGGATCGCTTCTGCATGAGGGGAGCAACGACTTCATCCCGGCGTGGGCAAGCCTCGCTACTCCTGATCAGCAGTGACCATCTTCCAACTGTCATCTGGATCAAAGCGCTTCATCGACTGAGCCAATTTTTCACTATTGGGTCCCAAGTCTTTTTCGAACACCTGTCCTTCATGACTGATCATAAAACTCATCACCCCGGTGTCATCGTATTTTGCCGGCCAGGCGACCAGTGCAAAGCCTCGGCTCATCTGGTCACCGATGTAGTAGCTGTAGGCGCCACCAGGTGCCGAAGGACCTTGGCCATCGAGGATGCGGAAGTGGTAACCATGCCAGTCTTCGCCGGCAATGGTATTGCCGAACGAGGGACCTAACGGGCTGATCTGACCGCTATCGTCGTCTGCCCAATAGAGTCCATCGTGCTTGCCGGGGGTGCTGAAGAGATTCTGCGCGTACTCGAGTGCGCCATCGCCATCACGATCCACTGACGCATAGTCCATCTGGGCATCATGATAGGTCAGCACCGATTGCAATGCGGCGAGTTCATTGCGGCCAATTCGACGCGCACGGACTTCAGCGCTACCGGCCTTGATGTCGAAGTGCCAACCGTTTGCGCTTTTTATCATGGGTATGGGCAGTATCCAATGATCACTGCCGACCGAAAGGATCGCCTTGCGGTCGTTGGTTTTTTCAATGGCGTGTTGCTCGCGGTATTGCTTCAAAAACGCATCCACATCACTGCGCTGCACGCCATTACGCGGAATGAAACTGCGCCATTCATGACCCAGCAGCTCTGTCAGGCGTGCCTGATCGACATGTTCCGTGCCCAGTGCTTCGACGAACGCTTGAGCGGCCTTTTCGGGCGTTGTAAATGCCTGCTGTGCCGTAACAATGCACGACCACGCCAGGCCGGCAACTATCGCCAGGACATAGGGGAGCAAGCCCATGAGTGCCTTCACTCGAGGATTGTTTTTCAACGACGGCCCCCCCTTTGACGCGCAGGTGGATTGGACGGCCGACTGACCTGATGGCTGGCTGGTCGCGAGGCGCTGGGGCGCTGGGCGGATGCCTGGCTGGCCCGGCCACGACTGGCTTGTGCGTTGACCTGGGACGGTGAACGCGCGCCGGCGAATGCATTGTTGCGAGCACTGCCTGGACTGGCGGATGGCTGTCTTTTCGTTGTTTGGCGTGCCTGCGTGTTGCTCTGTGCGCGCTGATTCACCTGAGTGCTCTGTTTTCTGGGCTGCTGACTCTCCCGAGTGTTTCTGGCAGTGTTCTGGCTCCTGTCAGACGACTTCGGTCTGTCTGTACCTGCTCGATTGCCAGCCGAGATACCGGACTGGGCATTGCGCGCTGAATCACGGGCTTCGCGGTTGCTGGTGGCAGGTCGTTCGATACCGTGCTTGTCCATTGAACCACGGGCTTTTTCACGGGCCTGGGCTCGCTGAGCATTGTCCCCTCGATAGGCCTCACGCTGATTGGCGCCGTCCAGTTGTCGGCCGTACTGTTCGCGGCTCCTGCTGTCTCGATAGGGAACGCCATCGCGATGAGCGGCGTTGTGCTGCCACTTGTTCTGATTATTGGTGATCTGATTATTGCGATTGATGTTGTTGTAGCGTTCGACGTTGATGTCGACATCGTTACCGCCCCAGTTACTTTCACCCCACAACGAGCCGATGATAGCCACACCGGTACCAAACGCCAGCCCAGCCATCAATGCTGAACCTGGGTAATAGGCTGGCGGCGGTGGATAGTACGCGGGAGGCGACGCCGGATAGGGCCAGGTGCCGTAGGTTGTTGTCGGGTTATAACTGGGTACGTAAACCACCTGCGGATCAGAGGGCTGAATGATGACAGTGGAGGTGCTGCCGGCAGAGGCCGGTGCCGCGACAGGCTGAACCGTCACGTTCTGATATTGATTGCTCTGCAGGTTGCCAGCTGCTTGCGCCTGATGACGCAAACGTTGCACGCCCACCATGACATCGTCAGGCTGCGCCAGGAAGGCGTCACCCAGGCGTTGCACCCAGACGGGATCCTGTCCCAGCATTGCCAGAACTTGTGGGAAGGCGACCAGCGACTGCACGCTCGGATCCCAGGGCTGGCTCGCCACTTGTTTGACTGCATCATCGCCCTTGGCGTCCGGGTGTGCTTTAGACCAAGTTACCGCCTCGGCGACTTCTCCGGGGTACGTGGTGGCCATCAGTACCTGGGCCAGCAGCGGGTCCGGGTAAAGCGCAATGGGAGCCAGCACTTGATCCAGCTGCTCTTGGGTAAACACGACATCTTTGTTCGGCGTCGTGACGGGCGCTGTATTGCCAGCTTTTACTGTCGCGGTTGGGGTCGCATCCAATGACTGCGCCAGACAGGAAGATCCGCTCAAAAACAGGGCAGCTGACACCGCGTAAAATAATGGAATGTGCATTGCACCCCCATGTGATCAGGCAGGTTGGTCAAACAGAGAATCCGGTTTATTCGAAGTGTTCGGGATTGACCGGGTCCCCCGACTTCCTGTTCATCTGTACTCGCACATCTTCGAACATCAAATCGTAGTGCTTGTGAATCGAGCCGATGTTGCTGTACGCCTTGGGAATGCCGTACTTCTCGGCAATTTTCGTCACATTGCTGGCGAAGTTGTAGGCCTGATCCTTGGGCAGGAAGAACGGTTCGTTCAGCGCCTTGTCCTGGATGCTGCCATGCATGGTGAACAGCATCCCTTTGCCTTCCTTAGGGTCCTGGCTGACTTCATAGTCGATATACACGTCGTAGCTGACATCATCCTTGTTCAGCGCATGACGCTCGATGTGCAGGTGACCGGGTTCGAACGTGGCCATTGGCGTTTTCTCCTTCGAAGGCAGTGGAAAGGGGGCAGACGTTATATCTGCCCGCCGTGTCTTTATAGGTAGAGGATGCCGGGTTTCTCCGTACTGATACGAGTGCCGGCCTTGCCCTGGACGATCGCTTCGATGTCCTGGAGTGAGCCGATTACCGCTACTTTTCCAGTATGGCGGGCGAACTCGCAGGCCGCCTGGACCTTTGGCCCCATGGAGCCAGCCGCGAAACCGAGTTTTTCCATTTCATCCGGGTGCGCCTGGGCGATGGCTTTCTGGGTCGGTTTGCCAAAATCGATGAACGCCGCGTTGACGTCGGTGGCGATCACCAATAGATCGCTTTCAAGCTGTTCGGCCAGCAGCGCCGAGCACAGGTCCTTGTCGATCACCGCTTCCACGCCTTGCAATTTGCCGCTGGCGTCGTACATCGTCGGGATGCCGCCACCGCCGGCGCAAATCACGATGCTGCCTTTGTCCAGCAGCCACTTGATCGGGCGGATTTCGAAGATGCGTTTGGGTTTCGGGCTGGCGACCACACGACGAAACTTGTCGCCGTCCGGGGCGATGGCCCAGCCTTTCTCGGCGGCGAGTTTCTCCGCTTCAGCCTTGGTATAGACGGGGCCGATGGGTTTGCTGGGCTTCTGGAACGCCGGGTCGTTGGGGTCGACTTCGACTTGGGTCAGCAGGGTGGCGAACGGAACTTCGAAGTCCAGCAGGTTGCCCAGTTCCTGTTCAATGATGTAGCCGATCATGCCTTCGGTTTCAGCGCCCAGCACGTCCAGCGGATAAGGGCTGACTGAGGTGTAGGCCGCCGCTTGCAGCGACAGCAGGCCGACCTGCGGACCATTGCCGTGAGCGATCACCAGTTGGTTGCCGGGATGGACCTTGGCGATCTGTTCGGTAGCGGTCCGGATGTTGGTACGCTGGTTGTCCGCGGTCATGGGTTCACCCCGGCGGAGCAGGGCGTTACCGCCCAAAGCAACGACGATACGCATAATGCAGTCCTTCTCAGCAGAGGTTGCGGGCGATTTGGCCCCGGTTGGAACTCGGTCAATGTGGGACTTTGTTCCTGCAGGAGGAACCGGATCGATCCTTAGAGATCAGCCAGGGTCGACACCAGAATCGCCTTGATGGTGTGCATGCGGTTTTCCGCTTGCTCGAAGGCGATGCAGGCGGGCGACTCGAACACGTCGTCGGTCACTTCGATGCCGTTGCTCAGGTTCGGGTATTGCTCGGCAATCTCTTTGCCGACCTTGGTGTCGCTGTTGTGAAAGGCCGGCAGGCAGTGCATGAACCTGGTGCGCGGGTTGCCGGTGGCTTTCATCAGGTCGGCGTTGACCTGGTACGGCAGCAATTGCTTGATACGCTCGCCCCAGGCGCCCACGGGTTCCCCCATCGATACCCAGACGTCGGTGTGGATGAAGTCCACACCTTTGACCGCAGCTTTCGGGTCTTCAGTGAGGGTGAGGCGCGCGCCGCTTTCCTCTGCATATTTTTTACAACGGGCCACCAGGTCATCTGCCGGCCAGAGGGCTTTTGGCGCAGCGATGCGCACGTCCATGCCCAGTTTGGCGCCGATCAGCAGCAGCGAATTGCCCATGTTGTTACGCGCATCGCCGAGGTAGGCGTAGCTGATTTCGTGGATCGGTTTGTCGCTGTGTTCACGCATGGTCAGCACGTCGGCGATCATTTGCGTCGGGTGGTATTCATCGGTCAGACCGTTGAACACCGGCACGCCGGCAAACTTGGCCAGCTCTTCGACAATTTCCTGCTTAAAACCCCGGTACTCGATGGCGTCGAACATCCGTCCCAGCACGCGAGCGGTGTCCTTCATGCTTTCCTTGTGACCGATCTGCGAAGAGCTCGGGTCGATGTAGGTGACGTGGGCACCCTGGTCATGGGCGGCGACTTCGAAGGCGCAACGGGTACGGGTAGAGGTTTTTTCGAAGATCAGCGCGATGTTGTTGCCTTTGAGGTGCTGCTGCTCGGTGCCGGTGTATTTGGCGCGTTTGAGGTCGCGGGAGAGGTCCAACAGGTAACGCAATTCGCGAGGGGTATGGTGTTCCAGGCTCAGCAGATTGCGGTTGTGAATGTTGAAAGCCATTTTCGATCTCCTTTGATTTCGGTTGTCCCCTCGGCCGCACTCGATAAGTGGGCCGAGGTGGGCAAATTAATAGTCGATAGGGTCGCGAATGATCGGGCAGGTCATGCAGTGGCCACCGCCACGCCCGCGACCGAGTTCGCCAGCGGTGATGGTGATGACTTCTATGCCGGCCTTGCGCAGCAGGGTGTTGGTGTAGGTATTGCGGTCGTAACCGATGACCACGCCCGGCTCCACGGCCACCACATTGTTGCCGTCGTCCCATTGCTCGCGTTCGGCGGCGAAGCTGTTGCCGCCGGTTTCGACGACACGCAGGGCGGGTAGGTTAAGGGCCTGGGCTACGGTGTCGAGGAAGCTGGTTTCTTCGCGGCGGACGTCGACGCCGCCCGGTTTGCTGTCGTCAGGGCGCAGGCTGAAGGCGACGATCTGCTTCACCACTTCGGGGAAGATCGTGACCAGGTCGCGGTCGCAGAAGCTGAATACGGTGTCCAGGTGCATCGCCGCGCGGGATTTCGGCATGCCGGCGACGATCACGCGTTCCACCGCTTTGTTCTTGAACAGGTTGACCGCTAATTGTCCGATGGCCTGGCGGGACGTGCGTTCGCCCATGCCGATCAACACCACGCCGTTGCCGATCGGCATCACGTCGCCGCCCTCAAGGGTGGCGCTGCCGTGTTCCTGATCCGGGTCGCCGTACCAGATCTGGAAGTCGGTGCTGGTGAACTGCGGGTGGAATTTGTAGATGGCGGTGGTCAGCAGGGTTTCCTGACGGCGTGCCGGCCAGTACATCGGGTTGAGCGTCACGCCGCCGTAGATCCAGCAGGTAGTGTCGCGGGTGAACTGGGTGTTGGGCAGCGGCGGCAGAATGAAGCTGGAATGACCGAGAAATTCGCGGAACATCTGAATGGTCTTGCCGCCGAAACTGTCCGGCAGGTCATCGGCGGAGACGCCGCCAATGAGGAATTCGGCAATCTTGCGCGGCTCCAGGCTGCGCAGCCAGGAACCGGTTTCGTTGACCAGCCCAAGGCCGACCGAGTTGGCGGTGATCTTGCGCTCCAGAATCCAGTCCAGCGCTTCTGGAATCGCGACGATATCGGTCAACAGGTTGTGCATTTCCAGCACGTCGACGTTGCGTTCGCGCAACTTGGTAACGAAATCGAAATGGTCGCGTTTGGCCTGGGCGACCCACAGCACATCATCGAACAGCAGTTCGTCGCAGTTGTTCGGGGTCAGCCGCTGATGAGCCAGGCCGGGGGAACAAACCATGACTTTGCGCAGCTTGCCGGCTTCGGAATGGACGCCGTACTTAACTTTCTCCTTGGTCATTGCCGTGTTCCTCCAGATGACAAATTATTCGGTGGTTAAAGGGTCAGGAAGCCGTCCTGCCGTCTGTAGGCAGCCACCGGAGCGCCCGCGACAACGGCGGCGAAAATAAGCTTCTCGACGTTGGTGAAACCGGTTTGATGACTTCAAGCCTGGCCTTGGCGAACAGGATCGCGCCGGGCACATACAGCCGGGGGGAACCGATCATCGAACCGCCCACCCAAGCAACCAGTGCGCCGAGTTTCGATTTTTCGGTGGATTCAGACATTGCATGACTCCAATGCAGGGCAAAAAAACAGGTTAAGTTCGTTAACTGTTCAATCAACTGCCTTAGATCAATAGCATGGCAACGTTTTATTGCTAACTACACTTACCCACCTTCAATAAAAAATGCACTGTTAAAGCGGTATTTAAACGCTAGTTTACTTTCTTGTTTTGGCAAGTATTTATTTCTGCTTTCTGGGTGTCGCGATCTTATTTGTAATTAGCGGAAAAACAGAGGGTTTGTCCGCCTCCATATAGTGATTAGCTATAAATAAAAATGACCTTAATTCAATGCCAATAGCTAAGCGTTATTACGCTTTGCTTGTTAAATTAAAACAATTATATGACGTTCCCGCAGTGGCAATCGCACTAGGCAGAGCGAGCTCAGCACGTCGCAGGCCGTCCATTTTCTGGTGATGACGCGGGGTCAAGGAGGCGGCGCACATCAAGAAAACTCCAAGGGGGGAGGGCATCTCCAGAAAGTCCGCGTCTGTCATGCTTTTATCTGTTCAATAAAAACCATCGTGGCGGGCCTTTTGCGGCAAACAAATCACCAAGTTTCTATTTCATGCTTACTTTTTTGTCATAGACCTTGCCAGTCTTGATAGTTGCAAGTCTTACCCAATAAACCTTTGCTTGAAAAAGTAATCATTCATGCCCGATGCGTATGAATTAAGAGTCGCCGGAGGGCTGAGGTGCTTTGTGACTATTAAGTAGTCTGATGAGGGCAAAAATTAAGAGCATGCCAATGTTTTGTTTTTCTTTTTCCAAGCCGTTAAAAGGCCACGCTGCCTGCCCGCACGATAGCCAGTGCGAACTTGGCCACGATGACGCGGGCTAGCAAATTTTGTCTTACCGAGCCCGATATCTAAGGTAGCGCATAGACCTTGAACAGTTTCTTGGCCGTGTCGCCGACGCCTCCCAGGTGGTTGTCGTATGCCTGCTCAATCTCGCCTGATCGGTACATTTCACTCAGCGTGGTGTCGACCAGCAAACGGAAATTTTCGTCGTCTCGATCCACCGTCATTGCAGTCGGTGCGTACTCAAAAATACGCTCCAGTAGAACCAGATTTCCTGCGAAGTACTGTGTGCTGAGGCGATTCTGGAGCATTATGCGTTCAGCGAAAAAGACATCGGCTTTGCCTTCGTCAAGCAGTTTAAGGCCTGCGTCAGCGTTCTCGACCGTGACCAGGGTCGCCACCACACCGAGTAATTTCATCTTCTCACGGATCCAGTCCTCGGTGATTTCGCCAGCGGTAGCGGCATAGGTTTGGTTGGACAGCCCATGGTTGATGGTCGCTCGCCAAGTCGGCCCGGTATAGGCAACTTTTCCGTTAAGTACATTGAGCAACGCTTCTGGTGCGTCCTTACGCACCACTGCCGACAGGCCGGCCGTGTAGATCGGCACCGAGTAGCTCACAGTCTTGCGCCGCTCCAGTGTGGGCAGTGTCGGTGTACAGAGTATGTCGACCTTGCCCGAGCTGACGGCATACGCCTGATCGGTGTTGGTGACGGGCTGGTAGCGTATTTGCAACCCGGGCAAACCCAGTTCGGTCTTGACCTTGTCGGCGATTTTCAGACAAAGATCAATGGCATAACCGCTGACTTTATCGCCCGCCTGGGAGCTAAAAGGTGCATAGCCTGGCAGATAGCCGAGGGTGAAGGTGTTACTCGCCCGCACGCGTTCAAGGGTATTGGCATCGGCCAATACAGGTACCAGCGTGAGCAGGCTGGCGAGCAGCAGGTTGTTGGCTTTGGTCAGTTTTACGTTCATATCCTGGTTCCCCGAATTCAGATGTCTGTGCAGTCCTGAAGACAACGGCTAAGGATTGCCGGCCCTGGTCTGAACGGTTTGAGTCTCACCGACAAAACGCTTGGCGAGGAAGCCATAGAGCAGGTAGCCGAATGCAAGGACGAGGGTGCCGCCGAACACGGCGTCTTTGCCGCAGGCATACAGGGCGTATAAGGAATAGGCCACGGCAACCAGTAACAATGACGTGTTGCGGGTGTATATGCTTGCACTGACGTTGGCTTTGTACATCATGACCAGCAAGCCGGTGGCCGCCGTCACGTAGGGGATCAGGTTGGTCACTGCCGCCAGGCTGACGAGCTTTCCGAACTGGGCGCTGGCATTGGGCGAAATGGTCGACAGCGCCATCAAGGTCTGCAATACACCGCAGACGAGCATGCCGACAATGGGCGCATCCAGCGCGCTGACCTTGCTGAACAGTTTTGGGAACATTCCCTGGTCAGCCGTCATCTTGGCCGTTTGCGCCAGGGTGAACTGCCAGCCCAGCAGCGAACCAACACAGGCCATCACCGCCAGCGCCATGATGATGTTGCCGACTGTAGGGTTGAACATGTGCGCATAGACGAGCGCGAAAGGGGCCGATGAATTGGCCAGTTCGGCATTGGGTATGATGCCCTGAATAACCGTCGTCGACAGCACATAGACCACGGCCGCACCCAGCGTGCCGAGCAGGCAGGCCAGCGGCACGGTGCGTTTGGGATCTTCCACGGCATCGGAGGCTTGCGCGGCCGACTCCATGCCGAGGAATGCCCACAGGGTCAGGGGAATCGCCTTGCTGATGGCTTCGGAGATGGGCAGGTTGTTCGGGTTCCAGGCGGCAGCCAGCACATCAGGCTTGAACCAGAACCAACCGATGATGCTCAAGCCGGCCACCGGGATGATCACACCCCAGACGGTAATCGCACCGATCTTGCCCGTGATGCTGGGGCCACCAAAGTTGGCCACGGTGGTTAACCAGAGCAAGCCGACCGTTCCGATGAACAGCGGAATGGCGCCACTCCCCAGCCAGGGTACGAACGATGTCATGTACCCCACTGCGGAGATGGCGACCGCCACGTTGGCGATAGCCAGCGAAAGGAAGTACAGATACGAGCAGAGGAAGAACCCTGATTTTGCGTGCGCCTCTTCGGTGTAGGCGGATAGCCCGCCTGAGCGCGGACAGTAGATGCCGCATTGGGAAAAGCAGTAAGCGATGGCCATGGAACCGACGGCAG
>NZ_CAXAQH010000017.1:0-128316 GCF_963970905.1 Pseudomonas sp. EL_65y_Pfl2_R96 | reverse complement strand
TCGGCGCTTGGGTGAAAGGAGGAGGGGCGAAATCTCCCACGGATCTGTACTGCGTCAACAGTCAGAATCGGGCTTTGTCCCTCCTCCTCCCTTCAAGTCCTACCATACAAGCGGGCTTGCCCGCGATAGCGTCCTGTCAGTCACATCAATGCCGAATAGGCTGCCGCCATCGCGGGCAAGCCCGCTCCCACAGGGATTTGTGTTGAGTCAGGAGGAGCTCACCACTCGGCAAAGCTGCCATCGGCATGGCGCCAGATCGGGTTGCGCCAGCGGTGGCCGACCGCCGCGCGTTCGATCACGTATTCCTCGTTGATCTCGATGCCCAGGCCCGGGCCATTGGGTATCTTCACGAAGCCTTTGTCGTAGTCGAACACCCGCGGATCTTTCACATAATCGAGCAGGTCGTTGCTCTCGTTGTAATGGATGCCCAGGCTCTGTTCCTGGATGAACGCGTTGTAGCAAACCGCGTCCAGTTGCAGGCACGCCGCCAGGGCAATCGGGCCCAACGGGCAATGCAGCGCCAGGGCCACGTCGTAGGCTTCGGCCATGTTGGCGATCTTGCGGGTTTCGGTGATGCCGCCAGCGTGGGAGGCATCGGGCTGGATGATGTCGACGTAGCCTTCGCTGAGCACACGCTTGAAGTCCCAGCGCGAGAACAACCGCTCGCCGAGGGCAATCGGCGTGCTGGTCAGCGGCGCCAGTTCTTTCAGCGCTTCGTAGTTTTCACTGAGCACCGGCTCTTCGATGAACATCAGTTTGTACGGGTCGAGTTCCTTCATCAGCACCTTGGCCATGGGCTTGTGCACCCGACCATGGAAGTCCACGCCGATGCCGACATTCGGGCCGACCGCATCGCGCACGGCGGCAACGTTGGCCAGCGCCAGGTCGACCTTCTCGAAGGAATCGAGGAATTGCAGTTCTTCGGTGCCGTTCATTTTCACCGCCGTGAAACCACGGCTGACCGCTTCTTTCGCAGCGCGAGCGGCGTCCGCCGGGCGATCACCCCCGATCCACGAGTAGACGCGGATCTTGTCCCGCACCTGGCCGCCCAGCAAGTCGCTGACCGACACACCCAAGGCCTTGCCTTTGATGTCCCACAACGCCTGGTCGATACCGGCCAGGGCACTCATGTGGATCGCCCCGCCCCGGTAGAAACCGCCACGGTAGAGCACGGTCCAGATGTCTTCGATGTTGCGTGGGTCTTTGCCGATCAGGTAGTCGGACAATTCCTCAACCGCAGCGGCGACGGTGTGCGCGCGGCCTTCGACCACGGGCTCACCCCAACCGGTCACGCCCTCGTCGGTTTCGACCTTGAGGAAGCACCAGCGCGGCGGAACGATGAAGGTAGTGAGTTTGGTGATTTTCATCTTTTTATCTCTCTTATAGATGTAGCGCGCTCGGCGCCAAAAAGTCTTAACGCAGAGCGTTCCATGCAGCGACATACGCCTTGGCGCGCACCGCTACTTCGTCAGCCGTCATACCCGGTTTGAACAACCCGGAACCGAGGCCGAAACCTTTGACGCCGGCCTCGACAAACACCTGCATGTTGTCCGGCGTAATCCCGCCCACCGGCACCAGCACCGTCCCCGCCGGCAATACCGCCAACCAGGCTTTCACAACGGCTGGGCCCATCTGTTCGGCCGGGAACATCTTCAGCACATCCGCCCCTTCGGCGAGCGCCGCAAAGGCTTCGGTCGGCGTCGCCACGCCCGGCGACAGGAACAGCCCGGCGGCCTTCGCCGCGCGCAACACCTTGGCATCGCTGTGAGGCATGACGATCACTTGGCCGCCCGCCACTTTCACTTGCTCGACCTGTTCCGGCGTCAACACCGTGCCCGCACCGATCAGGCAATCGGCGGGTAACGTACGGCGCAGGATGCGGATGCTCTCGTACGGTTCGGGGGAATTAAGCGGCACTTCGATGACGCGAAATCCGGCCGAGTACAGGACTTCGCCGACGGCTGCCGCCTCTTGCGGGCGCAGGCCACGCAGGATCGCGATCAGACCGTTTTGTGCCAGTGCTTGCTTGAACATGTCAGACCTCCAGTCAGGTTTAACGGGATGGGTTTGCAGTGATCAGTCCGGCGGCGACCGCCAACTGCCACAACCCGCGCTCGGTGGCCTGTTCGGCCAGGGCCACCCGGGCAAAACCACAGGCGTCGAGTGCCCGGCTGTAGCGGGTGCAGAGTTGGGCGTTGCCGATGAGGATGATCGAAGGCAGGTGCACGCTGTTGTGCCGGTGCCGCTGAACATTGGCCAGGGCCGACAGTTCATGACCGATCAACAGGCCGGACAGATAGTCCGGTTGCGCGGCGCAACTCAGTTCGCCGGTCAGCCCCAGACTGCGGGCACTGAACAGCGTCGACAGCGGCCCGATCTCGCCGTCCGCCGACAGCGCCACTTGCACGCCACGGTCAAACGCTTCGCCATCAAAAGATGCACCGCGCTGCTGAGTGCGCCCGAGAATGCTGTGTTCGCTGAGCACGGCGAAGACTTCGCCGGTCATGAAAGTATCGAAATGCACGATGCAGCCATCGGCCACTTCCACCCATTTCGAATGGCTGCCCGGCAAGCCGATCAACAGATCGTTGCCCGCCCCGCTCGGCAGATTCTGCAACACACCGAGGACCTGGGTTTCCTCGCCACGCATCACGTTCGGCAAGCGCGAACGCTGAATCACGCCCGGCACGATGTGCACATCGACACCGCGAAGGCTGCGAACGGTTTGTAGGGAAGTTCCGAGATTGGCGACGTTCGCCGGCGTGCCGCAGTAGGCCGCTTCGCGCCAGCCCTGAGCACTGCCGACCATGCCGCAAGCAATCACCGGCAAATCAGGCTGTGCGTCGAGCCAGTCACCGCACGCCTCATCGAAGGCCAATTCAAAACCGTCGGCACATTCCTGGCCAGCGATGATTCGCGGCGTCTTGGGCAGCTGCATGATCCCGGACGAGAGCGCACGCTGTTCCAGCACCTGGCCACCGAAACCGAGTTTGTAAGCACGTAATGAGGTTGTCCCCCAATCGAGCGCGATCAATTGCGCCAGCATCGCTTCACCTGTTTTGTTTTTTGGCAGTGAGTGAGCTGGACTATAGGCCTCCCAGAGGGAAAGTCTCAATATGTAATTTTGCGTCCCACATATTGAGATTCATCTATCTGAGGCGTCCATCGCTCCACCGCCCCAACTCCCTCTTCGACATAAATCCCCAACGCCTCTGATTCCAGTGAGCCTACTCGGTGGGTATCGCCATTCTCAGCCGAAATACCGGACTCCCTCCGCCCATCACCTCGCACAATGGTGTAGGCCGTTAAAGGCTTGGGCATTTGATCTCGTTGTTTCACCAGACGCAGCTTCATGTTGTGAGGTGCGAATGAAGCCAACATCCCTGCATAGGGCACATCACTGCATAATCCAATGCTGCCGATCTGGTCATAGGCCGGTGCCGCTTCATAACGCCACCGGACGATACAAACCGGCTCAAGCTGCAGCCACGAAAGTGGATGATCTGCGGGTTTGAGCGGCACACGCCCAGGTGCAATTCGCGGATTTTGCACTTGAGCAATAATCCGGGATGTCGGGATGTACATCACTTTCGAGTAGTAGGCCTTGAAAGGAAATGCGGTAATGACGACTTTGCAGGGTACGTACTCTTGAGGTTTCAGAATCTGGATCAGTTCCACAGGTCTGATCCAGTTGATACCGTCATTGAGTGCGTTGTTCTGAAAGCGGATGTTGGCGCTTAACTCATAGCGTCGATCACCCTCAATCAAGCGCATATCATCAACACCACCATAGGCCTCAAGTAAAATTTTGTGTTCCACAGAAAAATCTAGATCACCATCCAACGAACAATGGATGCGGGTGCCAATTTGTCCGCGTCGGCCATGTACCTCATACAGGTGAATGAGGTCTCTATCCGATGTGAAGCGCAGGTTATAGCTCGAATATATCTCGTGATCGATCGACACAAACTCGATTCTTGCAGGCGGAACATTAAGCCGCAGACACGATGCACACAATAAAAAACCGACAACCAACAGCAGCTTCAAAGCAGGCGAGTTCATAACCCGCGCTTCTGTTTAACGACGAGTATAAAATCCGATACAGGAATGCTCATGACGTTCGAGTAGTAGGGCCCATAGGAATAAGCCGACGTAAACACCTTGCAAAATATAGAGTCCCGCTCTTTCAGTATAACCAACAGTTCTTCTACCGACACGAAACTACTCGAGACACCACCATCTGTTGCCTGCATGGCAAACATACTAGCTGAATAGACATGGCCAACGGTACCAGCATTATCAACTTCGGTTATTTCACCTTGAACAGAGCGCACGACATCTTGCCACTTTACAAAATCCGGTGTTTTATCCAGCGAGCAGATCAACGCTTCGCCCAGCTGTCCTTCTCCCGTATTGTCCTTGAAAAAACTCAACAGATCCGTTTTCGAACTGAAACGAACCTCGAATAGAGCACTGCCACCTACATCACTAATGGAAACAAAACGTATGTCAGTGGAAGGTAAAACCGGGTGTTTTGTGCAAGATATACACAACACGGCAGCAAGAACTGTAAGCAGTGTTTTCATTTTATGACTCCAGATACTTGGCCATACGTTCGTAAACAAGATCACACGCCGATTGTTCACCCTGGATTTTCGCCCGAAACATAACACCGGCGAAGCAGTGATTAGTATCGACCGGCACATTAATGTTCGGGCCTGAGGTCATGATCCAACGTTCACCTGTGTCAGCCACGTCATCGGAGCTGTCTGGAGTTTTTGGCGAAGCCAGTATATTGACCCAATATTCCGCACTGGGTTTTGGCGTCGTAAAGTAAATATCGGAAATCATCCATACGCCTGCCCCTCCACCGACGGGATCAAGCGTCACCAAAGTTTTTACGGTGTAACCATTATCCTTCAGCAACGTTGATAGGTGGGCGCCATTCCAACCTCCCAAGCTATGACCAACAACACTAATGTAAACTGACTTATCACCTCCAAAGTGCCGCAGAACATATTTCTGAATATCTTTATCACCACGAATATCTTTATAACTTAAATACACCGACACAACTTGACTTTGTTGCTTCTCGGTAAAGCGGGCCAATAACTGGCGCTGTGCGAACGTTACGTTCCCATGCGGCGGCACATCTTGGTAATACTGCTCTTTATCCCCTGCGCCTCCAATGAAGAACACCACCACCTTTTTAACTTTTACCTGCGCCTGTTTTGTGGCCTGGTCCGTTTTACATGTCAAATCGTGAGTCACCACCAACGTCTTGCAATCTTTCAACGCAGAATTTTCAACTTCCATCCCTGTTACTCCACGAACAATTTAATGGTTTCAGGAACATGCGAGCTCACCATATGAGTAAACCCCGCCTCATTCGTGATGCCATGCTCCACACGTCCGTCGCCGCGTTGAATGGCGTAAGGATGATTAGGAATGGGCTCCCCTGTCGCTTCATTAACAACCTGCATCCGATCATTGAAATGCACCGGCATCGGCAACAACCCACTAAACGCCGCCCCTCCGCCACTCTGGCCAATAATTACCGTGCCAGAGCCACCAATCACCACGTTGCCATGGCCGCCCGTACTGTCGAGCATTGCGGCGTTGAGGCCGTTAATGAACACAGTGCCGGACACCGCGCCGGTGATCGGGCTGCCACAGGCGGATTTGTCCGTCATGCGCGCAGCGCCGAGGCCATCGAAGAACACGTCCGGGGAGCCGGACACAATCGGGTTGGTGCCATGGCCTGGCAACGGGCACGCCGTCGGGTCGGTGATGCGCGCAGCAGGTTTTCCACTCAAGTCAAAGCTCCTTGCTTCTGAGGTTCAGGGTGAGGCTGATAGATATCGATGTCGGTCGCGACTAAGCACCAGCGGTTATCGACCGGGTCGAACAGCGCATGACAATCCTCATGGCTGTCGGGGGATGAAGCGGTGTGAAGGGTTTGCCAGGCTTCGGCGACTTGCCATTTCAGATCTGCATCCGAGGCGCTGTCGAGGTCGTTGAGCACGGCGTTGTAGTCGCGCAGACCGATCCGGTCATAGGACGTTTGCAGCAGGCTGGCCATCTGCGGGCCGAAATCGATGTAATGCTTTGCGGTCCATTGGCCGATGTCGGAATAGACGTACCAACCCATGGGCGACAGCATGCCGTCGTTCAATAGCGATTGATCCGCCGGGACAACGAAGCCACAGCAGACATGCAGCTTCAGCCAGCCCTGATGCTCCTGGATAAAAGGATTCGGATCGAACGTGCGAAGCGGTACGACGCGATACTCCTCAAGACCGCGACCGCGCGTCATCAACTCGGCGTCCAGACGCGAAACGAACGCCCGGATCGCCTTACCGCCCGCGCGGTCGAGGGTGCAAAGGATATCCACCGATTGGCGATGGAGATCGTCCGTGGAGCCGAGGTTTTTCACCAGGCCATACAAACGCATAGTCGCCCGAAGTCCGCTCATCGCCGGCCACTCATTGACGCAGCGAAGGCTCCACGGGCGTGGAGAAAGAGTGCCAAAGGCATTGCAGGTGTCGTCCGTGAGCGCGCAAAGGGCGCACAGAATGCCGGACTAGAGCGGTGCGAACAACAGATTCGTATCAGATTGCCAGCAGCGATCAACGTCCCTCGGCAAACTCGCGCAACACCACCCCATCCATCCGATACCGCACCCACTCTTCCTGTGGCTGTGCGCCGAGGGATTTGTAGAATTCGATCGCCGGTTTGTTCCAGTCCAGCACACTCCATTCGAAACGGCCGCAGTCATTGGCGCAGGCGATTTTTGCCAGGTGGCGCAGTAAAGTTTTACCGGCCCCGCCGCCTCGTTGCTCCGGGGTGATATAGAGGTCTTCGAGGTACAGGCAATTGCTGCCCAGCCAGGTGGAATAGCTGAAGAAGAACACTGCAAAGCCGATCGGCAAGCCATCGCGCAGGCAGATCAGGCCATGGGCGGTGGCGCCTTCGCTGAACAGGCTGCGCTCGATGTCGGCGACGCTGGCGATGACTTCGTGACGGGCACGTTCGAAGTCGGCCAGTTCAGTGATGAACGCGAGGATTTGCGGAGCATCGCTGGGGGTCGCCGGGCGGATGTCGATCGTCATGGACGTGCCTTGTCAAAAGTTGAAAACGCCATACTAAGTCCGCACGCGGCGCTCGTCACATTTGAAAGCAATGTGGCGAGGGAGCTTGCTCCCGTTCGGCTGCAAAGCAGTCGTAAAAACTGGCGACGCTGTTGTAACTGAAATACCGTGGCGTCTGGAGTCGGGGCTGCTGCGCAGCCCAGCGGGAGCAAGCTCCCTCGCCACAAAAGCGTTTCTACACTAAGGGACTTTTATGACCACCACTGCTTTCGCGCCTCTGCACCATCTGGCTTCTGAACTGCTGCCTCATGCGCTGGAACCCGGCGAGGACGGCGCCCATGACCTGTCGCACTTGCAGCGGGTGTGGCACAACGTGCGCACGCTTCATGCCGAGGAAGGCGGAGATCTTGAGGTGCTGCTGGCAGCCGTGCTGTTGCACGATTGCGTGGCGGTGGAAAAGAACTCGCCGCGGCGCTCCCAGGCTTCACGGCTGGCGGCGCAGAAAGCGTCGACAGTGCTGATTGCAATGGATTGGCCTGGCGCAAAAATCACAGCGGTCGTCCATGCCATCGAAGCCCATAGCTTTAGCGCCAACATCACGCCCATCACCCTCGAAGCGAAAATCATCCAGGACGCCGACCGCCTCGACTCCCTTGGCATGCTCGGTGTGGCGCGTACCTTCTACATCGCCGGGCGCATGGGCAGTGCGTTGTACGACCCTTTGGACCCAGAGGCAAAAGAACGGGACTACGACGACAAACGCTTTTGCCTGGATCATTTCCAGACCAAGCTGCTGCACCTGGCGGACGGGTTCCAGACAACCGCCGGCCAGCGTCTGGCGCAGATTCGCCATCAACGTCTGAAGGGGTTCATGGAGCTGTTCAAAGAAGAAATAGGCGTCGACTGATCAGCCAGAACGGCACCGCTCGTCGTTCCTCAGGCACCAATCCAGGTCGGGGATGGACCAATATCGGGTAAGGGCTCGCCGATGCGAGCCTGGTGCAATACCCGTCCATCCCAACCAAGAGGTAACCATGAACGTCGATAAAAACCTGGAGAAAGAAGTCCTGACCCGCCTGCTGCACGCCCACCCAAGTGGCTTGGGCAAGGAGGTTCTGGACAATTACCGGGGGGAGAAAGTCGTGGCCAGCACCCTCGCCACGCTGCAGGAGCGCGGGCTGATCCAGCACGGTCATGTGATCTGCAACGAAACCGGCGAGCACTCGCTGAACCTGCCGATCAAACTCAGCGCCGCAGGGGTTGAGGCGGCGCGCAAGCTGGACGTCTGACCGTGTAGGAGCTGCCGCAGGCTGCGATCTTTGGATTCGAAGATCAAAAGATCGTCCGAACGCGAGCCAAGCCTTCGCCAGCGCCTACGGATACACACCTGAAGCAAGGAGAAATCCCATGCCTCGTGGAAGCAAAGACAAATACACCGCCGAGCAAAAACGCAAAGCCGAACACATCGAAGAGAGCTACGAGCACAAAGGCGTGTCCAAAGATGAAGCCGAAGCTCGCGCCTGGGCCACGGTGAACAAGCAGTCGGGTGGCGGTGAACGCGCCGGCGGTTCCGGGCGCAAGAAGCCGGCCAGCGCCAAGTCTGCAGATCGCAAGGAATCAGCCCGTCGTGCGGTGGCCACCCGTGAAGGCAAGCCGCGCAACAGCAAGGCTTCGCGCGAGACGCAGACGGTGGACAGCCTGATGAAAGAAGCCCGGGCGAAGAAGATTCCGGGGCGCTCGAGCATGCGCAAGCAGGCGTTGATCGAGGCGTTGCGCAAGGCCGGATAAGCGTTCGGATTTGAGGGTGAGTTTGAGGCCCCCTTCGCGAGCAGGCTCGCTCCCACAGTTGATCGCTGTTGGCCGAGATATTGTCGGCTGACATAGATATCCAATGTGGGAGCGAGCCTGCTCGCGATAGCGGTCAATCAGGCGCCATAGGTCTCGCGAATCAACGCATCCACCTCAGCCGTCCCCGGCGAAGTCGCCGGCCCCCAGCGAGTGACCGCCAACGCCGCAGCCGCATTCGCCCGCAAAGCCGCTTCGACTGCCGATAATCCGTGCGCCAACCCGGTGACAAAAACTCCCGCGTGAGCATCCCCTGCGCCGTTGCTGTCCACCGCCACGACCTTGAATCCTGGCACATGCTGGTGATCGCCGCGCAGGCTGATCCAGCACCCTTGCGGCCCATCGCGTACCACCGTCAACACCTCGGTCGGCAGATGATCCGCCAGCCGATTCAATGCCTCGTCGATATCCTTCGCCCCGGTAAACCGCAGCGCCTCGACACGGTTGCTGGTCCACAGATCGATGCGTGGCAACAACGCCTTCATCAGCGGCGCGTCCGGCGAATCCACCAGCGGGCCCGGATCGAACACCACCTTGGTCCCGTCCGGCAAAGCCACCACCCAATCCACCAGCACCTGCGCCTTGCCGCCCTGCAGCAGGCTATAGCCGCTGACATAGACAAAGTCACCCGCCTCGGCCGGCACACTCGTCAGGTCTTCAGCGGTCAATTCGCCTTCGGCACCGATGTAGGAAATGAACGTGCGCTCGGCCGAGGCTTCGGTCAGCGCGACGCACACTCCGGTGTCGCGCTCGGTGCTCTGATCGAGGCCAATCCGAATCCCTTCAGCCTTCATCGCCTCCCGGGCCAGGTCGCCGAAACGGCCCTTGCCATGGCGCCCGAGGTAGACCACCGGCAAGCCATTTCGCTGGGCCGCAGCCATTACATTGAAGCCGCCGCCGGCCTCGAAACGGGCCGATTGCGCCAGCACGTCGCCACCCGAATGAGGCAGTTCATCCACGGCCATGACCAGGTCGATGATGACCTGGCCGGTGTGCAATAGTTTAGGCATGAGCCGGCTCGAACAACGCGGCGCGGCGGTCCCTGGCGCCGCCGAGTACCCGGTAAATGCCACCGGCCACCACGAACGTCACGATCCAGCCCAGGCCGTTGTGCCCCAGCCAGGAGTCGGACAGAAAGCCCCGGAACCAGACATCCTGTTCGGTGGTGCCAATGGTGGTGAAACTGAACCCCAGCACAATCGCCACCGCCCATGCACCAAACGCGCGCCACTCGACGCCACCGCGATACCAGTAGGCGCTACCCGGGCTGACGTCCAGCAGGTCTTTGGGGCTGTAGTAATGACGATGGATCAGGTCGACCACGAAGATCCCGACCCACGCCGTGATCGGCACCGCCAGCAAGGAAATGAAGGTGATAAACGGGCCGTAAAAGCTCTCGGCGATCAGCATGAAGTAGATGGAACCAGCAAAGATCGCAATGATATCGACCACCACCGCATACACGCGTTTGACCTTCAGGCCGAGGGTCAAGGTGGTCAAACCGGCGGAGTACACCGACAGGTTGTTCGACAGCAGCAACCCGCCGAACGCAGTGATCAGGTACGGCACGGCCATCCAGGTCGGCAGCATGTCGCGGATCGCGACTATCGGGTCAGTGGCCGAGGCCAGATCATTGTTGCCCACCGACAGCAGACCGCCGAGGGTGATCAGCAGCACCAGCGGAATCCCCGCACCGAAGGCCGCCGACGCCACCAGACGCACGGCTTTGACACTGCTGTGTTGGTAGCGCGACATGTCGGCACCGGCGTTGGCCCAACCGATCCCGGTGCCGGCGGCCATGGTGCCGATGCCGATGATCATCGCGCTCAGGGGTGCTGGCGTGGCGTTGAACACGGCACTCCAGTCAATGGTCGCGCAGAGAAAACCGCCCACCAGGATGTTCAACGCACCGAACACGTAGGTCGCCCATTTCTGGATCACCAGCAACGTGGCGTGACCGAGGCCGGACACCGACAACGTCAGCAGCACGAACATCGCGATGAACACCAGGGTCAGCAGCGGCGCGCTTTTGGCTTCCACCGGCGAGCCGAACAAAATCGAGCACAGCGACAGCAAGACGAATGCGGCGGTGGTGGTGTTAACGGTTTCCCAACCCAGACGCGACATCAGCGAGACCAGCGTCGGGCCGATATTGCCGCGCACACCGAAGATCGCCCGCGACAGCGTCAGGCTCGGTGCGCGACCACGACGACCGGCAATGGAGATGATCCCCACCACCGCGAAAGAACCGGCGGCACCGAGGATGGCGACGATGATCGCCTGCCAGATCGCCAAGCCGCGGAAGGCCACCAGCGTGGCGCCCAACGGCAGGCCGAGGATGGAAATGTTCGCCGCGAACCAGACCCAGAACAGCTGCAGCGGATGACCGTTGCACTCGCCTTCCGGCACCGGTTCGATGCCACGGGTTTCCAGTTGCCCGGCACTTTGCCCGGCTTTCGATGAACTCATGAAAACTGCTCCTGTTGCCATTGTTGTAGTTGTGGGCAATTCGGAAGTCGATATAACTTTCCGGCGATCCTGGCCATGTTTGTGCGCTCCATTGCGAGTGAAAAATTCAAGTATGTGATGCGTCCATCGCGGGCAAGCCCGCTCCCACAGGTACGGCGTGCATCTCAAGGTTTGTACTATCCCTGTGGGAGCGGGCTTGCCCGCGAAGACGCCAGTCCAGTCAACGCAGAGCCAACAGCCCCTGCACCAACGGTTCCAGCTGTAAATCATTTACCGCTTTAACCTGCTCGATCATCGCCACAGGCCAACTCTCAAGCCCCAGACAAGCGCCGAGCATGGCGCCGAGAATCGCCGCGATGGTGTCGGTATCTCCGCCCAGACTGGCCGCCATGCACAGCGCTTCGAAGGCACTCATCTTATCAATGGCTACTTGCTGAGCCAGCGCAAACGACACCACCACCGATTCCTGTGAGGCCACCGAAGTGCCGATCACATCGTAGAGCAAGTCCGCCAGCAACGCCTTGTCGCTGTCAACGCTGATGCTCCGCGCCCAACGGATGCGCGAGGCAATACGCCCGCCGGCAACCCAGTGGCCATGACCTTCGGCTTGCTGCGCAATCTGCTGGCCGAGGTTCAACGCCTCCCCCAGGTCCATGCCGTTGATCCCGGCAGAAACCACCGCCGCCACCGCCGCCGCGCTGGAAATTCCCAGCGAGGTGTTGTGGGTGACCTGACAGGCTAGCACCACGGCGCGGATGAAACGCTCGGGATCGGTCACATCGGCGGCAATCCCCACCGGCGTGATGCGCATTGCCGCGCCATTGGTGGTGCCGTAACGCCCCGCCTCCTCTGGCGAGTAGCCGGCGAGGATCATCTCGATCGCGCGCTTGGTCGAGGGGCCGAGTAAATCCTGCGAACCCTTGGCCCGCATCCCGGCTTCCCATTCGATCAATCGTTGGGCAAGCACCGTCGGTTCGATCCGGCCCTCGCCGTCAATCAACAACTGGCCGATCAGGATCGCCTGTTCGGTATCGTCAGTGATCGAGCCTTTGGGCATGTTCGCGGCGATCGGTTGATCGGGGCCTGCGTCGTGCAGCTCCGTGATTTCGCCAAAGCGCGCCTTGATCTCGGCGCGGCTCAGGGATTGTGTCGGCATGCCCAACGCATCACCCAAGGCCAGTCCGTAGAACGCGCCGAGGGCATGGTCGAGCGCGATCATTTTGCAGTTCCAATTTGCAGGTGCAGACGAAAATGCACCGGATCGAGCAGGCTTTCGACTTGTTCCATGAAGCGGTTCTGACGGTCGTAAGTGGTGCGCAGGGCCTTGAGGAACACCGTGCCCTCCGGGCGCCCGAGCAACTTGGCATCTTCGGCATTCAAGGGTTCGGCACCGATCCATTGATCCCCGTGGTCGCCAATGTAACCGTAGGCGGCCAACGTGATGGTCAGGGAGTCATCGATCAGACCGACTCGCGGCAGGCCTTCCAGGCCTCCGGTGGCAGGCATCAATGAGCGTTCAAGGGACACCAGCGTGCCATCGGTGCCGCGGCGGCGACGGTCGAGGGTGATGAACTGATCGATGCCCAAACGTGGTAGCAGGTCAGGACGGGACACTGCCTCCAGCCGCAGCACTTCAGTGTTGATCAACGCCCCGCTGTCGGCCAGTGCCTTGCCCCAGCCGTTGCGTTGATCGAGCACCACCCCGTCGTAAGTGACGATGGAGCCCACCGCGCTTTGCGTGGCGAGGTTGTGGCGTCGTTTCAGTTCGACCAGCGCTTCACGCAATGTGCCGTGGCTGACCTTGAAGGCTTGAGCCAATCGATGTTCGCCCGGCAATAGAATACCGTCCTCCATGAGGCCGCTTTCGATGCGCCGGATGAGCTCGTCGCTCACCTGTTGTTTCTTGTCAATTCGTAGCGGTCTAATCATGTACACCTCGGGTGTACCGTCATAGCTGAAACGGGTTGGGGCGAGCAAGGAATATTTTGTGAAAGTGGGTGAAGGATCCTCCAAATGATCGTTCCCATGCTCCGCGTGGGAATGCCTCAATGGACGCTCTGCGTCCGCTGCTGGGACGCGGAGCGTCCCGGGCTGCATTCCCACGCAGAGCGTGGGAACGATCAATGACACGCCACTCCCACCAGGAAAATCAGCGTTGTTTCAATCGGTCGATCACCACCGCCAGCAACAGGATCGAACCGCGAATCACGTACTGATAAAACGTATCGATGTTCTTCAGGTTCATCGCATTCTCGATGATCGCCAGAATCAGCACCCCGGCAATCACATGCCGAATCATCCCGATCCCACCACTCAGCGATACCCCACCCAGCACGCAAGCGGAGATCACCGTCAGCTCGAAACCCTGGCCAATCATCGGCTGACCGGACGTCATCCGCGACGCCAGAATCACCCCGGCCAACGCACCGATCACACCGTGCACGGCGAAGATGATGATCTTGGTCCGGTCAACATTGACCCCGGCCAGCAACGCCGCTTCCTGGTTGCCGCCGATGGCCATGGTGTTGCGCCCGTAGGTGGTGTAATTCAGCAACCAACCGAAAAACAGGAAGCAGACGATGGTGATCAGAATCGGCACCGGCACCCCAAACAACTGGCCGTTACCGAACACGAAAAACTGCTCCTGGGACACGCCCACCGCTTTGCCATTAGCAAAAATGTAAGCCAGGCCACGAACGATCTGCATCGTCGCCAGCGTGGTGATCAACGCATTGACCCGTAGCTTGGCGATCACGATCCCGTTGATCAGCCCGACAATCAGCCCCATCACCAGCGCAGCGCTCACGCCAAGGAACACGCTGTCGGTGTCACGCATCACCACCGCCGCGACCACGCCGGCGCAAGCAATCACCGAGCCCACCGACAAGTCGAAATGCCCGGACGCCAGGCAATACAACATGGTGCACGCGGCAATCCCGGTGGTGGAAATCGCCAGGCCCAGGCCACGCATGTTCAGCGGCGAAAGGAAGTTATCGATCAGCAAGGTGCAGAGCACGAAGATCCCGATGGCCGCCAGCAGCATCACCCAATCATCGAGAAAGCGCCGCAAGTCCAGAGGTTTGCGCGGGGTTGGCAGAGCGTTGTTTTGGATGGTCATAGTCACCTCTCAGTTCGCCACGTCGGTAGCGCGTTGGCGTGGCAACGCCAATTGCAGCAGGTTGGATTCATTGGCTTGTTCGCGGGTCAGTTCGCCGCGCATGGCGCCTTCGCAAAGCACCAGGATGCGGTCGGAAATGCCCATGACTTCCATCAGGTCGCTGGACACCACAATCACCGCGATGCCGCTGGCGGCCAGGTTATGGATGATCTGGTAGATCTCCGCTTTTGCGCCGATGTCGATGCCCCGGGTCGGCTCGTCGAGCAGCAGGACTTTCATCGGCATCGACAGCCAGCGACCGAGAATCGCCTTCTGCTGATTGCCACCAGACAGGTACATGATTTTCTGCGCCGCGTTGGGCGTCTTCACCTTCAGCGCCTTGATCTGCTTGTCGGCGTTGCCCTTTTCCCACAACCCACGTAACAGGCAACCGAAGGTGGAATGAGCGCCGCGTGCGCTGATATTGATGTTCTCGGCGACGCTGGCGAGCGGCAGGATGCCCTCCTTCTTGCGGTCCTCGGGGCACAGCAGAATCCCCGCCGCGATGGCATCGCGTGGTGAGTGCAATTTCAGTTCATGACCGCGCAGTTCCAGGCGCCCCGCCGTGTTGCGCGTAAGCCCGCTGAGCATCCGGAACAGCTCGGTGCGCCCGGCCCCGACCAGGCCAAACAGCCCGAGGATTTCACCCTTGTGCACCTCGAAACTCACCGGCTCACGCAAGCCCGGCCCCAGTAAACCGTCGACCTTGAGCGCCACCGCGCCACGGGGACGACTGCGGTAATCGTAGATGTCCTGAATGTCGCGACCGACCATGCACGTCACCAACTGGTCATGGCTCAGCGCGCTCATGTCCTCGAAGGTGCGCACGAAGCGGCCGTCCTTGAATACCGTCACCGCGTTGCAGATGCGGAACACTTCTTCCATGCGATGAGAGACGTAAAGCACCACTTTGCCTTCGTCCCGCAGGCGACCGATGATCGCCATCAAGCGATCGATCTCCCGCGCCGACAGGCTGCTGGTGGGTTCGTCGAACGCGATCACATGCGCGCCACGGGACAGTGCCTTGGCGATTTCCACCAGTTGCCGCTGGCCGAGGGACAAGCGCCCGACCTTCTCTTGCGGATCGATTTCATCGGCCAGGCCTTTGAGGCAGGCCAGCGCTTGCTGACGCAAAGCGCCGCGATTGATCAGGCCGAAACTCGCCGGCAAATGGCCGAGAAACAGGTTCTCGGCCACGGTCATTTCCGGCACCAGGTGCAGCTCCTGATGAATCACCGCGACCCCGCTGCCAATGCTGTCGGCAGTGGACTTGAAGACCCTCGTCTGCTCGCCGATCCGCAGGTCACCACTGCTCGGCGTGTAAGCACCGCCAAGGATTTTCAGCAACGTCGATTTACCGGCGCCGTTCTCACCCATCAAGGCGTGAACCTGCCCCGGATGGGCGACGAAGCTGATGCCGTCCAGCGCCTTCACCCCGGGAAAGGTTTTGCCGATCCCGTTGAAGCGCAAGCTGCCGCCAACGCTGTGTCCGTGTGTCTGTACTTGTGCGTGCATAACCCACCTCTTCACACCGATCAGGCAGCCCCGTTGCCAGGGCCACCGATGAAATCAACCGACCCTCAATTCCACAGGCCGATCTTTTCCAGTTCCTGCTTGAAGTTGTCACGCGTGATCAGTGTCACGTCGTCCATGGCGGTGTATTTAGGCGGTTCTTTGCCGGTGGTGACCCACTCATGCATCATGCTGGCGGTGTTGTAGCCCTCGATGTGCGGGCTCGGCAGCATCGAGCCGAAGAAGCCGCTGTTGGCTTTTTTCAATTCGCCGATGGCATCGGTGCCGTTGATGCCGATGCCAATCACGTTGGCGGCGGCAAAACCGGCGCTTTCGGTGGCGCGCACGCCACCCAGCACGGTGTTGTCGTTCATGCCGCCGATGATCAGGTTTTTCGCCGCGCCCGGCAGTTTCACCAGCGCCGAGTTGGTGGCGTCCATGCTGCCCGGTACGTCGAGGGTTTTGAGGGCCGAGAACAGGATGTGGTCTTTCGGCATCCCGGCGTCTTCCAGGGCTTTAACCGAACCGTCGGTGCGTTTCTTGCCGGTGTCGAGTTCGTTGAAGGTGTTGATCACCGCATAGGTTTCTTTCCAGTCCCAGCCGCGTTTTTTCGCTTCGGCAGCCATGGCGGCGCCCTGCTTCTGGCCGACTTCGAAGGCGGCCATGCCGAGGTACGGCACATCTTCCATGAACTTGCCGCCGGCATCGACAAAGCGGTCATCGACGGCGATCACTTTCAAACCGTTGAGCTTGGCCTTGGCCATGATCGCAGGCCCCAGGGATACGTCCGGCGGGCAGATCACGAAGCCCTTGGCGCCGTTGGCCGCCAGGCTGTCGATGGCCGAGAGGGTTTTCTCGCCGTCAGGCACGGCGATCTTGATGACGGTGAAGCCCTTGTCTTTGCCGGCCTTTTCGGCGAAAGCCCATTCGGTCTGGAACCAGGGCTCTTCGGCTTGCTTGACCAGAAAACCGATCTTCACTTCCTCGGCCGCCAGCAACGTACTGCTCAGGCTGACCGCGGTGACCGCCAAAGCGGCACAGCACAGGGAACGGATCCCACGACGACGTTTCATAAGCTGACTCCTTGTTATTTTTTTTGAGCGTTATTTGAAAGCCAATACAGCGGTCGAAGCATGCAGCCAATAGTCATATCGTATGATGATTGAATTTCAGACGTAGTTTCGCGCCTGAAACCCGCGTTATTCAGTCGTGGTACATCACCGAACGCCCACCATCGATGGTGATGCACGAGGCGTTGATGAACGGTGCTTCATCGCTGGCCAGAAACACAGCCGTCATCGCCACTTCAATCGGCTGGCCGATGCGTCGTGGTGGATGTAGGTCGAAGGCGCGCTGACGTTCGGCATGGGGGTCGGCAAAACCGTTCCAGTAATCGACGTTCAGTTGGGTTTCGATGTAGCCCGGCGCGATGGCGTTAACGCGAATGCCCTTGGGTGCGTATTCGATGCCCAAGGCACGGGTCAGCCCGAGCAAGCCATGCTTGGCCACCGGATAAGGGAAGCAACCTGGAATAATGTGGGTGGAATGGGTCGAGGCGATGTTGATGATGCTGCCGATGCCCTGCTCGATCATTTGCGGCAGCACAGCTTTGCAGCCATACCAGGCGCCGTCCAGGTCGATGGCGAAGCAGCGACGCCAGTCTTCCTCGGTCATTTGCAGCGGATCGCGGAACACATTGACCCCGGCGCAGTTGACCAGCACGTCGATCCGGCCATGAAGCTCAATGGCCAGTTTGGCCATGGCGTGCAGGTCTTGCTGGCGCGAGACGTCGGCCTTGATCGCCACGACATCCGCACCTTGTTCGCGCCAGTGCGCCGCGACTTTTTCGACTTTTTCGGCCTGGATATCGCTGATGATCAGCCTGGCCTGCTGGGAGGCGAAGGTCGCGACAATCGCTTCGCCAATGCCCTGAGCCGCGCCGGTCAGCAGCACGACCTTGTTTTTCAGGCGCTCACCCTTGGGCGGTTCGGGTACCGGTGGCAAGGAAAGAGGTTCAGCCATGGATCAACACTCCTGTTTGAAGGCACGACGAAAACCGGACATCTGTCGATGTCCGGTCAAAAGGCTTTTGAGAATAGGCAGACAGACGTGAAAACGCCCGGGCGTCGAGGCGGCCTGAAGCGCTGACTCCGTAAGGGAGTGCGGTGGAATATCGCTGCATCACTTCACCTGTTTTGTTTTTTTAAGTGTGAGTGCGTGTAACTGATGGAGCCGACTATAAACCCGGCTGCCGAACAATCTCAATATATAATTTTACATCCCATATTTAGGGATTTAACCGGCGAATCGCTGACAGCGTTTTCCAGGCACATCGACTCGAACCGACAGCAACGCGCCATCCAGCGGGTGGTTGAGCGGGCTCGCAGCACTGGTGATGTACAGGGTTTTGAAGTCTTCGCCACCGAACACGCAACTGGTGGGACGGCTGACCGGCAGTTCGATCACCCGATCAACATGCCCGTCCGGGCTCAGCCTGAGCAGACAACTGCCATCCCAACGGGCATTCCATATATAGCCCTCGGCATCCATCGCGGAACCGTCGGGGCCACCACGTTCATGGGGGCCAAACCAGACATGGGCGGTGTCGAGGTTGCCGTCGGTATGGATGAAATGCCGGTAAAGCGTGCTGTCGAGACTGTCGGCGAAATACAGGGTTGTGCCGTCGTCGCTCCACAGCAATGTATTAGGGATGCCCAACCCTCGAAGCAGCGGCGTGACCCGGGCATCGCGGTCAATGCGAAACAGGCCACCGGAGCGGCGCACGATGGGTAGATCCTCGCCCTGTTCACCGATGTTGTTTTGCATGGTGCCCAGCCAGAGCTGGCCCTGGGCATCACAGCGGGCTTCGTTGGCGCGATTGCCGGGTTGCGGATCGGCCACGCAGAGCAAGGTCAGCCGAGGTTCCAGGCCAGGGGAATCCAGGTCCAACCGGTAAACCCCGCTGCTCAATGTCACCAGGGCATCGCCGCTTTCGCAGGGGATGAACGCGGACACGTGCTCCGGCATCTGCCAGATTTCCACATTGGCGCCGATCAGCCTCAGCGCTTGTTTACCCGCGATGTCTACCCAATACAGCGCCTGGGTCGGTGCATCCCAGAACGGGCCTTCGCCGAGTCGCGCACGGTGTCCGGTAACCGCTGTCCACGTCATGAAGCCTCCTTTTTGCTTTGTGTGGGAGCGAGCCTGCTCGCGATGACTGAGTCACATTCGGCATAGATGTCGACTGAACAACCGCTTTCGCGAGCAGGCTCGCTCCCACAAGGGGTTCTTTATTGTTAGCTGGCCTTCTTGTCGGCCATGACTTGGGGGTAGAAGCGCTTGATGGCCAGGTCCGCGTTATCGATCAGAGTCATGCAAGCCCACACACCCCGCGCGGCATCCCGGGCGGCGATGGCGTTGGCCATGTCTTTGTGAATCGGCAACGTTCGACGCAGTTCATCCGGGTCGGCGGCAGAGACTTCGAAAGACACTGCCAGCAGTGCGCCGAGGGCCGGGACCATTTGTTCGATGAATTGATTGTGGCTGGCGGCGAGGATGCATTCGTGGAAGAACTGGTCGGCGCGGTTGTAATCGATGCCGCTGTCCACGGCTCGTTCCAGCGCGTTGTAGGCCTGGAGTACGGCCTGAACCTGCTCGACGGTCGCACGTTCGCAGGCCCAGCGCACCGCCATGGGTTCGATGGTGCGACGCAGGTCGAGCAGGTCGTCGACAAAATTTTCCGGCAATCCGCTACGCGACAGCCAGCCGACGACTTGCGGGTCGAAAAGGTTCCAGCGCCGCACCGGCAACACCCGCGTACCGACCTTCGGCCCGACTTCGAGCATGCCTTTGGCCACCAGGGTTTTGATGGCTTCACGGATAACCGTACGGCTGACCCCGAGCTGCTCGCCCAGGTCGGCTTCAACCTTGATGGTTTCGCCGGGCTTCACCTGGCCAGCGGCAATCCAGCACCCCAGCCAATCAACCGTCGACGCATGGAAGCTGCTGGACATGGGTACCTCATCGCCCCGGTGACAAAAAACGAAACGACACAAAAGCCGTTCGCGATGGATGTCACGCTAATCATCATATGATTGGCTGTCAATTGGATTTTCAGGGGGCCCGCCGACAGGGGCGTGACTGTTCGTCCGAATACCGCCTGAGCGCTTTGAACCTACCCGTTTTGTAAACTACGGTAAGCCCGCAACAGATCAAGCAGTCAGCAGTCTCTGTTTCACTAAATTCCGCTATCGATAGGTATGAACATGGACATGGATGCGTCTACGAAATACCCCATTGTGTTGGTTCACGGTCTTTTCGGCTTCGATAGAATCGCCGGTTATCCCTACTTCTTCGAAATCGAGGAAGTCCTGGAACGCGCGGGCGCTCAGGTGTTTGCCGTGAATATTCCAACCGTCAACGGCAATGAAGAACGCGGTGAAAAACTGCTCGAACACGTCAACCGAATTTTGCGCGAAACGGGAGCCGCCAAGGTCAATCTGATCGGTCATAGCCAAGGCCCGCTGGCCGCGCGCTACGTAGCGGCCCTGCACCCGGAAAAGGTCGCGTCGGTCACCTCGGTCAGCTGCCCCAATCACGGCTCCGAGATTGCCGACCAACTGCACAAAGCGCTGACACCCGGAGAGTTGCCCGAAGCGTTTGTACTGGCCCTGCTAAGCGCCGTCGGCACCTTCATTTCGTTGATCAGCGGCCACCCGGAAAACCCCGTGGATCCTCAAGCAGCTTTCGAATCGCTGACCAGCGCAGGCTTGGCCGCCTTCAACCGCAAGTACCCGCAAGGGGTGCCGAAGGTTTGGGGTGGTGAAGGCAACGAAATTGAAAACGGCGTGTATTACTACTCCTGGAGCGGGATCGTGCAGAACTTTCAAAGCCTGCAGCTACTCGACCCAACCCATTTGAACTGTAAAGTGCTGTCGCAGTTATTTTATAAAGAGAAGCACGCCAACGATGGGCTGGTTGGCCGCTACAGCTCGCACCTGGGGAAAGTGATTCGCTCGGATTACCCGATGGACCACTTTGACGCCGTCAATCAGATGGCCGGGATCACCAGCTGGAATGTGAGCCCGGTCAGGCTCTACCTTGAACATGCCGCCCGGCTCAAGAGCAAGGGTTTGTAAGCCCATAAAAAACGGCCCGTTGAAATAACGGGCCGTTTTTCACAGCACAGACGCTCAGCGCCTTACGGCTCAAGCCCGACAGGGAAGAATTCACCACCGCTCCAGACACCTAGCCAACGCTGCCCGTCGATTTCCCGGGTCACCGCCAGCTCCACCAGTTGGTAGAACACATTACGGTGAATCAGTGCTTCAAGGTTGGTGCGTACATGCACGTACGGCGCGGGCTCCTGAGTCACCGGATCGATCACTACCCGCATGGGGTGCTCAGCGCCGACATCGGCCGTTTCGTCGACGTTGGTGGTAAAGCGCAAGACCTGGCCCTCGCCCTCGCCTTCAACCTCCACGGCAATCGCCACGAACGGCGCGTCGTCGACCTTGATGCCCACCTTTTCGACCGGGGTAATCAGAAAGTAATCATCGCCGTCACGGCGAATGATGGTGGAGAACAGCTTGACCATCGGCTTGCGCCCGATCGGCGTGCCCAGGTAATACCAGGTGCCGTCGCGGGCGATGCGCATGTCGATGTCGCCGCAGAAGTCGGGGTTCCACAAGTGGACCGGCGGCAAGCCTTTGGTTTTGGGGATTTGCCCCAACAAGTCGTTGGCTTTTTGCGGGCCACTCATGGCGTTCTCCTTTGAATTACTGGTCGCGGAGCCCCAACAGGCTACGAGCGTATTGCTCCAGCGGGGGGCCCAGCAGGTCTTCTGGCCTGTTGTCGTAGAACGTCAGTAAACCGCCACGACTCTTGATACGTGCAGTATCGATCAAATACTGGGTGCTGGTCTCGATCAACATGATCTGAATTACGCCACTGTCGATTCCGAAGCGATCCGCGCGCTCCTGGTCTATCAAATCGTCTGAGTTGCCGATGCGGTCGTCGGCCTTGGCAAAACGCGTATAGAGCAGATAGTGAGCACCGGCGGCACGGGCTTCACCCATGGCAGCGTCGAGGCCTTCCGGCACGCGGGCGCGGCGAACCATCGGGAAATATTCGATAAAGCCGTTGAAGGCTTCTTCGGCCACCACGTTAGGTCGCGGGTAGGCACTGCCCGGCGGTGCAAAAGAACCCTGAGCGATGTAGATGAACGAGTCGGGCTGAATGCGGAAGTTATTCACGCGACGGCTGTCGCTGTGGTCCAGCAGCCCCACGTCGCTCATGTGGTAGCGAGTCTCTTCGGCCATATCGCTGACATTCATGCAGCCACCAAGCGCCAAAACGGCCAGCAGCAAAACCAGGCTACGCATCCTACCCTCCAGAAGCCGGTGACGGAAAACCGGCGAATGGCCATTGGATGCAGCTTCCGCGCCAGCTCAGACCATGTGCATTTTCAGGCTGAGAATACAGACCTGTGGCGAGGGAGCTTGCTCCCGCTCGGCTGCGTAGCAGTCGTAAGTTCCAAGGAATACGATGCGCTTGATAATTTCAGGGCCGCTTCGCGCCCCAGCGGGAGCAAGCTCCCTCGCCACAGCAAGCTCCCCTCACCACAGGGCCCGATCAGCCGCCGATGATTTTCATGACGGTCGCGCCACCGGAGAACGCCACTTCCTGCTTGTCCCCCAGCGCTTTGACCAGCAGTCGCTGCAACGCCGGCAATGCCTGATGACGGGGCTTGTCCAACAGGTCGCCGACGTAGTGGCGATTGCTCGACGAAAGGCAGCCATGCAGCCAGCCAGTGGACGACAAGCGTAGACGCGAGCAGGTGCGACAGAACGGAACGCTTTCGTTGGCAATCACGCCGAAGTGGCCCAGCCCCGGAATCTCGTAACGCACTGCCGTGGCATCGACCGGCGCATCGGCCTGAAGGTACTCGTAGCGCTCGCCGATCAGGCTCAGCAACTGCTGAAGGCTGACGAACTGTTGCAGGAAAGAGTTGGAATCGCTGGCCAGGTGGCCCATGCGCATCAACTCGATGAAGCGCAACTCGTAACCGCGCTCCAGGCAATAGTCGAGCAACGGCATCACCTGATCGAGGTTCTGCCCACGCAGCGGCACCATATTGACTTTGATCTTCATGCCGGCCGCCGCAGCCTGGTCCATACCGTCGAGGACGGTCGCCAGATCACCGCCCCGCGCAATGCTGCGGAAAGCACCGGCATCCAGGGTATCGAGGGAAACGTTGATGCGCCGAATACCGGCATCCACCAGCAGCGGCAGCTTCTTCGCCAACAACTGGCCATTGGTGGTCAAGCTGATGTCCGCCAGGCCCATTTGCCCGACAGCGGTCATGAAGGCTTCGAGTTTGGGGCTGACCAGTGGCTCGCCACCGGTTATGCGCAAGCGCTCGATCCCCGCCGCTTCGATCAGATAGGCCACGCCGCGTGCCATCGCCTCGGCCGACAACTCATCCTGCGCAGCCACCAGCCGCTTGCCGTTGGGCACGCAGTAGGTACAAGCGTAGTTGCAGGCGGAGGTCAGACTGATCCGCAAATTGCGAAAACGCCTGCCTTGACGGTCAACGATCATGGATCACTCCGGCGAAAGAAGATTCGAACGCGCAAAACTTGACTCACAAATCAAGTTTTAGCAAGCCCTATGCCTGAGTATATTCCTGCGGTACTGCGCCATGTAGCTAAATCATGGCGCAATAAGGCAACTGAATGGTTCAGCTGCTTGGCGTGTCGGTATCGCGTTTGCGCTTGTTGCCCATGCGCACGCCGATGTCCATCAGGAACTGGAAGAAACCTTCCTGATCTTCCAGCACATTGCTCCAGAACGGCGAGTGGTACAGCGCCACGGCGCCGTGTACCAGCGCCCAGGCCGCGCAGTAATGGAAATAAGGCGGCACGTCTTCGAGCTTGCCTTCGCTGATCCGGCCCTTGATCAGCAGGGTCAGGCGTTCAAAGTTCGAGGCGCGGATCTTGTGCAGTTCCTCGACCATCTCCGGCACCTGATTACCCTTGACCACCTTCTCTTCCAGGCGATCGAACAACCGATAGCGTTGCGGATCGCGCATGCGAAATTCGAAGTAGGCCCGGGACAGGGCTTCCTTGTCCTTATCGACATCGGCGGAATGCAACAGCTCGTTCAAATCGCGCTCGTAATCAAGCATCAGGCGCAGATAGATCTCCGCCTTGGATTTGAAGTGCTTGTAGATCGTGCCTTTGCCGATACCTACGGCATCAGCAATCATCTCGACGGTGACACTGTCTTCACCTTGTTCGAGGAACAGCTTGAGCGCGGTATCGAGAATTTCTTGCTCGCGGCGACGAAACTCACGGACCTTACGAGGTTCTTTATGCATAAGAAAAGGTCTGTAGGGGTCAAAATTCGAAGCCGCGTATTATGCCTAACTTGCGCAAAAATGCACGGATCATCCGACCATATATGTGTTTCTTGATGAATTCGCGCAGCCTCGCCGGTTGATGAGAACTCAACCGAAGCGCCCGTATTCCAAATTTGTTTAAAAACCCGACCAGCTAAACTGGACTCGGCGCGATACTGATCAATACTTCAACTGTCGGCGAGACATCTCCCCCAAGTGTCGCGCCGATGAAGGTACCAAAGGACCGCGTACCTTTCGTTTTACTCCTAATGGTCTTAACCCGGATTCACCCCCCAGAACCCGGGTTTTTTTTGCCTGCGATTCAAGGACCAAAGCCCGTAGGAGCTGCCGCAGGCTGCGATCTTTCCCAACGTTACGCCGATGTCCTGACATGCGCCAACGGAAATAACCGCTTGAAATTCTCGGTAGTCTGCTCGGCAAATCGCTCGTAGGACTCTCCTCGCAACATTGCCAGAAATTCCGCTACCTCACGCACGTATTGCGGCAGGTTCGGTTTGCCGCGATGAGGGATCGGCGCCAGGTAAGGTGAGTCGGTTTCTACCAGCAACCGGTCAGCCGGCACCCTGCTGGCCACATCACGCAGGGCATCGGCATTGCGAAAAGTGACAATACCGGACAAGGAAATGTAATACCCCATGTCCAGCGCAGCCTTGGCCATCTCCCAGTCTTCGGTGAAGCAATGCAGCACCCCCGCCTGAGGCAGTGCCGCCTCGCGTAACAGTTGAAGGGTGTCGGCCCGGGCGCCACGGGTATGGATGATCACCGGTTTTCCGGTCTGCCCGGCCGCTTGCAGGTGCAGACGGAACGATTCCTGCTGCAACTCTGCCGCTTCTGGCTCGTAGTGGTAATCCAGGCCGGTTTCACCGATCGCCACCACCCGCGGATGATTGAGTTCGCGCAACAGCCAGTCCAGCGCCGGAGCGGCACCCGGCTGTACATCGAGTGGATGCACACCGACCGAACAATCGACATCGTCATAACGTTCGGCCAGGGCTTTGACGTCGGCGGCGTTCTCGACGCTGACGCCAATGCACAGAAAGTGCCCTACCCCACGCTCGCGAGCCGCATCGAGCGCGGCATCCAGGGAGCCGTCGTGGGCGGTGAGGTCGAGGCGGTCAAGGTGGCAATGGGAATCTACGAGCATAAAAGGGCTGCAACTTACATCGTATGAGTGGGACGGTCGGACTTCAGGGCTCCGGCCAAATGGGTTTCGATTCGACTGCGCGCGGTGTTGTCGCCTTCGTTGAACTGCACGCCGACCCCGGCGGCCCGGTTGCCCTGGGCACCTTTCGGGGTGATCCAGGTCACCTTGCCGGCGACCGGGATCTTTTCCGGTTCGTCCATCAGGTGCAGCAACATGAAGACCTCATCGCCCAACTTGTAGCTCTTGTTGGTCGGGATAAACAGGCCGCCGTTCTTGATGAATGGCATGTAGGCCGCGTAGAGCACGGACCTGTCCTTGATGGTCAAGGACAAAATACCATTGCGCGGCCCTGGCCCCGGACTGACGGGTTCGTTCATGCTGACCTCCACTGTCTGATGATCGGAGTCTAGGTCACTTCTGGGTAGGCAAGGATACCCATTGCACCAACAGCGCCTCCAGCAACAGCGCCGGATTGAGGTTGGCTTTGCTCATGACTTTCTGGCGCTGGGCGAGAATCCAGTCCTGGATATTCAGGACTTTATCCTGAGCGGCTTTTTGCGCCAGGTATTGAATCACCTTGCGCATGTCCGCCAGCCCCAGCCCTGCTTCATCCTGAGTCAACTGATAACGCAGAATCAGGCTCGACCAGTCACAGAACCAGTCGAACAGCAGCAACATGGGAATGGTTTTCCACTCCTCGGCCAACTGGGTCGGCGATTGCTGTTGCTTGAGCAACTTCTTCACGCCCTCGACCACCAGCGCCCGCTGTTCACGCACGCCCTGTGCCTGCAATTTGACTGCGGCCAGTGGCGAACCGGCGGCGAGGGTCAGCAGTTCAATGCGTTCCTCTTCCGAGCAGTCCGGCAACGCCTTGGCCAGCCACGCCAGGCTCATGGCTTCGCTCGGCAATGGACAGGCCTGCTGCACGCAACGACTCTTGATGGTCGGCAGCAGACGGCTGGTCTGGTGGCTGACCAACAGCAGTACGGTGTCGCCGGACGGCTCTTCAAGGCTTTTGAGCAAGGCGTTGGCGGCGTTGATGTTCATCGACTCGACCGGCTCGATCAGCACCACTTTGCGACCGCCCATCTGCGAGGTCTGAACCACGAAGCTGACCAGATCGCGCACCTGATCGACCTTGATCGCCTTGTCCGCCTCTTCCGGCTCCAGAATGTAGTTGTCGGGGTGGCTGCCAGCCTTCAACAGCAGGCAGGACTTGCACTCGCCGCAAGCATCCTGGGCGGTCGGACGCTGGCACAACAAACTGGCCATCAAGCGCTCGGCCAGCGCACGCTTGCCGATCCCGGCCGGGCCATGCAGCAAATAGGCGTGGGCGTGCTGGGCACGGCCGGCCAATTGCTGCCAGAGACTGTCCTGCCACGGATAGGCTTCAGCCACGGGTCAACTCCAGCAGGCGTGGCAGCAAGGCATCCAGAGACTGCTGAACCTGCGCCAGCGGCTGAGCGGCATCCACCAAGACATAACGCGCAGGATCCGCTTTGGCGCGCTCGAGGAAGGCAGTGCGCACCGCATCAAAAAAACCTCGGCCTTCGAGCTCGAAGCGGTCCAGCCGACCGCGGGCGCTGGCGCGGGCCAACCCTACTTCTACCGGCAGATCGAAAATCAGCGTCAAGTCCGGGCGCAGATCACCCTGGACGAACGTTTCGAGGGTCGCAATGCGCTCCAGTGACAATCCACGACCACCGCCCTGATAAGCGTAGGTCGAATCGGTAAAGCGATCGCACAGGACCACCGCGCCACGGGTCAGCGCCGGACGGATCACCTCGGCCAGATGCTGGGCTCGCGCGGCGAACACCAACAGCAGCTCGGTGTCGGGGTTCATGACCTCATCGACCGGTGCCAACAGCACGTCACGGATCCGTTCGGCCAGAGGTGTGCCGCCGGGCTCCCGGGTCAACACCACCTCGATCCCGGCAGCGCGCAGACGCTCGGCCAGGTATTCGCGGTTGGTGCTCTTGCCGGCACCTTCCGGGCCTTCCAGGGTAACAAACAAGCCAGTCACAGGCAGTCCTTAGTCAGAGTCATTGCGGGCTTTGCGGCACGGGCGCATCCGCTTCGGGTGCTGGCGCAGGTTCTTGTGCAGGCTCTTCTACAGAGTCTTGCACGGGATCTTGCGGCGCTACGGGCGGCATGTCTTCAGGCGCCGTATCTGGTGAAGCCGCCGGGATAGGCGCCTGAGCGTCCTCCGTTTGCGGCGTAACAGTCGGCGCAGGGCTGGAACGGTAATCGGCACGTCGGTTGATCTGAAACTCGCGCACCGCATTATTGTGGGCGTCCAGATCATCGGAGAACACGTGGCTGCCATCACCGCGCGCGACAAAATACAGGCTGTTGCCGTCCGCCGGATTCAATGCCGCATGGATCGCTTCGCGGCCCACCATCGCGATGGGTGTGGGCGGCAGGCCAGCAATCATGTAAGTGTTATACGGCGTCGGCTCCTTGAGATGAGCGCGGGTCAACTTGCCGTTGTAACGATCACCCAGTCCATAAATCACAGTCGGATCGGTCTGCAACAGCATGCCCATCTCCATGCGCCGCACGAACACACCGGCAATCTGCCGACGCTCCTGCGGTACACCGGTTTCCTTTTCCACCAACGAGGCCATGATCAGTGCCTGATAGGGCTCGGTGTAGGGAACATCGGCAGCGCGCTGGTTCCATTCCTTGGCGAGGACCTCGTCGAGGCGGTCGTAGGCTTTCTTGAGCAGATCGACGTCGGTCATGCCCCGCACAAAACGATACGTGTCGGGGAAGAATCGCCCTTCGGGGAAAATCCCTCTGTGCCCGAGCTTGTCCATCACTTGGCTGTCGCTCAGCCCGTTGAGGGTCTGCTCGAGTTTTTCATCCTTGGCCAGGGCCGCGCGAACCTGATGGAAATTCCAGCCTTCGACCAACGTCAGGCTGTATTGCACCATTTCCCCGCGCTTCCACAGGTCGATCAGCCCGTTGACGGTCATGCCGGGAACCATGCGGTATTCGCCACTGTGCAGCGGTTGACCCGCCAGGTTGAAGCGCCAGTACACGCGCAGCCAGAAAGCGTCCTTGATGACGCCATCGGCTTCAAGTCGAATGAAAGTGCGGTTCGGTGTAGTGCCCCTGGGCACTTCCAGCAGCTCTCCCTGGGTGATGTTCAGCGGCTGTTCCAGCGCCGAATGAATTTTCCAGGCACTAGCGCCCGCCAACAGCCCCGCCAGAACCAGTCCGGTTTCCAGCAGCAGCAAGAATTTACGTCTCACGAATCAAGCATCCAGTAGCGCACGGGCAATGGTTTGGAGTTTACGGGTGAGCGGGCCAACCGGCCAGCTCAGCGCGGCATAGGCGCGCACCGGCCAAACGCCATACACGCTATTGCAGACAAAGACCTCATCAGCCCATTGCATCTGATCGAGGGTGATATCGGTGACTTGCGTGGGAATTCCCAATGACTCGGCTTGAAACAATAATTCTGCGCGCATCACGCCCGCCACGCCACAGCGTTTGAGATCAGCCGTAACCAGCACACCATCGCGCACCAGGAACAGATTGCTGAACACGCCTTCGATCACCCGCCCGGCCTGATCCAGCATCAAGCCTTCGGCATGCTCGGTATCCTGCCATTCGGAACGGGCGATGACCTGCTCCAGACGATTCAAATGCTTGAGACCGGCGAGCAATGGCTGTTTGGAAAGCCGTGTCGCACAAGGAAACAGACGAACGCCCTGCTTCGCATGAACCACCGGATAGGCAGCGGGAGGATTGCCTTGCAGAATGCGTCGAGCCTGAGCCGAGGGGTCGGGGGCGTAACCACGCAGGCCGTCGCCGCGGGTGAGGATGAGTTTGAGCACGCCCTCACCCAATGCGGCAGCATAGGCCAGCAGTTCCGCGCGGATCAGTTCACGATCGATGGTAATCGCCAGGCGCGAACAACCTTCGGCCAGACGCGACAGATGTCGATCCAGCAGCAACGGTTGCCCGCCCTTGACTAAGAGGGTCTCGAACAGACCATCGCCATAAGCCAGGCCGCGATCCTTCAGCGACAAAGCGTCAGCCGGTTGACCGTCGACCCAGCTGTCCATCAGTCAGCGAACCGACGGAACACCAGCGAACCGTTGGTACCACCAAACCCGAAGGAGTTGGACAGCACCACGTCGATATCCATGCCGCGCGCGGTGTGGGGTACGAAGTCGAGGTCGCAGCCTTCGTCCGGCTCATCGAGGTTGATGGTCGGCGGAGCTACCTGGCTGTTGATGGCCAGTACGCTGAAAATCGCCTCGACTGCGCCCGCCGCACCCAGCAAGTGACCGGTCATGGACTTGGTCGAACTGACTGCCAGCTTGTAGGCGTGATCGCCGAACACGGATTTGATCGCACAGGCTTCGGCGAGGTCACCGGCCGAGGTCGAGGTACCGTGAGCGTTGATGTACTGAACCTGATCGCTATTGATCTTCGCATCGCGCAAGGCATTGGTGATACAACGCGCAGCACCCGCGCCATCGGCCGGTGGCGAGGTCATGTGGTAGGCGTCGCCACTGGTGCCGAAACCGATCAGTTCGGCGTAGATGGTCGCGCCACGGGCCTTGGCGTGCTCCAGTTCTTCGAGAACCAGCGCGCCGGCACCGTCGGACAGCACGAAGCCATCACGGCCCTTGTCCCATGGACGGCTCGCACGGGTCGGCTCGTCGTTGCGGGTCGACAGTGCGCGGGAGGCACCAAAGCCGCCCATGCCCAGGCCGCAAGCCGCCATTTCGGCACCACCGGCAATCATCACGTCGGCTTCGTCGTACATGATATTGCGTGCCGCCATGCCGATGCAGTGCGTACCGGTGGTACACGCCGTGGCGATGGCGTAGTTAGGCCCCTGTGCACCCAGGTGGATGGACAGGAAACCGGAAATCATATTGATGATCGAGCCAGGCACGAAAAACGGAGAAATCCGTCGTGGGCCAGAATCATGCAGCGTGCGGCTGGTGTCTTCGATATTGGTCAGACCGCCGATACCCGAACCCATGGCCACGCCGATACGCTCGCGATTGGCGTCGGTCACTTCAAGACCTGCGTTACGCACAGCCTGAAAACCTGCAGCCAGACCGTATTGAATAAACAGGTCGAGCTTGCGAGCTTCCTTGACCGACAGGTATTCCTCGACATTGAAGCCCTTTACCGAGCCGCCAAAACGGGTGGAATAGGCAGAAAGGTCGGTGTGTTCGATCAGACCAATGCCACTGCGGCCAGCCAGAATACCCTGCCAGCTGCTCGGCACATCCGTGCCCAGTGGCGACAACATACCCATACCGGTGACTACGACGCGTCTACGCGACACAGCACTCTCCTTTTTTCAAATGACGACTTTGCATCAGGCCTAAAGAAAAAACCGCACGCCATGATGGCAGTGCGGTTTTTCCATGACAGCGAGCGACGACTAAAAACTATTACGCCTGGTGGCTGGTAACGTAGTCGATTGCTGCTTGTACAGTAGTGATCTTCTCAGCTTCTTCGTCAGGGATTTCGGTCTCGAATTCCTCTTCCAGAGCCATCACCAGCTCAACGGTGTCAAGGGAGTCGGCACCCAGGTCTTCAACGAAGGAAGCAGTGTTGACCACTTCTTCTTCTTTAACGCCCAGTTGCTCAGCAACGATTTTCTTGACGCGCTCTTCGATGGTGCTCATACCTTGTTTTCACTCCTAATGGACAAATTCAGGCAGCTGGCCAGTGGGTAAGTGTATAGAAAGACTTTTCAGTTTTTCAACTGAAAGCTTCACTCCTCAAACCCCGCGGCCCTCTGCCTATAAATAGATTGCAGCTTTATAACGGATTTTAGACAGCTCGTATGACATTTTTTTGAAGCAATCCGTCACATTTAACTCATGTACATCCCGCCGTTCACCGGGATTGTAGCCCCAGTAACGTAAGCCGCACCGTCGGATGCAAGAAAAGCGACCACAGACGCGATCTCTTGAGCTTGCCCCAGACGACCCAGCGGAATCTGCGACTGCAAGGCTTCACGCTGCGCCTCGGGCAGTTCGCGGGTCATATCGGTGTCGATGAACCCTGGGGCCACCGAGTTTACCGTAATCGAACGCGAACCGACTTCACGCGCCAGTGCACGGCTGAAACCTTCCAGACCGGCCTTGGCGGCAGCGTAGTTTACTTGGCCTGCGTTGCCCATGGCACCCACAACCGAGCCAATACTGATAATTCGTCCCCAACGGGCTTTGGTCATACCGCGCAAGACGCCCTTGGACAGGCGGAACAGACTGTTCAGGTTGGTATCGACGACGTCATGCCATTCGTCATCTTTCATCCGCATCATCAGGTTATCGCGGGTGATGCCGGCATTATTGACCAGGATCGCCGGCGCACCGAATTGCTCCTGAATGCTCGCCAGTACGGCCGCCACGGACTCGTCGCTGGTGACATTGAGTTCCAGGCCAGTGCCCTGAATACCGTTTTCTTTCAGGGTAGCGGCGATACGCTCGGCACCCGAAGCGGAGGTCGCGGTGCCGACAACGATGGCACCCTGACGACCCAGCTCCAGGGCGATAGCCTGGCCGATACCACGACTGGCACCAGTGACCAGTGCAACTTTACCTTGCAGACTCATGCAAGCTTCTCCTTGTTCAGGCCAGCGCTGCACGGGCGGCAGCGAAAGCGTCTGGGGTATTGAGGTTAGAGGTCGACACGCCTTCGGCGCAACGCTTGTTCAGACCGGCAAGTACTTTGCCAGGGCCGCACTCGACCAGTTCGGTCGCACCCTTGGCAGCCAGCGCCTGGACCGACTCGACCCAGCGTACAGGCTTGTAGAGCTGTTCAAGCAAATCGCGCTTGAGGGTTTCCAGATCAGCCGGCACGTCAGCACTGACGTTCTGTACCACAGGGATCTGCGGCGCTTGCCAGTCGATCGCTGCGATCGACTCGGCGAACCGCTCGGCGGCCGGGCGCATCAGCTCGCAGTGGGACGGCACGCTGACCGGCAACGGCATGGCGCGCTTGGCACCACGAGCCTTGCAGCCTTCGATGGCGCGCTCGACCGCAGCCTTGGCACCGGCGATCACTACCTGACCCGGGGAGTTGAAGTTGACCGCGCTGACCACTTCGCCCTGCGCCGCTTCGGCACAGGCTGCCAGCACGTCAGCATCGTCCAGACCGAGGATCGCGGCCATGCCACCCTGCCCGGCCGGAACGGCTTCCTGCATCAATTGACCGCGACGCTCTACCAGTTTCACTGCGTCGCCCAGGCTCAGGCTGCCCGCAGCCACCAGGGCGCTGTACTCGCCCAGGCTGTGACCGGCAACGTAAGCCGGGCGCGCGCCGCCTTCAGCCAGCCACAGACGCCACAAGGCGATCGAGGCGGTCAGAATGGCCGGCTGGGTTTTATCGGTTTGATTGAGTTGCTCTTCCGGCCCTTGCTGGGTCAGTGCCCACAGGTCGTAACCCAGAGCATCGGAAGCTTCTTTGAATGTTTCGAGGACCACCGGATGTTGCGCGCCCAACTCGGCCAGCATGCCGAGGGACTGCGAACCCTGTCCTGGAAAGACGAATGCGAGGGAAGCAGACATGTAACAAGCCCCTAATGATCTTGTCGTCGGAAAATTGACGTCCCGCTTGAGGAACGCAAGAAACTGACAGTTGGATGGCCAATTGAACTGAGCGGTCACATTTAAGCATTGTCCGACGAAAACGCCTAAGGCAACAAATCCTCCAGGCGCCCATGAAGCCGTTCCGGCAAGTTTTCCTGGATCTCGATCAAGGCGCGCTGAATTGCACTCTGGAAGCCTTGAACCCCCGCCGAACCGTGACTTTTCACGACAATTCCCTGCAAACCGAGGAAACTTGCACCGTTGTGCCGCGCCGGTGCCAGCTCGGCCTGCAAGCGCTTCATCAACGGCAACGCCAAAGCACCAACCACTTTCGAGGCGAAATTTTTCTTGAACAAGGCCTCGATGCGCCCGGCAATCATGGTCGCCAGACCTTCGCTGGACTTGAGCAGTATATTGCCGACAAAGCCATCACACACCACCACATCCGCCTCGCCACGGTACAAACCGTCGCCTTCGACAAAACCGATGTAGTTGAGCCCGCGCGCGCCTTGCAGCAAGGTTGCCGCCAACTTGACCTGTTGATTGCCTTTGATGTCTTCGGTGCCGATATTCAGCAGCGCGACCCGCGGGCGAACGACGCCCAGGGTTTCTGCCGCGACCGACCCCATCACCGCAAACTGCAACAGATGCTCGGCACTGCAATCAACGTTGGCACCCAGATCGAGCAATTGGCAGTAACCTTTCTGCGTCGGTATGGCCGCGATCATCGCCGGCCTATCGATGCCCGGCAAGGTCTTGAGCACGAACCGTGACAACGCCATCAGCGCACCTGTATTGCCGGCACTGACGCAGGCCTGGACCTTGCCATCGCGCAGCAACTCCAGCGCCACGCGCATTGACGAGTCGGGCTTGCCACGCAAGGCCTGGGCTGGCTTTTCGTCCATGGTGATGACTTCGGACGCCGGCGCTATCGACAGGCGCGCGCGATCCACCGCCGAATGGCTGGCAATCAATTCTTCAAGAAGGGAGGGTTGACCGACAAGGGTCAGGTGCAGCGAGGGCGTAGCAGACAGACAAGCAAGGCTGGCCTGAACAATGCTGCGGGGACCGAAGTCCCCGCCCATTGCGTCAATCGCGATGATTTGAGCGGACAAGGATTACTCGTCAGCGCCCTTGTCGATCACTTTACGGCCACGGTATACGCCTTCTGGCGATACGTGGTGACGCAGGTGAACTTCACCGGTGGTTTTTTCTACAGACAGGGTGCTAGCCTCGAGAGCGTCGTGCGAACGACGCATGTCACGGGCAGAGCGGGATTTTTTGTTCTGCTGAACAGCCATAATTGATTAACTCCTAAACGTTTGGGTCACGCTTTAACTGCGCCAATACACTGAACGGGTTGGACCGCGTTACCTCGTCCTCGCTCGGTTCGGGCTCATCTGCTCCCGCCGGCTGCTGGCATTCTTCCGGATGATGAGCAGGCACAATGGGCAAGGCGAGCAGAAGCTCCTCCTCGATCAGTGACTGCAGATCCAAAGGATCTTCGCCCAGTTCCAGCACGTCATAACCTTTCGGCAACGACTGGGTATTCGCACCCTCCTTCACCACAGCATAACTGCATTCGCTATGGATCGGCAGGGTGACCAGCTCAAGACAACGCTGGCAAACCATTTTGACTTCGGTGTCGATAAAGCTGTGGATTACCACAGACTTACGTTCATCTCGTTCAAAAACGAATTTAGCCTGCACCGTACCGACATTGTCGGAAAGCGGGTCGCAGAGTCTCTCCAAATCGGCCAGCAGCATTTCACCTTGAAGGGTGGTGCCACGGTCAGCCAATTTGCGCGGGTCAACGTGAGGTGGAATCGGGTCATTCAACATAGGCGCAGCATTATAGGGATGCCCCCGGCCATGTCAAAGGAAATTCAGCCCTGTCCGTCACTTGGAAGCCTCGCTAGAATTCGCCCCTGCCCTTTGGAGATGCGCATGCTGCCTTTATTACTCGCTTCAAGCTCGGTTTATCGCCGGGAATTGCTGGCCCGCTTGCAGCTGCCGTTTACTTGCAGCTCGCCGGATATCGACGAAAGCCATCGCCCCGACGAGTCAGCCATCGAACTGGTAAAACGCCTCGCCGAAGAAAAAGCCCGCGCACTGGCAGCCAGCCATCCCGCCCATCTGATCATCGGCTCGGACCAGGTCGCAGTACTTGGCGAGCGGATCATCGGCAAACCTCACACCTTCGAAAAGGCCCGCGAACAGCTGCTGGCATCCAGTGGCGCCAGCGTGACCTTCCTGACCGGCCTGGCACTGCTCAACAGCCAGACAGGCGACTGCCAGGTCGATTGCGTACCCTTTACCGTGCACATGCGCGCGCTCGACCCGGCACGCATCGAACGCTACCTGCGCGCCGAACAGCCCTACGACTGCGCTGGCAGCTTCAAGGCCGAAGGTTTGGGGGTGAGCCTGTTTCAAAGCACCGAAGGCCCTGACGCCACGAGCCTGATCGGCCTGCCGCTGATTCGCCTGGTCGACATGTTGTTGGCCGAAGGCGTGCAGATTCCCTGAACCGTATCCGTGTAGCAGCTGGCGCTCGCACAAAAAACCGGCCACGAGGGCCGGTTTCGATATGCAGCCAAGCGATCAACGCAACGACGGCCCCTGGAAGCCCATCCACATCGCCAAATGCTCAGCCACGCTGGCACCGAGCTTTTTCGAGAAGCGATCAAACGGCGACTCCTCGATAGTAAAGTCCACCATCTCTTTCTCACCAATCACGTCACGCGCCACCGAACTGGCATTCCCCAGACCATCGATCAAGCCAAGCGGCAATGCCTGCTCACCCGACCAGACCAGCCCGGAGAACAACTCCGGATGCTCTTTGTCCTTGAGACGATCGCCACGCCCCTTCTTGACGCTACTGATGAACTGCTGATGAGTGGTATCGAGCACGCCCTGCCAGAATTCGGTTTCCGCAGGTTTCTGAGGCTGGAACGGATCGAGGAACGATTTGTGCTCACCGGAGGTGTAGGTACGACGCTCGACACCCAACTTCTCCATGGTGCCGACAAAACCGTAACCCGCCGCCGTCACACCAATGGAACCCACCAGACTCGCCTTGTCGGCGTAGATCTGATCCGCCGCGCTGGCGATGTAATAGGCACCGGAAGCCCCCAGATCCGAGATCACCGCGTAAACCTTGGTATCCGGATGCAGGCCGCGCAAACGACGGATCTCGTCGTAGACATAACCCGACTGCACCGGACTGCCGCCCGGGCTGTTGATCCGCAGGATCACACCCTTGACCTTCTTGTCCTCGAAGGCCGCACGCAGACTGCCGACGATATTGTCAGCACTGGCCGGCTCTTTCTCGGCAATCATGCCGGTTATATCGATCAGCGCCGTGTAACCAGAACCGCGAGTAGCGCTTTTTTCCACATCCATCAGCGGCGTGAACAAGAACAACGCAACCAACACATATGCAAAGGTCAGCAGCTTGAAGAAAATCCCCCAGCGACGGGACCGGCGATGCTCCTGCACACTGGCCAGCAGAGCCTTTTCCAGCAGCTTCCAGCTTTTCTCGTCACCGCTCTCTGCGCTCGCTTTGGCGGGCGCTTTCCATTCGTCGGTCATGACATTTACCCCAGCAAAAAACCGTTAAGCCCGCTGACTCAGCCAGGCATGCAATTCTGAAAAACGATCAATGGTCAGTCGCGGCTCGAACAGCTTCAACGCGTCAATCGATTGCGCGCCATAGCTGACCGCCACCGAATCCATGCCGGCATTGCGCGCCATCTGCAGATCGAAGGACGAATCCCCGACCATCAGCGCCTGCTCCGGGCGAACCTCGCAATGGGCGAGGATTTGCTCAAGCATCAACGGATGGGGCTTGCTGGCCGTTTCATCGGCCGCACGGGTGACATCAAAATAATCTTCCCAGCCATGGGCTTTCAGCACCCGGTCCAGCCCACGCCGTGCCTTGCCGGTGGCAACCGCCAGGTGATAGCCGTCAGCACGAAACGCTTCCATCGACTCGAGCACGCCCTCGAACAACGGCGAAGGAACAGCCTCCGCCGCAATGTAGTGTTCCGCATAATAATCACGGAACGCCATCAGCTCGCCATCGCCGATCTCGGGATACAAGGTGCGAATCGCTTCCGGCAATCCGAGTCCGATAATGCCTTTGACGGCAAAATCATCGCGCAACGGGAAGCCGGAGCGCTCGGACGCCACGTGCATTGCCTCGACAATCCGACCAATGGAGTCTGCGAGCGTACCGTCCCAATCGAAAATCAGCAGTTTGTAATCAGATGGGTGCACTCAATCGCTCCACGGTCCTGGCCCACATCTCGTCGACAGGGGCCTGCAATTTCAGCTCTCCGCCGTCCGGCAGCGGTACAGTCAGCATGTAGGCGTGCAGGAACAGGCGCTTGCCACCCAGATCGCGAATCTCCTTGCTGAAGCCCTCATCGCCGTACTTGGTATCACCGGCAATGCAATGCCCGGCATGTAGAGTATGGACGCGGATCTGGTGAGTCCGGCCGGTAATCGGCTTGGCCTCGACCATGGTGGCAAAGTCGCCGAAGCGGCGCAGGACCTTGAACACGGTCACGGACTCCTTCCCCTCCTCCTCGTCGACCTCGACCATGCGCTCGCCGGAGCGCAGATTACTCTTGCCCAGCGACGCACGGACCTGCTTGATCGAGGCCGCCCAGTTACCACGGACTAACGCCATATAGCGCTTATCGACGCCATCGCCGCGCAATGCCGTGTGCAAGTGGCGCAACATGCTGCGCTTCTTGGCGATCATCAACAGCCCGGACGTATCACGGTCGAGACGGTGAACCAGTTCGAGCTCCTTGCAATCGGGACGCAGCTGACGAAAGGCTTCGATCACCCCGTAAGTCAGGCCGCTACCACCATGAACCGCGATGCCGCAAGGCTTGTTGATCACGATCAGCGCCTTGTCTTCGTACACAATCGAAGCCTCGAGCCGCTGCAGCAACCCCTGGGCCAGCGGCACAGGCTCGTCGCGCTCAGGCACGCGAACCGGCGGCACGCGCACGATATCGCCCGCCTGCAGCTTGTATTCGGGCTTGATCCGACCTTTGTTCACCCGCACTTCGCCTTTGCGCAAAATGCGGTAAATCAAGGTCTTGGGCACGCCTTTGAGCCGAGCGAGAAGGAAATTATCAATACGTTGGCCGGCATATTCCGGCGAGACCTCAAGCAGTTGTACGCCTGGGGTCGAAGGGGCAGTAGTCGTCATGGCGCGGATGATAACAATTTTTTATGGAATTGAAGCACTTAATCATTGCTGCTATAGTCGCGAACGCCGCCAAAAGTGGCCTGGACAGCGGACTAACGGTCAAAAACCGGCCCTGACCAACGCAATTCACGAGGACGAGAGGCCGTCCTACGGGGCTTTCGCTACGTAACGGCAGAGTTTTCAGTTGTAACAAGCGCAGGTGACATAAGGCCTGAATCATGCCGCAAAGCAGAGTTTTCACTCGCCTTCCGAGCAAATATTCACGGCCAGTTCACAAAGTGCAGTCAGCTGCGAACGACCCCGAGCGAAGGCTTCGGAAACAACGCCTAAATTAGCCATGATGCGTGACCTCCCCTTTCGGAGCTCACGGTAAATGCCAACCCGCTGCGGATTCTGCGCGCGGCAGCACCCGAATTATCAGGGATACGTGTAGGGTGGAGATGCACAACCGCTGGACTGTGTAGCAATAGGCTTTATCAAGACGCTTCATCTCGTCCACAGCCGCCGGTTGATTCCTCCTCCTGACTGAGTGCTTAAGTAGCCACAGCAAGCAGGACGCGTACGTCGCGACACCGGCCCAATTGGCCGGGGTTCGCTAGACACTGGAGTGGCCAACCACTCCTGACGCACCTGACACCGACCGTGAGAAGTCGTGTGTGCCGAACGCCGTTTCCGGCAGCCCGGAAACCGACGGTACTACATGAAAAGAATGCTGATTAACGCAACTCAACCCGAAGAGTTGCGTGTTGCACTGGTAGATGGCCAGCGCCTCTACGACCTGGACATCGAATCCGGTGCACGCGAGCAGAAGAAGGCCAATATCTATAAAGGCCGGATTACTCGCATCGAACCAAGCCTCGAGGCTGCCTTTGTCGATTTCGGCTCTGAGCGCCACGGCTTCCTGCCCCTCAAAGAAATCTCCCGCGAATACTTCAAGAAAGCCCCCGAAGGCCGCGTCAACATCAAGGACGTCCTGAGCGAAGGCCAGGAAGTCATCGTTCAGGTCGAAAAAGAAGAACGTGGCAACAAGGGCGCCGCCCTGACCACCTTCATCAGCCTGGCCGGTCGTTACCTGGTGCTGATGCCGAACAACCCGCGTGCCGGCGGTATCTCCCGTCGCATCGAAGGTGAAGAGCGCAACGAACTGCGTGAAGCCCTGAACGGCCTGGTTGCCCCGGCCGACATGGGTCTGATCGTTCGCACTGCCGGCCTTGGCCGCAGCAGCGAAGAAATGCAGTGGGACCTCGACTACCTGCTGCAACTGTGGACCGCCATCAAAGAAGCTTCGCTGGATCGTTCCGCGCCATTCCTGATCTACCAGGAAAGCAACGTGATCATCCGCGCCATCCGCGATTACCTGCGCCAGGACATCGGCGAAGTGCTGATCGACAGCGTTGAAGCCCAGGACGAAGCCCTGACCTTCATTCGCCAGGTGATGCCGCAGTACGCCAGCAAGATCAAGCTGTACGAAGACAGCGTTCCGCTGTTCAACCGTTTCCAGATCGAAAGCCAGATCGAAACCGCCTTCCAGCGTGTCGTCGAACTGCCTTCCGGCGGCTCCATCGTCATCGATCCGACCGAAGCCCTGGTGTCCATCGACATCAACTCGGCGCGCGCCACCAAAGGCAGCGACATCGAAGAAACCGCCCTGCAGACCAACCTTGAAGCCGCCGAAGAAATCGCCCGTCAGTTGCGCCTGCGCGACATCGGCGGCCTGATCGTCATCGACTTCATCGACATGACCCCTGCCAAGAACCAGCGCGCCGTGGAAGAGAAAGTCCGCGAATGCCTGGAAGCCGACCGCGCTCGCGTGCAAGTCGGTCGCATCTCGCGCTTCGGCCTGCTGGAAATGTCCCGTCAGCGCCTGCGTCCATCGCTGGGCGAAAGCAGTGGCATCGTCTGCCCGCGTTGCAACGGCACCGGCATCATCCGTGACGTTGAATCGCTGTCGCTGGCGATTCTGCGCCTGATCGAAGAAGAAGCTCTGAAAGACCGTACCGCCGAAGTTCGCGCACAAGTGCCAATCCCGGTGGCTGCGTTCCTGCTCAACGAAAAACGCAACTCGATCACCAAGATCGAACTGCGCACCCGTGCCCGCATCGTCATTCTGCCGAACGATCACCTCGAAACGCCGCACTTCGAAGTTCAGCGTCTGCGCGATGACAGCCCGGAAGCCAGCATCAACCAGTCCAGCTACGAAATCGCTGCCGCCGCTGCCGAAGTCGAAGAAGTCCAGCCAGCCGCCGCGACCCGCACCCTGGTTCGCCAGGAAGCCGCGGTCAAGACCGCTCCGGCCCGCGCCAACGCTCCGGTTCCAACCGAAGTCGTCGCCGCTCCGGTGGCTGCACCGGCCGCCGCGCCTGAGCCAAGCCTGTTCAAAGGCCTGGTGAAGTCGCTGGTCAGCCTGTTCGCGACCAAGGAAGAGCCTGCCGCGCCGGTTGTGGTTGAAAAGCCAGTCACCGAACGCCCTGCTCGCAACGAAGAGCGTCGCAACGGTCGTCAGCAGAGCCGCAACCGTAACGGTCGCCGCGATGATGAACGCAAGCCTCGTGAGGAACGTGCACCGCGTGAAGAACGCGCACCACGTGAGCCGCGCGAAGCCCGCGAAGAAGCTCCGGCAGTCGCCCGCGAAGAACGCGCTCCACGTGAAGAGCGTGCACCACGCGCCCCTCGTGAAGAACGTGCACCGCGCGCCCCGCGTGAAGATCGCAAGCCTCGTGGCGAGCGTGAAGAACGCCCGGTTCGTGAACTGCGTGAGCCTCTGGATGCCGCTCCGGCCGCCGCTGCCAACGCTGAAGAGCGTCCGGCCCGTCAGCCACGCGAAGAACGCGCTCCACGCCCACCGCGTGAAGAACGTCAACCACGCACCGAGCAAGCCGCTGCCGCCGTTGCCGAAGAAGAGTTGCCAGCCAACGAAGAGCAACTGCAGGAAGACGGTCAGGAAGGCGCCGAAGGCGATCGTCCACGCCGCCGCTCCCGTGGCCAGCGTCGTCGCAGCAACCGTCGTGAACGTCAACGCGATGCCAATGGCAACGTGATCGAAGGTTCGGAAGAGTCCGAATCGGCTGAAAACGCCGAAGCGCCAAGCGCTGCCGATCTGGCCGCCGGCCTGGCGGTTACCGCTGCCGTTGCCAGCTCCGTGATCAGCGCGCCTGCCGAAGCACAAGCCAACGAGCAAGCCGAACGCGCTACTGCCGCCACACTGGAAACTGCTCCAGTTGAAGCGCCAGTGGTTGAAGCGACCACGCCAGTAGCCGTCACCGCCGCTCCGGAAATCGAAGTGGCACCGGTTCGTGAAGCACAGCCTGAAGTTGAAGCTGCCGCTGAACCGTCCGTCGTCGCTGAACCAGTGGCTGCTACCGAGCCTGTGGTTGAAGCGCCGGCTGAACCGGTGCGTGAAGCTCGCGAAGAACAAACCACGTTCAACTGGGTTGCCGAGCCACCTGTAGCGGTCGAAGCTCCAGCGCCAGTCGCTGAAGCTCCGGCTGCTGAAGCCATGGTCTCCGAGCCTGTGGCTGCTGCTGCCGAGCCTGCTCCAGCGGTTGTTGAAGCGCCGATTGTTGCCGAAGAGGCTGCACCGGTGGCTGAAGCCGCCCCTGTCAACGCTCTGACCCCAAGTGGCCGTGCGCCGAACGACCCGCGTGAAGTACGTCGTCGCAAGCGTGAAGCCGAGCGTCTGCAGAAAGAAGCCGAACTGGCTGCCGCTGCTGCTCCGGCCGCTGCCGAGCCAGCACCGGTTGTTGCTGAAGTCGTCGAGGCAGTCCCTGCCCCGGCCGCTGAAGTCGCTGCCGAACCGGCTGAATCCGTGATCGACGAAGCACCGCGCTCCGTTCAAGAAGCGGTAGAGCAACACGAGCAAGCCCAGGAAAAAGAGCACGAGCCTAAACCCCTCGTCTAATTCCATCGGCCACTAAAAAGCCCCGCCTGGTGATCCAGGCGGGGCTTTTTTTGCTTATAGAAATTGAAGCCTGTCGCTACCTGGCAACGGTTTATTGCCGAGGCGATTGCGTTCCTCGCTAAACACCCGCTTAAATATTTGTAAGCAAGTATTACGAAAGAGCTGTGCAACGTGCAGAATAGAGCGGTGCAGGTTTCAAAGTAGGTCCTGCCACGGCCCGAAAGCCTTCGGCCCGTTATGGAGCAAAGAGTGCGTGACTATGGAAATTGCTGAACTGGACGCTTTCAAAGCGATTGTTGACTACGGCAGCGTCACACAAGCAGCGATCAGGTTAAACCGCGCTCAATCCAGTATTTCCTTCCGCATCAAGACACTCGAATCACGGCTCGATACCAAGCTGTTCGAACGCTCCGGTCGCGGTATCACGATGACGGAGCCAGGCAAGGAGCTCTATGCCTATGCCTCACAAATCCTCGAACTGGTTGCTCGCGCTCAAGCCAGCCTGAGCCAGACAAAAACCGAAACACGGGTGCGTTTGGGTGTCATCGAAAACCTCACTATTACTCGCCAGAACCTGTTGCAAAGCATCGTTGCCAATCCCGACGGGCTGGCAGTGGATGTCAGCATTGGAAATACACAGTCGCTGCTCAAGGATCTTGAGGCCGGCAAGCTCGACGCAGTGATTGTCGGCGCAGGCTTTGCACCTTCGCATTATCGCCGGGTAACGCTGTTCAACGATCCGCTGGCCTTGATCTACAGCGCAGCACACCCCGCCATCCAGGACCTGAAAGCGTTCAGTGGCCAAGTGTTCCTGGTCAACAGCCGGCGCAGCGCTTCGCAACGTAATCTCGACGAACTATTCATGATGGGCAATATCACCCCGGAAAAAATCATCGAATGTGGCTCTTATCCGCTGTTGTTTTCTAATGTGATCAACGGCGTGGGCGTTGCCCTGGTGCCGTTGTCACTGGTCGATTCGTGCTGCCGCAGTGACCAGGTGCAAACATATTTCCTGAGTGGTTCATATGCCTCGCTGACCACCGAATTCGTGTTTTTCGATCACCCTGGCAAACCAGCCCCCAGAGCGCTTGCGCAATGGGTGCTGGACTTCGAAAAACCGGCCCGCTTACCGCTGACGGAAAGGTAACGGGCCGGGCCCCCGTCAGCAGTTACACGATTGCCGCACCACCTCGTCCTCGAAGAGGTTGGACAGTTGCAGTCCATCCTCCTGGCTGCTCGCCCGAATGACGTCACCGTGCTGCAACTCGAAGGCATCCTTGTCGGTGCTTAACGAGGCACCGAGCAAAACATAGTGAACCGTACCGGGCTCGCAAAGCTCTTCATGCTGGAACAACAGGGCTTCGAGTTCACGTTTGGCAAACATCAACTGATCCAGCCCTAATAGCGACTGTTTGTCCCACACGGTTTCACCACGCCGGACAATCGAACTCCTCACCACTGAGTAGCGCGGTGGTTCTGCGATCACCAGCTCGTGGCACAACGCGGTATTGCGCAACTTGGAGAGACCAGCCAGCCCGGGTTGAGTATGACGCAGCACCGGGTCAGAAAAGTCCACCGCCAAGGTGTAACCGATATAGCGGGGATTTCGGCAGTCGTCGATGAGGTACACACAGGCATACTCGATCTCGATTCCCGCGCCACTGGCATGACACGGTGACTTGATCGCCCGGGAAGCGGCCACCAACCCTTTGCCGTTACCTTTGTAGTACCAGTCCGGCGAGGACCTCTGGGGCATGGGCAGACCATTGACCGAGCGATGCGTGTAACCAAAACCGCTCACCATGCACACGGCATCCCGTGCGGGCCGCAGCGGCACGTTAAAGGTCATCAATGAAAGCGCTTCAAGCGGCACCGCTACCAAGGACAAATTGCTTTTGAATTGCTCCCAGGATTGCTTGCTACGCATGAATCGCACAGCCAACACCTGAGAACTTTCGGCATCTTCGACCTGCCAGACCGTAGCCGATGCCCCCTTGCCCTGCACAACCCCCACCCACCGCACACCGTGACGGTCGACCGAATCGATGATTCTGTCCATCAAGCCGCCTCCGTGCGCAGTACCACCGGTGCCCGCCTTTTAATGGAACAGAGGATCACCCCAAATACAATCAGCACCAGACTGACCAGGTGATAGGCGTGCAGTTGCACGTCGAGGAACACGATACTGAACAGCCCACCGGACAGTGGCACCAAGTGAGTGAAGATCTCACCACGGGTGGCACCGATTTCACCGATACCTTTGCTCCAGAACAAGTACGACAGCCAGGACGGGAAGATCACCAGATACGCCAGGCCCAGCCACGGTGCAGCGCCCTGCCCCAGGTTGAACGTCAGATCAGGGTGCAACACCCAAATACCCAGGCTGAACGGAATCAGGCACAGCGCCCCCACCACCGCGCAATACGTCACGAACGCATTGCCGGCGATGTTTTTTGGCTTCGTCCGCAAAAAGGAGCAATAGACAGCCCAACTGGAAGCCGAGGCCATGGTCCAGAAATCGCCTTTGTTGAAGCCTTCCAGGAAGCTCAAATCGGACAGATGCCCCATCGTCACCAGCCAGAACACACCCACCGTACTGATGACCACCCCAAGCATATTCGACCTGGAGATGAAATCACTGAAAACGAAACGGTTGAGGGCCAGTACCAGACACGGCGTGGCCGACAGGTAAATCGCCGCATTCAACGAACTGGTGTATTGCAAACCGATATATAAGGTCAGCGGAAATATAACTTGGCCACAGATCGCCAACATAACCAGGGTCAACCATGACTTACGTGCGGCCGGCAAACTGGCGATCACGGCTTTATAGTTAACCAGCAGTAGTAAAGCGCTGGTAATCAGCCATCGAAGTTGCGACAGCAGCACCGGATCAACGTCCACCACCATCAACTTGCCGACGACATAATTACCGCCCCAGAACACGGCAGCGAGTGAAAGTAATAAGTACGGCATTGACGCCTCCGTTAGATCTTCTTCATTAACATGAAAGAGGCTCCGTCGAACTCGACTTCCCCTTGCAGATGGAACAAGTCTTGATACACAGACAGTTGCGTCTGCAACACATCCGTAATGGGCACCAACAACAGTGCCTGCGTCGCCAGCACCCGGGCCAGTTCATTGACATAGACTCGGCAAGGCTCGGCCTCGACAGGCGAACTGTTGGCGACAATCAGTGAGTAACCCAATCGACGGCGATAGTGAAAGTCGCCGGCCGAGGCGAATGGCAACCTCGAAAAATCCAGATCGGCGCGCAACCTGAGCTGCTTATGGCCGTAGTCCTGAGCCCACTGCAAGTGATGGGCAAACGGCTGCCGGGAACTGGAAATGACATCCAGGCTGTGCTGGCCGAACGCTTGAAGCTGAGCGTTATCGGATGGGGCAATCAGCAATACGGACTTTTTGCCCGGCGTGTCGAGATACTCCGCCAGTGGTGCCGGCAATGTCGGCGTCTCGCGCTTCGGGCTGTCACGGTAGATCATCAACCAGTCCGAATTGATCGCGGCCCAATCGCTGACTTGCAGCGTCTGCTCGATCGACGGCTGGTAGGTTTCCATGAGGTGAGCCTTGAACGGCAGGTATTGCAGGATCTTTCCCTGATCGCCAACGATGGAATAATCGCCGACCCATGTATTGAGGAAGGAACGGATTCCGACGATGCTCGCCTTACCCAGGTAATCCGCGTTCCAGCCCACAATCGCTTCACGCCCGACCCACGCGTAATCGCACAGTCGCACCGGTGGCAGGCGCGTCATCGCGACAGTCCGCGAGCCGATGGAGAGCCGACCATACGGGTCATGGTCCTGACGCAGTAACTGACTTCCCGGCGATAGCCAGACACCATCGCCTATATCCACATCGCCGCCGGCATTGACCGCAGCGTTACGACCAAAACGCACATACTGTCCAATCTTGATCGAAGGCAAATCCTGCGCCGAGTGATCGAGCTGATGATCGGCATGGGGGTGGCTGAAATACGCACCGTTTTCAAAATGAGTGGGCGAAATCAGGTGTTCTCCGACCTGCTCCTTGATGAGCAGCGGTGAGCCACTGGTATTGACCGAAAAGTGCTTCGGGGACAAACCGAAGTCGTCACCCAGTTCTTTCAAACGTTCTCCAAAAGTGACCCCGAACTTGATCTCGTCGCGATGACAACTAATTGTTTGCGACGCTTTTCTAAGTTCTCGAAGTGTTTTGACATAACGCGGAACAGGTTGAAAAACATCTGCAGAACTTAATGCCCGCTCCAATGCCCCCAACTCCTGAATATCACTGTCCAGCTCCAAAGGACTGACACTGACCGACGCATCCATATAGTGCTTTATCATCTAGGCTCTTTTTCTAATGAGTACTGACCGGATGTTCACCCCAACTGTGAACACCACACACCACATGATCGTATGTCGGATAGAACCCGCTGAATAACGAGTTTTATATCTGGCACCCATCGATAAATACGAATGGGCGAAAGGAAGAGCCGATTATTCCGAGGAAAGTGCGAATGCAATCCCGCTGACAACCGTTATTGAAAAACCAGCGTCTCAGGCACATCCACATCCCATAACACCCCGGGATCCTCCACCGCCACCTCGACCACCCTCGCCTGTACGAATAGCGACTTGGCGCCTTGATCACCTGTCAACGCCATCAATTCCGGACCGAAGCTTCGCCCGAACCCCACTGGGTGCCCATACTGTCCCTCGTGCACCGGCACGCTGATGGCATCATCGGCAATATTCGCAACAACCTGCTCAATGCTGGACGGCAGGATAAACGGCATATCCCCCAGCATGATCAGCCAGCCATCGAGTTGCGAGCATGCCGCCACACCCGCCGCAATGCTGTCGCCCAGCCCCGTCGACTCGATCCGCACGATCTCGCAACCATAGGCCTGCGCCATGCGAATCACTTGCGGGCGCTCCGCCGTGGTCACCAGCACGCGTTTCTCAAGCGCGGCCGGCAGATTCACCAGCACCTGCTCGATCACCGAGTGCACGGTGACGCCGTCACGAGCGGTGCAATCCACCAGCAGCTTGTCCTTATCGTCACCCGCCACCTGTCGAAACCGACTGCCCTGCCCGGCGGCCATCACGATAACCCCGATGGAGTCGCTCATACGCTCTCCTGTAACGGCCTCTTCTGTTTCAGCCCGACGCCGTTCTTGATCGCCACAATTTCGGCCAGCAGCGACAAGGCGATTTCCGCCGGTGTATGGCTGCCGATGTGCAAACCGATCGGCCCGTGCAAGCGCTCGATGGCCTGTGGTGACAAACCTAGCTGAGCCAGGTTGTCCCGGCGCTTCTGGTTGTTGACCCGCGAGCCCAGCGCACCGACATAAAATGCCTTGGAGTCCAGCGCCGTGAGCAGCGCCATGTCATCCAGGCGCGGATCGTGGGTTAGCGCGACGATGGCGGTGCGTTCGTCAGTCTGGATGGTCAGCACCGCCTCGTCGGGCATGCCCGGGACGAAGCGACCGTGTTGCTCTTCCCAGCCGTAGACGAACTCGGTGCGCGGATCGCAGATCAGCACTTCGAAATCCAGCAGCCGCGCCATCTCGGCGACATACCGTGATAGCTGCCCCGCGCCGATCAGCAGCAACCGCCAACGCGGGCCGTAAATGGCACGCAGTGTGTTGCCGTCAAAACTCAGCACATCGCTCTTGTTCGCCGGCTGCAAGATCACTTCACCGGTCGCAATATCCAGCGAGCGAGCCACGATTTCATGCGCCTCGCAGCGCGCCAGCAATTGGGCGACCCACGCCGGATCGCCGACGCGCTCCTCGGTCAGGCGCAACGTGCCGCCGCACGGCAAACCAAACCGTGCAGCCTCCTCACGGGTGACGCCATAAGTAATCAACTGCACCGGCGGCCCATCGGCCGGGATACGGCCATCGTGCAGCCGGGCAATCAGGTCATCCTCGACACAGCCACCGGACACCGAACCAATCACCACGCCGTCTTCACGCAAGGCCAGCATGGCACCCGGTGCCCGGGGCGCGGTGCCCCAGGTCTGGACCACGCTGTACAACATCACCCGCTGACCGGCGCGGCGCCATTGCAGCACGCTGCGCAGGACGTTCAGATCGACGCTGTCCATCAGGCTTCAGCCTTTTGCCAGCCTTGCAACTGATAGCGCACCGGCAGGTTACGGATGCGCTTGCCGGTGGCAGCGAATATCGCGTTGCACAGCGCTGGCGCAATCGGCGGCACGCCCGGCTCACCGACTCCGCCCAACGGTACATTGCCCGGTGGCGTGACCAGGTGCACGGCGACTTCCTTCGGCGCCAGCGACATGCGCGCCACCTCGTACATGTGGAAGTTGTCCTGCTGAACCTTGCCCTCCTTGAAGCTGATTTCCCCCAGCACCGCGTTGCCCAGGCCCATGACGCAGGCGCCTTCGAACTGCGAGCGAATCCGCTCGGGATTGATCTGGGGGCCACAGTCCACGGCGATGTCGGCCTTGTGCACGATCAAGGTGCCATCGTCTTTGACTTCGACTTCGATCACCGCTGCCACATAAGTGACAAAGCTGTAATGCACCGCCAGGCCCAGGCCTCGCCCCTTGGGCAACTCACGCCCCCAACCGGCGGCTTTGGCAGCAGTTTCCAGCACGGTGCGCATCCGTGCGGTATCGATCGGATAACGCTCGGGAGATTCGCCGTAGTTCCATTCTTCACTCAAGGTGCGCGGATCGATCTGACGGTCCGGGCCAAGCAACTTGATCTGGTACTTGAGCGGATCCTGGCCAGCCTTGTGGGCCAGTTCATCGACAAAGCTCTGAATCGCAAAGCCGTGGGGAATGTTCGACACCGAACGATACCAGCCGACCCGCGTGTGGACCGCCGCTTCAGGGTTCTCCAGGCGCACGTTGGGGATCGCATACGCCATGTTGGTAAAGCCCATGCCCAGCTCGAAAGCCGCCTCATGGTTCATACCCGGCGCGAACAGCGCGGTGATGCTCGGCGCCACCGTGCGGTGCAGCCAGCCAGATGGCAGGCCGTCCTTGTTCAGGCTGGCCTTCAGGTATTCGGCAGACACGGTGTGGAAATACGAGTGGTGGATGTCGTCTTCACGGGTCCATTGCACCCGCACCGCCTTACCCGGGAACTCCTTGGCCAGGATCGCCGCCTCGATGATGAAGTCCGGCTTGGATTTTCGACCGAAACCGCCGCCGAGCAAGGTGACATTGAACGTGACGTTATCGAATGGAATGCCGAGGCGCTCGCCGATCCGTTCGCGGGTGACCTGCGGCGCCTGGCTTGGGGCCCAGGCTTCGCATACGCCGTCCTTGAAACGGGCGATGGCGACCATCGGCTCCATCGGCGATTGTGTCAGGTGCGGCAGGTAATAGGATGCTTCCAGAGTAGTGTCGGCAGCGCTCAAAGCCTGGTCAATGTTGCCGGTATTGCGCACCACTTTGCCAGGTTCAAGGGACGCCGCCTCAAGTTCCTTGCGGTAGGCGATCGAGTCGTAACTGACGTGAGGGCCGTCATCCCACTCGATTGTCAACGCTTCGCGGCCCTTGATCGCCGCCCAGGTATTGCTGGCCACCACGGCCACACCACCCAGGGGCTGAAACTCGGACGGCAGCGGACGACTTTCGACTTGCAGGACCTTGATCACCCCCGGGACTTTCATCGCGGCGCTGGCATCGAAGGATTTGACCTTGCCGCCATAGACCGCTGGACGCGCGATGGTGGCAAAGAGCATACCGTCGAAACGCACATCGGCGCCGTAGACCGCGCGACCATTGACGATGTCCGCACCGTCGATGGCCTTGGTGCCTTCTTTGCCGATGTAACGGAATTCCGAGGGCTGCTTGAGCCGCAGGCTATCACGGGCCGGCACCGCCAGCGCACTGGCAGCGGCGGCCAACGCGCCGTAGCCCAGTTCGCGACCGGTCGGTTGGTGAATGACTTTATGCAGTTGCGCGCGGCACTCGCTGACCGGCACTTTCCATTGCTCGGCAGCGGCTTGCTCAAGCATGGTCCGCGCGGCAGCACCACAACGGCGCATCGGTTCGTACCAGTGACGCATGCTGCGCGAACCGTCGGTATCCTGGTTGCCGAAGCGTACTTCGTCACCTGGTGCCTGTTGTACTTTCACCTGCGCCCAGTCGGCGTCCAGCTCATCGGCCACCACCATGGTCAAGCTGGTGCGCACGCCCTGGCCCATTTCCGAGCGGTTGCAAACCACGGTCACACTGCCATCGGCGGCGATGCTGACGTAAACCTTAGGATCATCGATCCAGCCGTTGGGCATGCCATCGGCGCCGAACTTCTTCTCTTTCTCGGCGGCAAACGCGTCCTGCCAGCCCCAACTGGCTGCCAGCACCAGCGCACCGGTGGCGCCCACACCTTTCAGGAAACCGCGGCGGCTGAGGTTGCTCAGTGCAAAATCATTCGGTAGCGGGTTCATGCCTTGGCCTCCTTCAGGTGAGTGGATGCCTGACGAATGGCGGTCTTGATCCGGTTGTAGGTGCCGCAACGGCAAATGTTGCCGACCATCGCCTCTTCAATCTGCTCGTCGCTGGGGTTCGGGTTGGTTTTCAGCAACGCGGTGGCCGACATGATCTGCCCGCCCTGGCAGTAACCGCACTGGGCCACGGCGCTGTCGAGCCAGGCCTGCTGGACGACTTTGCCAACCGGGTCGGCGTGCAGGTTGTCGATGGTGCTGACGTTCTGGCCGACTACCGAGCCGATTGGTGTGATGCAACTGCGCGCCGGCGCGCCGTCGATATGAATGGTGCAGGCACCGCACAGCCCCATGCCGCAGCCGAATTTGGTGCCGTTATAACCGGCCACGTCACGGATCGCCCAGAGCAGCGGCATGTCCTCGGTGACATCGAGTTGATGATCTTGACCATTGAGTTTCAGGGTAATCATGGGCACGCCCGCATAGTTATAGAGGTTATGGGGTCGAGCAATCTGCCGCTTGGGGTTGGCGGTTCACTACACGCAGATCGACTCAGGCTAACAGGCTCTCTTATGCGGACGGTGACGTCTGCACCGGGCCTTTGGTGGAGCAAATGCTTTCATCGTTAGGTCGCTAAGTTAACCCAGCATTAACAAAAAAGCCCTGCACAATGGACGTTGTGCAGGGCTTTGGAATCAACCTTGAAAGCGTAGCCTCAATACCGGTTGGGCTCCATTTCCAGGTCGACGTGGAAACGTTCTGAAATGTCTTTTTGAATATGCTGCGCCAGATTCAGCAATTGCAGGCCCGTTGCGGTGCCGTAGTTGACCAGCACCAGCGCCTGTAATTTATGCACGCCGGCATCACCGTCGCGAAAGCCTTTCCAGCCGGCCCGCTCGATCAGCCAGCCCGCTGCCAGTTTCATTTGCCCGTCGGGTTGCGCATACGCCACCAGATCCGGGTATTCACCCTTGAGTTGCGCCACGAGTGCAGCTGGCACCAACGGATTCTTGAAGAAGCTGCCGGCATTACCGAGCACCGCCGGGTCCGGGAGCTTTTCGTTGCGAATGCTGCAAATGGCCTGGCTGACATCGGTGGGCGTCGGGTGATCGATGCCCAGCGACGTCAGGCGCTGGCGAACCGGGCCGTATTCCAGATGCAGGTGCGCGGTGCGCGTGAGGGTGAAACGCACCCGCAGAATCACCCACCGCCCCGGTTCCTGTTTGAACAGACTGTCGCGGTAGGCGAAGTTGCACTCGGCCAGCGTGAAGTCCCGCAGCTCGCCGGTCTGGCGATCGAGGGCCGTCAGGCCGGCAAAAATATCCTTTATCTCGACGCCGTAAGCGCCGATGTTCTGCATCGGTGCGGCGCCCACGGTGCCGGGAATCAGGCTTAGGTTTTCCAGTCCCGACAACCCTTGCGCCAACGTGTGTTGTACAAACGGATGCCACGGCTCGCCCGCCTCGGCTTCGATCACCACCTGATTGCCGTCATCGCTCAGCAGGCGAATGCCCCGTGTGGCCATGCGCAGTACCAGTGCCTGGACATCAGCAGTCAGCAGCAAATTGCTGCCGCCACCGATCACCAGCACGGGGACCTCATGTTCCGCCCCATAGGCCAGAGCGTCACGCACGTCGGCGTCGCTATGAGCCTCGGCAAACAACCGCGCCTGAACGTCCACGCCAAAGCTGTTGAACGGCTTGAGCGAAACCTGGGGTTGTACCTGCAAACTCATAACCGTCCCTTCAATTCGATCACCAGTAGATCGCTGGCGCGCTCGATCAGGTCCAGTACCTGTTCGAAGCCTTGGTCGCCGTCGTAATAAGGATCCGGCACTTCATCGATTTGCGACTGATAGCGACGCAGGAACAAATCCAGCTCGGCCTTGCCCTTGGCTGGTTGCAAGGCCTTGAGGTGGCGCAGGTTACTGTTGTCCATCGCCAGAATCAGGTCGTAGGTGGCGAAGTCGGCGCGGGTCACTTGCTGAGCGCGCTGGGCGGACAGGTCGTAGCCACGCAGTTTCGCCGCGGCCTGGCTGCGCTTGTCCGGGGCCTTGCCGACGTGCCAGTCACCGGTGCCGGCAGAAGCCACTTCGACTTGCCCGGCCAGCCCCGCCTCATGCAGTTTGTGCCGCAATACGCCTTCGGCCGTGGGGGAACGGCAGATGTTGCCCAGGCAGACGAACAGAACCCGCATCAGGCCTCCAGCAGGCGACGAACGCGCTCGAGGTCTTCAATCGTATCGACACCGGTGGGTGGTGCGATCAGCGCGTCGGCGACGTGAATCCGCACGCCGTGCCAGAGCGCCCGCAGCTGTTCCAGAGATTCGGTGTTTTCCAGCCAGCACGGGCCCCAGGTGACGAAGTCCTGCAGGAAACCTGCGCGATAGGCGTAAATGCCGATGTGGCGGCGATACGGCACACCTTCCGGCATTTGCTCGCGGCTTTTGGCGAACGCGTCCCGAGCCCATGGCAAAGTGGCACGACTGAAGGTCAGTGCCAGGCCATTGAGGTCACTGACCACTTTGACCACGTTGGGGTTGAACAGGGTTTCCACGTCTTCGATCGTCTCGGCCAACGTGGCCATGCGCGCTTCGGTGTGGGCGGCCAGGTTGGCGGCGACCTGATCGATCACGCTCGGCGGAATCAACGGCTCGTCGCCCTGGACGTTGACCACAATGGCGTCCGGGGCCAGGCCCAGTTTCGCCGCGACTTCGGCCAGACGGTCAGTGCCGGAATTGTGGTCTTCGCGCGTCAGCACCACTTCGGCACCAAAACCTTTGCAGACCTCGACGATACGCGCATCGTCGGTAGCCACAACAATTCGCTGGGCGCTGCTTTTGCTCGCCTGTTCCCAGACGTGCTGGATCATCGGCTTGCCGGCGATCAGCAGCAGCGGTTTGCCCGGCAGGCGGGTGGAGGCAAAACGTGATGGGATGACAACGGTAAAGGCTGTAGTCATTTGTCCAGACGCTCGTCGGTGGTCAGGGTGCGCGCTTCAGTTTCGAGCATCACCGGGATGCCGTCGCGAATCGGGTACGCGAGACCGGCGCCCTTGCTGATCAGCTCGGTTTTGTCGGCGCTGAGCTTGAGCGGGCCTTTGCAGACCGGGCAAGCGAGGATATCGAGCAATTTGGTGTCCATGAACATTCCCTGGATAGAAACGGATTTAAGGCAAAAGACGAGCCGGCAACAGGCGCATCAGCTGCGTATCGAACCAGGCCACGAAGGCCGGCGATGGCACAGCATCGACCGCCAGGTACCACCAATCGGCGGCGGCGAAGGCACGGCACTTCACCGCGTCCTTTTCCGTCATCACCACTGGCAATGACGGTGTGAAATTCAAGGCCTGCACGCTGTACTCGGCGTGGTCGGCAAATGCATGGGGCACTGGCCGCCAGTGTAGCGTTTCGAGGGTCGTGAAGAAACGCTTGGGGTTGCCGATCCCGGCTACGGCATGCACGGCCTGGCCAGCAGGAAAGTGGTCGAGGGGACGCCGTTCGCCGCTGTGCAGATTGACCAGCGCCGTGGGTTGCAGCTGGAAGGCGAAGCCGTCTTCACGATCACTGACAGCGCCGTTGTACAGCACTGCGTCGACGCTTTGCAGGCGCTCGATCGGTTCGCGTAACGGCCCGGCCGGCAGGCAACGCTGGTTGCCCAGGCCTCGAGCGGCATCGATCAGCACCAGCTCCAGGTCCCGGGCCAGCCGGTAATGCTGCATGCCGTCGTCGGAGAGAATCAGGTCCAGCGGCTCACTCGCCAACAAGGCCTTGACCGCACGGCTGCGGTCCGGGTCGATCATCAGCGGCACGCCGGTGCGCTGGACGATCAACAGCGGCTCATCGCCCGCCACGTCCGCGCCTTGATCCGCCTCGACCCGCCACGGCAGTTGCGCAGGTTTGGCGCCATAGCCACGGCTGACCACGCCGACCCGCAGACCACTGCGCTGGCAATGCTGGATCATCCACAGAATCAGCGGCGTCTTGCCGGTGCCGCCCACCGTGATGTTGCCGACCACGATCAACGGCACCGGCGGTTGGTAGATCTCGCCCTCGCCGGCCAGGAAGCGATTGCGCTTGCCGGTGACCACACGCCGATACAGCCATTCAAGCGGCTGTAAAAGCTTCAAGGCCGGATGACCGGCATACCACGCGGCGAGCAATCGGTCGGACATGGCCATCAGGACGCTGGCGCCGCCTCGACAGTGGTCATGCGCAAATGGCTGAAACCGAGCTTGCCGGCAGCGTCCATGGCAGTGATGACGGACTGATGAGGGGTCTTGCCATCGGCGCTGATGGACAGCGGCAGGTTGGTGTCGCCGTTGGATTCTTTCTGTAGCGCTTCCATCAGGCTGGTCAGGTCGTTCTTCGGTAACAACTGGTTGTTGACCGAGAACACCCCCTCGGCGCTGATGGCGATATCCAGTTGCTTGAGCTGCTGGTCTTCGGCCGGGGAACCGCTGACCGCTTCCGGCAGGTCGACGCGCATTTGGGTTTCACGGGTGAAGGTGGTGGTCACGACGAAAAACAGCAGCAGGATAAACACCACGTCGATCAGCGACGCGAGGTTGATGTCTACCGTTTCCCGCGGTTTACGACGGAATTTCACGCTTTACCCTCGGCCAGATCCACGTCGCGGTCGCCCTGCACTACCTCGACCAGTTTGATCGCTTCCTGCTCCATGCCCACCACCAGCTCATCGATCCGGCGTTGCAGGAAGCGGTGGAAGAACACGGCCGGGATGCCGACCATCAGGCCAGCAGCGGTGGTGATCAGCGCTTTGGAAATACCACCGGCCAGAACCGCGGCGTTAGTGCCCATGCCCGTGCCCATGAACGCACTGAAAATATCGATCATGCCCAGTACCGTACCCAGCAAACCCAGCAACGGGGCCATGGCGGCAATGGTGCCGAGGGCATTGATGTAGCGTTCGAGTTCATGGATCACTCGCGCAGCGGCCTCTTCGATGCACTCTTTCATGATCTCGCGACCATGCCTGGAATTCGCCAGACCGGCGGCCAGGATCTCGCCCAGCGGGGAGTTGGCGCGCAGTTCCTTGAGTTTGTCTTTATTGAGTTGCTTGTCTTTGATCCAGACCCACACCTGCCCGAGCAAGTGCTCCGGGGTCACGCGGCTGGCACGCAGGGTCCACAGACGCTCGGCGACGATCGCCATGGCCGCGATGGAACTCAGAATGATCGGCAGCATCATCCAGCCGCCGGATTTGACCAATTCCCACACAGTGACAGTCCCCTCGAAAAAGTGCGCCACTCTAACATAGGGGGTGGACGCACCGAAGACCGCGATGTCGCATCCGGTCGGGCTTTAATAACGCGGGTTACTGGCTCAATGGTGGCCGATCGCGCCAGAAACGCCGTTCCTGAAGCATCGTCCACGGCGGTGCGAAGCGTCCCAGTTGTAGACGAATGGCACCCTGCACAGCGCTGTCGTAGATCGCCACACCGCGCTTTTGATAGCGCGCCACGACCGTGGGATGGGGATGGCCGAAAGAATTGCCGTTGCCACGGGAAATCAGCACCGCTTTGGGTTGCAAGGCGCTGAGCAATGCCGTCGACGACGAACTGCGACTGCCATGGTGCGGTGCCTGCAACCAATCCGTCGGCACCGCCATTGGACTGTCGAGCAGCGCCCGCTCGGCCGCGCTATCAATATCGCCGGTCAGCAGCAGCCGTTCGCCGTTGGCTTCGATCTGCAGCACGCAGGATTTCTGATTACTCTCGCTGGCTGACGGCCACTGCCAGAGTTGGAACTTCACGCCGTCCCAGGCCCATTGCTGACCGCTCTCGCAGCCCTCGGCGTGCAGTTCGTCTGGCAGGGCCAGGTGATCGCCACTCAGTACTTGCTTCACTGGTATTGCGTTGGCAATCGCTCGCGCACCGCCGGCATGATCGGCATCGGCATGGCTGATCAGCATCAGATCGAGGCCGTCCACGCCCAGTTTGCGCAATGATGGCAACACCACCCGCTCCCCCAGGTCGATATCGCCGAACCGTGGCCCGGCGTCATACAGCAGGGTGTGATCGCGAGTACGCACCAGGATGGCCAATCCCTGGCCGACATCCAGCTGCCAGACCTCGGCCATGCCTTCAGGCAACGTGTGCCGGGGCGGAAAAACCAGCAACAGCAGCATCGGCCAGCCCAACGGGCGCAACGGCACGCCTCTGGGCAGCAACAGAAGAAACGCCCCCAGCGTGCCGAGCGCCCATACCCACAACGGGACCGCCGCCGGCACCCACGCGGGTAATTGCCCAGCCACCAACACCAACCCTCTGAACAGAAGGTCGATCAGACCGCCGGCCAACCACAGCAACCCTTCGCCCACATAAGGAACAGGCAACAACAGCGTTCCGAGCAAGGCCGGCGGCAACACCACCAGACTGATCCAGGGCACCGCCAACAGGTTCGTCAGCGGCCCGCTGAGACTGATCGGCAACCCCAGCACCAACAGCAGCGGGCCCAGACCGATCGCGATCAGCCATTGGGCGCGGGTCCAGGTTTGCCACCAACGCCACGGCCCCAATCGTCCGCCAAAGGTGAAGATCAGTACCGCTACTGCCGCGAAGGACAACCAGAAACCCGGTTGCAGGCTCGCCAGCGGCTCCAGCAGCAAAACGCCGTCAAGCGCCAGCAACAGCGGCCACCATGCGCCGAGGTGACGAAACCGTAGCCGCCACAACAGCACCAGACCGATCATCAGGCAGGCCCGACGCACCGGCACCTCGAAGCCGGCCAGCAGCCCATAACCGAGCGCCGCCACGAACGCCAGCCCGCACGCCCATGGCAGCCACGGCAAGCCCTTGGGCCACGCACCATAACGAGCCAGCCCGACGATCAGCAGATACACCAACCCTGCCAGCAAACCAATGTGTTGCCCGGAAATCACCAGCAGATGCACGGTGCCGGTGTCTTGCAACACCTGCCAGTCTTCGCGGCTCAGCCCGGCGCCATCCCCCAGCACCAACGCCGTCAGCGCCCCCGTTCGCCCTTGGGCATCCACTGCTTGCAAGCGCTGACGGATGCCATCGCGCCAGGCCCATTGCGCCTCCCTCAGCCTCTGGCCGTCCTTGACGGTCCCGGTGGCGCCGATGCGTTGGGCCAGTAACCAGGCGTCATAATCGAACGCACGCGGGTTGAGCAACCCGGCAGGACGCTTCAATTTGACGGCCAGCCGCCAATGCTCGCCACTGTTGACGGGCGGCCCGCCATACCAGGCCAGACGCAGGTGCCGAGGCAGCTTGGTGCGACGGGACTGACTGTCCGTCAGCTCGAAACGCACCACGCCCTCGGCCTGCTGCGGCAAACCCGTCACACGGCCTTCGACCCAGCGAGTCTCGCCATCGAGATTCAGCGGCAGGCGATCATTCAGCGCCCACTGGGCGTTCGCGCAAGCCCAACTGAAACCGAACAACAAAAATGCCAGGGGAAAGGTGCGAAACGGCAGCAGCATCAATCCCACTACCGGCAACAACAGCCACAACCCTGCCGGCGGTAACGCCGGTAAAAAACGCAGGGCCAGCAAACCCAACGCCAGCGCCATCATCCCTGTGCGCATAAGCCCGTCCTTGAGAGTCCCCTCCCTAGGCTTAGCCGGCGCGCCGCACGTACGTCGTTAACAATTGTCACAAAATCTGAATGGGCGGTTCGTAGAATCCAGACATACTTGCCGCCTTAACCGACCGAGAAGCCTTATGCCCCGGCGCTTATTCAAACGTTACATGCCAGACCCGACCAGCATCAGGGAACACAAATCCTTACGCTTTCTCGGCACCCTGCTGCATGACCCGAACCTCTGGCACCTCAATCGCCATTCCGTGGCCCGGGCCATGGCGGTCGGACTGTTCGCGGCGTTCCTGCCCATCCCGCTGCAAATGCTGCTGGCGGCCACCCTCTCCATCGTGGTGCGCGGCAACATGCCGATTGCCGTCAGCCTGGTCTGGCTGACCAACCCGATCACCATGCCGGCGGTGTTCTTCTGCACATACCAGACTGGCGCCTGGCTGATGGACGTCCCCGCCAGGAGCCTGCCGGACGAACTGACCTGGGAATGGATCAGCGGCGAACTCTCGAGCCTGTGGCAACCGTTCTTGCTTGGCTCGGTGGTAACGGGGTTGGTGCTTGGGGCGCTGGCCTATTGCCTGGTGATGATGTATTGGCGCTGGTGGGTGAGTCGGCAGTGGAAGCGGCGTAAGCAAAGTCGAATGTGAGAAAGCAAAACGGCCTCCGCTTGGGAGGCCGTTTCTTTTTGCGGTGTTTATGCTGACGCCATCGCGAGCAGGCTCGCTCCCACACTGATTGGCGTTGCCCACCTATTTTGCGATCGACACAAAACCAATGTGGGAGCGAGCCTGCTCGCGAAGCAGGCGACGCGGTCGCTCCTAGGTACGCATCCCACGCCCACTCACCAGCAGCCGCGCACAACCGATGTACAGCACAACGGTCGCAATGAGCATGAAGGTGATCGCCACGCTGATCTTGATATCCGACACACCGAGGATGCCGTAACGGAAGGCGTTGACCATGTGCAGCACCGGGTTGGCCAGCGACACGGTCTGCCAGAACAGTGGCAGCAAACTGATCGAGTAGAACACCCCGCCCAGGTAGGTCAGCGGTGTCAGCACGAAGGTCGGGATGATCGAGATGTCATCGAAGTTGCGCGCAAATACCGCGTTGATGAAGCCCAGCAGCGAGAAGATCGTCGCCGTCAGCACCACCACCAGAACGGTCACGCCCAGATGATGCACCTGCAGCTTGGTGAAGAACAGCGACAGCAGGGTCACGATGATCCCGACCATCAACCCCCGCAGCACGCCGCCCAGGGTGTAGCCGATCAGAATCGTATGCGGCGACACCGGCGACACCATCAATTCTTCGATGGAGCGCTGGAACTTGCTGCCAAAGAAACTCGACACCACGTTGCCGTAGGAGTTGGTGATCACCGACATCATGATCAGCCCCGGCACGATGTACTCCATATAAGTGAAGCCACCCATGTCGCCGATCTGCCGACCGATCAGATTGCCGAAGATCACGAAGTACAGAACCATGGTGATGGCCGGCGGCAGCAGGGTCTGCGGCCAGATCCGGGTGAAGCGTTTGACCTCACGGTAAACGATGGTATTGAGGGCAACGAGGTTGGGTTGCAGCTCGGAACTCATACCGCCACCTTCGACAGATTTTTCTCCACCAGAGACACGAACAACTCCTCGAGGCGATTGGTTTTGTTACGCAGGCTCAACACTTCGATGTTCTGCTGCGCCAATTGGGTAAACAGCGCGGTAATGCCCATGGCCTTGTCGACCTGGACTTCCAGGGTATGGCTGTCGATCAGTTTGGCCGGGTAACCGAGCAACTGCGGCGCCACTTGCAACGTGTTCTTCAGATCCAGCAGGAAGGTTTCGACATGCAGTTGGCTGAGCAACTGCTTCATGCTGGTGTTCTCGACAATGGTGCCGTGGTCGATGATGCCGATATTGCGGCACAACTGCTCAGCCTCTTCCAGGTAGTGGGTGGTGAGGATGATGGTGATGCCCTTCTTGTTCAGTTCAGTGAGGAAGGTCCACATCGAGCGACGCAATTCGATGTCCACCCCCGCCGTCGGTTCATCGAGGATCAGCAGGCGCGGTTCGTGAACCAGCGCACGGGCGATCATCAGTCGGCGCTTCATGCCACCGGACAGGGAGCGCGACGGCACATCGCGCTTGTCCCACAGGCCCAGTTGGGTCAGGTACTGCTCGGCGCGTTCCTTGGCGATTTTCGCCGGGATGCCGTAGTAACCGGCCTGGGTCACGACAATGTCGAACGTCTTTTCGAACTGGTTGAAGTTGAATTCCTGGGGCACCACACCAATGCAGCGCTTGAGCGCCGCCGGTTCCTTGTCCAGGTCGTGACCAAAGATATTCACTGTTCCGCTGGTCTTGTTCACCAGGGTCGAGAGAATGCCGATGGTTGTGGATTTGCCGGCGCCGTTGGGGCCGAGCAAGGCGAAAAAGTCACCTTCGGCAACGTCCAGATCGATACCACTCAAGGCCTGGAAACCGTTGCCGTAGGTTTTGGTTAGCTGCCGGATGGACAGAGCGGAACTCATATCGGATTTACGCACCAAGAAGGGAGAAAGGAATAAATAAGAGCGGGCGGCGAGCAATGCAACCGCGGCGCATGAGCGCAATGGTGCTTGTCGCCGCCACACAAGTACAGTCAAGCGTGTCGATAGTGAGTATTAAGTCAACGCGGTCATGACGGCTTTGCGATAGGCCGAACGCTGTTTCAACCGCGCGTACCAGGCTTCGAGATGAGGCTGTGACGCGCGCTCGATCGGCATCTCGAACCAGGCATAAATGAAACTGCCCAAGGGAATGTCGCCCATGCCGATCTCATCGCCGGACAGGTACGGTTTAGCCGCCAGCGCTTGATCGGCCATCGACAGCAAGTTGTCACACTCCTTGATCGCGGCCTTGATGGCTGGCCAGTCCTGCTGGTCTTGCGGGGTGCGCAACACGCCCCAGAACACGGTGCGGAACGGCGCGGCAAAACTTGAAGTGGTCCAGTCCATCCACTTTTCGGCACAAGCACGGGCCTGCAGGTCCGTCGGATACCAGGCAGTGCCGCTGGCATGACGGGCCATCAGGTAACGCACGATCGTGTTGGATTCCCACAGCACGAAGCCGTCGTCTTCGATCACCGGCACGCGGCCGTTGGGATTCATCGCACGGTACTCAGGCGTGTCGACCACGCCAAAGGCACCGCCGGCATCGATGGCTTCATAGGCCAGGCCCAGTTCTTCGGCGGCCCACAACGGCTTTCTGACATTCGACGAGTTTTTCCGACCCCAGATCTTCAGCATGACCGCCTCTTTTTGAATAAATGCGCAGGCAGCATACGCCGGATCAGGCGCGACTCAAATCGCTCTGCATGTCACCCAGTTGCAGCGGCAATTGCTCGCCGAACAGATGCGGATAGCACTTTTCCAGGTGTTCGAAAAAGAACGCTTCAGGCACATCAGTGAACTGACCATGATCGACCAGGTATTCCATCAATTGCTCGCCATCACGGTTGTAGGGATGGAACACGCTGTCATTGATCCCGTCGAACTCCAGCGGCGCGACATTGAACAGTTCGCAGAGTTGTTGATTGAAGGCCGGCGTGGCTTTGATCCAGCGATCGTTCAGATACAACTCGGTGTAACCGTGCATGGCGAACACATCGCTCTTGAGCAGTTCGAGCAGGCGCGGCGTCGACAGGTGATTACGCACGTCCGCCAGACCGATACGCGCCGGGATCGCGCAATGCCGGGCGCAACCTGCCAGCAGCGTGGCTTTGGGCACGCAATAACTCTCCCCTGCCGCCAGCGCATAGCTGCCGCGCAAGGTCTCTGGATCACGGCTGAAGGTGTAGGGGTTGTAGCGCACGGCCTCGCGCACCGCGTAATAGAGATTGATCGCCTGTTCAAGCGGATCGCGCCGGGCGCCCCGGTGTTTTTCGGCGAACGCCACCACCGAGGGATGGTCACTGTCGATGAAGCGGCCGGGGCTCAGACATGCGTGCATGAGAACAACCTCCTGGGGGAAGCCACGAGTCTAGCGATGCCTTCAGCACAGAGATAACGACGTTTCGGCCAAATATCAGCGCTTGCCGCCCTGTTGACGGAAGCGTTCAACCGTCCGCATCGAAATAACTGACGAATTTCAGCCGTTGCTTCCTACAAGCTCAAACCGATCGCTCTGACCACCCACTTTTATAGATGCCGTCTAAGCTCTGAAAGTGGTTTGGCCCTTGGCTTGACGGAGAATTGAATATGCTGCTGTTGTGGATACTGGTTCTGCTGGTCGGGATTGCCTATCTGGCACATCGCCGCACCGCGCCTCTGCCCGCTTTGGGCATCATCGCTGTCTATCTGCTGGCGATGGGCATCTTCAGACATGCGAGCCATGCCCCCGTCTGGCTGCTGCTGATTTTCTGGGTGATGCTTGCGGCTGTGGCCGCCTTCCTGTTACTGCCGGACCTGCGCCGAAAACTCTTCACGGCGCCCATATTCAACTGGTTTCAAAAAAACCTGCCGCCCATGTCGCAAACCGAGCGTGAAGCCATTGAAGCCGGCACAGTCTGGTGGGATGGAGAGCTGTTCACCGGCCGTCCGGACTGGAACAAGCTGCTGGCCTATCCAAAAGCGCAACTGAGCGAAGAGGAACAGGCGTTCATCGATGGTCCGACCGAAGAGCTCTGCGCGATGGTCACCGATTGGCAGATCAGCCAGTTGATGGACCTGCCGCCCCAGGCCTGGGATCACATTAAACGGCATGGCTTTTTTGCCCTGATCATTCCCAAGGAATACGGCGGCAAGGGCTTCTCGGCTTATGCGCACTCCCAGATAGCGATGAAACTGGCGACCCGCAGCGGCGACCTGGCTTCCACCGTCATGGTGCCCAACTCCCTCGGCCCCGCGGAACTGCTGCTGCATTACGGCACCGACGAACAACGCAATCATTACCTGCCACGGCTGGCCCGTGGCGACGATATCCCCTGCTTTGCCCTGACCGGCCCGATGGCGGGTTCCAACGTCGGGGGGATGACCGACACCGGAGTGATCTGCAAAGGTGAATGGGAAGGCAAGGAAACCCTCGGCCTGCGCCTGAACTGGGAAAAACGCTACATCACCCTCGGTCCGGTGGCGACCTTGATCGGCCTGGCCTTCAAGGCCTATGACCCGGATCATCTATTGGGTGACAAAGTCGACCTGGGGATCAGTCTCGCACTGATTCCAACCCAGACCCCCGGTGTGGAAATCGGCCGCCGTCACCTGCCGCTGGGCGCCGCCTTCATGAACGGCCCGAACGCTGGCAAGGATGTGTTCATACCGCTGGAGTTCATCATCGGCGGTCAGGAGATGCTCGGCGAAGGCTGGATGATGCTGATGAACTGCCTGTCGGTCGGGCGTTCCATTTCGCTGCCTGCCATCGGTACCGCCGCGGGCAAGTTCAGCAGCCTGGTGACGGGCCAATATGCGCAGGTTCGCGAGCAATTCAACGCACCGCTGTCAGCCTTCGAAGGGATTCAGGAAGCACTGGCGCGGATCGGCGGCAGTACCTGGCTGATGGACAGCGCACGGATGCTCACCGCCAACGCGGTCGACCTCGGCGAAAAGCCGTCGGTGCCCTCGGCCATCATCAAATACCACCTCTCCGAACGCGGTCGCGAGTGCATCAGCCACGCCATGGATGTTCACGGTGGCAAGGCCATCATCATGGGCCCGAACAACTACCTGGCGCGTAGCTGGCAAGGTGCGCCCATTTCCGTCACGGTCGAAGGTGCGAACATCCTGACACGCAACCTGATGATCTTCGGCCAGGGCGCTATTCGCTGCCATCCGTTCGTGCTCAAGGAAATGGCCCTTGTCCACCGCGAAGACAAACAACAGGCGCTGATCGAATTCGACGCCCTGCTGCTCAAACACATTGGTTTTGCCGTGAGCAACGCCGCCAGCACCCTGGTGCTGAACCTTGGCCTTGGGCATTTCGAACACGTGCCCGGGGACAAGCTCAGCCAAGGCTACGTGCGTGCCCTCAACCGGCAGGCCGCGGCTTTTGCCATGCTTGCAGACCAGTGCATGATGCTGCTGGGCGGCGAACTGAAACGCCGCGAACGCTTGTCCGCACGTCTGGGCGATGTGCTCAGCTACCTGTATCTGGCCTCCGCGGCGCTCAAGCGTTATCACGATCTCGATTCGCCGGAGCATATGCGTCCGCTGTTCGCCTGGGCCATGGAAGAGAGCCTCGGCCAGTCCGAACGTGCGCTGGACGAACTGCTGACCAACTTCCCGAACAAGGTACTCGGCTGCCTGCTGCGGGTGATGGTGTTCCCGTTCGGTCGCTGGCACAGAGGCCCATCGGACAGACTGGCGGCCAAAGTCGCCGCAGTCCTCGGCCGCGCCAAGGGCGATCCAACCCTTGAGGAGTTATTGGCGGGCTGCTATCGCCCGCAATCGACAGAGGATCCGGTCGGCGCGCTGCAGCACGCCTGCGACTTGCTGAACGCCGCCAAGCCGCTACAGAAAAAACTCAATACGGCACTGAGAAGTCGTCAGGTCAAACCCACTGTCGGGGAGTCTGTCATCGATGCCGCGCTGGAGGCTGGCGTCTTGCAACCGGTTGAGGCCCAGACCTTGCGCGAGGCAGAAGTGGCGCGGCGCAAAGTGATCGATGTCGATGATTTCGACAAACAGGTGTTGGTGCTGGGCAAAGGCAAGGTCCGCTGATCCAGCGTACCCTGGTCTTCCACGGGGCTCTTTACCATGTGTAAAAGGGACGCAGGAGCTTTATACTCCTGCGCCCGTTTTGCTCTTGAGGACTTATCTCGTGTCCAATGTCGTTGCCGATCACCTCGTCTTGCTCGACCACCTGCGCAGCATCCTGGTCGCCGTGGGTGAGGCCGAACAGGTTCCCGAAGAAAGCCATGCCTTGTTCCTGGAGCGCTTCGACGAACTGCGTGCATTGCTGCCGGTCGACCCGATCGAAAGCCAATACCTAGGCCAGGACATTCTGTGCCAGGTCATCACCCGCTATCCGCAAATCGCTCATCTGGTTCCGCGCGACCTGCTGTGGTACTTCGCCGGTGACTGCCTGCATTACATGCCCGATGATGAAATCGACCTGTACCAGGCTCTGGAAGAACGTCGCTTCGAAGCCGAACAGAACGATGAACCGTTCGACTGGAATCAGGAAAAACAGCTGCTGGCGATGTCGAACCAGGACAGCAAGCACTGATCCCCGGTCAGTAACGCAAAAGGCCCGCATGGTTAATCATGCGGGCCTTTTTTGTGGCAATTGCCAAGTGATGGGGTGTTTGGGCTACCGTCTTCGCGAGCAAGCCCGCACACATTTGATCTTCAGTGGACACAGATTCTGTGTATGGCAGAAATCCACTGTGGGAGCGGGCTTGCTCGCGAAAGGGCTCTTCAGAGCAACCCATCACTCTCGGGCAACTCATACTCCACCGCGACCTTGCCCGAATCACTTGGCTTGCCCGGCTTGCTCAAGGTCGGCTCCTTCTCCAGGCATTCCACCAGATAGTCGATGAACACCCGCAACTTGGGTGGTAGATAGCGGGTTGGCGAATGCAGCAACCAGGCGCCTCCGTGATAGGAGGCCAGAAAGGTCCAGTCCGGCAGTACCTGCACGATCAGCCCTTGTTCCAGAGCATAACGGGCGGTGAAGTACGGCAGGCTGCCGATCCCGATGTGTTGCAATACCGCACCCAGTCGTACACCCGTGTGATTGGCGGCATAACGTCCGCGCACACCGACGGTCACGGCTTTGGTGCCTTTCTTGAATTTCCAGCGCGCATCGCTCGGGGTTTCCCCAAGATAGATGCAGCTATGGTTGAGCAAGTCGTGGGGATGAGTCGGTGTGCCGTGCTCGGCCAGATACTGCGGCGTTGCGCAGAGCAGATGATCGATGGTCAGTAACTGCCGCCCCACCAGTCCCGCGGGCGGGCGATCGGTAATGCGGATCGCCAGGTCGACGTTGTCATCGATCAAATCCACCTGGCGGTCCTCGAGCAACAACTCCACATCCACGTTGGGATAACGCCGCAGAAATTCCGGCATATGCGGATGAATCACGAACCGTCCGACAGCCTTGGGCACGCTGACGCGCACCAGCCCTTCCGCTTCCTGGGTGAACTGACCGCTGATTTCCATCACCGACTTCGCCGCGCTGACCATCTCCTGGCAACGCTTGAACACCTCTTCGCCACCATCGCTCAGACGCAGCTTGCGCGTGGTTCGTTGCAACAGACGCATGGCGAGTGCCTTCTCCAGGCGTGAAATGCTGCGACTGACCGCCGAGGGCGAAGAGCCTGACTGGCGAGCGGCTTCGGAGAAACTGCCGGTCTCGACAACCTTGACGAAAATCGCCATTTCACCGAGCAGCGGCAGGGGAAGATTTATGCTCACAGCGCAACAGTCCTTTGATGGTTGAACGGATTATCACGCAATTCCACGATTCATATAATAAAAATAGAAACTTTAATGAGGACATGGAATATGACGCTTCGCCTCTTTTTCCATAGTGATGACCTCAAGGCCAATGTGGAAGTTCTGGATTGCACCCCCCACGAGAACGAGTTCGCCGTGGTGCTGCGCGCCACACTGTTTCACCCCCAAGGCGGAGGGCAACCCTGTGATACCGGCTGGATCGGCGAAAGCCAGGTGCTGCGCGTGGTTCAGGATCCGGACCGGATCATCCATTTCGTCGATCACCCGGTAAGACTCGGCATGACCCAGATTCGGGTCGATCAGCAACGCCGTCAGTTCAATACGCGCATGCATTCGGCGGGGCACTTGATTGGTCACTTCGTCCAGGCCCTGGGCTGGATGCCGACCAAGGCCCATCACTGGCCGGATGAAGGACGTGTGCAGTTCAAGCCGGGCGAAAGTGCGCAGGACGTTGATGCCCAGACGATTCAGTACGGCATCAAGCAATGGATCGCCCATGACCTGCCGCGCCTGACGTCGTTGCGCGAAGGCGCCCGGGAAATCGGTTTCGGTGAATTGCCCGCCTACGGCTGTGGCGGCACCCATGTACGGAGCCTGAAGGATTTGGGCACCGTCACGATTGCTTCCCTTTCACAGAAAAAGGGAACGCTGTCAGTCCACTACCACGTGGATTGAGCATTTGGGCGATGTCGTCCCCGTCATCGCCTGACGCCGGGGGAGCCTGCGTTCGCGGGCTCTGTTGACTATCTGATAGATGGACCTAAGACATGATGCTTGACGTCAATCGTCTCGATGAGACGTGCATACAAAAACTGGCCAACGAAGAAGTCCTCGCCATCCGCGTCAAAGGCTTGCTGCCTCAGCCGCTGGCGATCCAGATCGGCGACAAGATTCTCGCCCCGGGCTTCGAGGGCTACATCAACGCACCGAGCATCGGTCGCATCGGCATGGCGTTTTATGAAGCGGAAAACCAGCCGCTGCTGATCGAGGACTATTTCGAGCGCGCCACCGGCAACATCGCCGAATTGCGCAGCCGTTGCGCGCCCTACTCCTCTCCTGTCGACACCCTGCGCTGCATGCTCGACGAGTCCTGGCCGGCAGGCGCGCACCTGGAAAACCTCTATGGCCGCAAGATGTATGTGGGGCTGTCCCGGGTCGTCAAACCCGGGGTGTGCTTCCTCGCCCATCACGACATTTTCGCCAAGGACGCCCCGGACAGCTTCCAGGCCAAAAGCCTGGAAGCGCAATTTGCCTGCAATGTTTACCTGAACATGCCAACCGAGGGGGGCGCGTTGCAGATGTGGGACCACGACATTACCCCGGACCAGTTCGACGAAATGCGCGGCGACAGTTACGGCATCGATCCGGCCCTGCTCGGCCCTCCGACCCTGGAGATTCGCCCTGAGCCGGGTGATTTCATCATGTTCAACTCACGCCGCATGCACTCGGTGACGCCGGGTGTGGACGATCCGCGATTGAGCCTTTCCTTCTTTGTCGGCTATCGCGGCAATGCTTCACCCCTTACTTTCTGGAGTTGAGATGTTTTCGAATTATCTGGGCGAGTTTCTGGCGCTGGCAACCATCCACTTCCTGGCCGTAGTCGCACCTGGACCGGACTTCGCCGTGACCATCCGCCAAAGCGTGCGTTTCGGCCGGTTGGTGGGTATCTGCACGGCTCTGGGCATCGGCGCGGGTATTTCCGTGCATGTGCTTTACACCTTGCTCGGCGTCGGCGCGTTGATGCACACCACGCCCTGGTTGTTGACGGCGGCCAAGGTCGTGGGGGGTGCCTACATCTTGTACCTCGGCGTAAGCCTGTTGCGCAGCAAACCCAAATCGGCGATTGAAGGCGATAAGGATGCAGAAGCGTCAACTGAACAGCAGTCCCTGTTCAAGGCCTTCAGCACAGGCTTTCTGACCAACGCCACCAACCCCAAGGCCACGCTGTTTTTTCTGGCCATTTTCACGACCATCATCAGCGCCTCGACACCGCTGCAGATTCAGGCGCTGTACGGGCTATGGATGTGTTTCGTGAACGCCTTGTGGTTCGTGATCGTGGCGCTGTTCTTTTCCAGCGCGCGGGTGCGATTGCTGTTCATGCGCATGGGGCACTGGTTCGAACGAACCATGGGGGTGATTCTGATCCTGTTCGCCGGTCGGTTGATTCTGTCGATGTAATACAAACGGCCCACACAGTCTGACTGGCGGGCCGTCGGTGTCATTTATTGCTCGATAGCCCAGACCTTCACCAAAGCGCCAGGGTATAGCTGACGATCAAGCGATTCTCATCCAGATCATTGCCAAAGTTCGAACGCACCGACGCATTGCGCCATTTGAAGCCCAGGCCTTTCAAGGTACCGTCCTGCACCACGTAAGCGATATCGGTGTCGCGCTCCCACTCCTTGCCTTCACCCGCAGCACTGCGTTGCACGTTATCGCCCGAGATGTAGCGGGTCATAAAGCTCAACCCCGGCACACCCAATGCGGCGAAGTTATAGTCATAGCGCGTTTGCCAGGAGCGTTCGTCAACGTTGGCGAAGTCCCCGATCTGCACGAAGTTGACCAGGTACGGATCGCTGCGGCCGATGTACGGAAACGGATCGTCGCCGCTCATGCGCTGGTAGCCGAAGCCTAGCGCATGACCGCCGAGGCTGTAGGTAAATAACGCACCGAAAGCCTGGTTATCGAGCGCACGAAAGTTGCCATCTTCGGTGCTGCGCGCATAGCGCACATCGCTCTTGAGTGACTGGCCAGAACCCAGATCCAGCAGGTGCACCAAACCCAGGTAGTTTGCTGGTAAATATTTTCCAGCTTGCCGTAGCGGTACTGCGCTGTCAGGTTCGGCAGGAACTGATAGTCAGCCCCGGCGAACTGGAACTTGTCGCTTTTCCCGCCGATACGGTTGGCGGTCATGTCCTGGTAGTCGGTGGAATCGACGAAGTTGATCTGCGTGAGTTGCCCGGCCGTCAGCTTCAATCGGTCAACTTCTTGAACATTGACCAGTGCCCCCTTGAACGTTCCGGGCAACAGGCGCGTGTCGTTGGCGTTCACCACCGGATCCTTGATCTGCAAAGTGCCGAGCTTCAGGGTGCTGTTGGACAAACGCACTTTGGCCGTCAGGCCCAACTCGCCATAGCGATCCTGAGAGCCGCCCGACAAATCCGGCGGCAACAGATTGGTGCCCGCCGTGCCGCCGCCGGAGTCCAGTTTAAAACCGGCCATGCCCAGCGCATCCAGACCAAACCCCAGCGTGCCAGCGGTATACCCGGACTCCATCCGCAACAGAAAACCCTGTGCCCATTCCTCGGCTTTGTCTCGCGAGCCGTCCTGGCGGAAATCGCGATTGAAGTAAAAGTTGCGTGCTTCCAGGCTGCCTTTACTGTCGGCAATGAAATCCGCCTGAGCGGCCGGTGCGCCGAGCAAACTCAAGCCGAGCAATGTGCCGATCGGGATGTATAACCGTTGGGTGGAAAACAAAAAGTTCATGCCATGCTCCTGTTTCGGACGCGAGCGAGCCCTCTCGGGGGCGTTGCGATCGCGACCGATGTTTGTTGTCGATTAGCAATGGATCAGCGACGTCTGAGCACAATTGCCCAGACGTGTCGGGGCTCAGGACTCGAGTTGTCGACCACGGGTTTCCGGCAGGCTTAACGCGGCCAGAATCACCACGCCGTAGGCACCGGCAGCGAAGATGCCGATCCCCGTACCCATCGGCAGCCTGTCGCTCAACAATCCAATGAACAACGGGAACAGCGCCGCGATGGAGCGCCCGGCGTTATAGCAAAAGCCCTGACCCGAACCGCGCATGCGGGTCGGAAACAACTCGGTCAGAAAAGCGCCCATACCGGCAAAAATGCCCGAGGCGAAAAAACCCAACGGAAAGCCCAGCCAGAGCATCCAGGTGTTGTCGATGGGCAGTTGGGTGTAGGCCAGAACGATCGCCATGGAGCCGACGGCAAACAGGATGAAGTTCTTCTTGCGGCCGATGGCATCGGTCAGCAATGCACTGGTCACATAGCCGATGTAGGAGCCGACGATCACCATCGCCAGATAGCCGCCAGTGCCGAGCACGCTCAGGCCGCGCTCGGTTTTCAGGTAAGTCGGCAACCACGTGGTGATCGCGTAATAACCACCCAGCGCGCCCGTGGTCAGCAACGAAGCGCGCAAGGTGGTACTGAGCATCCGAGGCGCGAAGATTTCGAAGAAGGACCAACGCGAATCCTTCTCCGGCTTGGCCTTGCGCTCAATGCAGGCCTGCTCGAAGGTGTCCGACTCCTTGACCAGTCGGCGAACCACCAATACAAACAGCGCTGGCACCAACCCGATCATGAACAACGCCCGCCAGGCCTCTTCCGGTGGCAGAAAACTGAATAACCCGGCATAGAGCAAGGCCGTAAGCCCCCACCCCAGCGCCCATCCGGCCTGCACCATGCCCACTGCCTTGCCGCGATCCTGGGAGCGAATCACCTCGCCGATCAGCACCGCACCCGCTGTCCATTCACCTCCGAATCCAAACCCCATCAAGGTCCGGGCCACCAGCAGTTGCTCGTAGTTCTGTGCCAGTCCGCAGAGGAAGGTGAAGAAGGCGAACCACAGCACCGTCAGTTGCAAGGTGCGCACCCGGCCGATGCGGTCGGACAGTATTCCGGCGATCCAGCCACCCGCCGCCGAGGCCAGCAGCGTGCAGGTGCCGATCATCCCGGCATCGCCCTTTGAGATGCCCCAAGTGGCGATGAGGGTAGGAATGACGAAACTCAGCATCTGGGTGTCCATGCCATCCAGGGCATAGCCGATCTTGCAACTCCAGAAGGTACGCTTTTCATTTTTCGACAGGGGGCCGTACCAACTGAACGGGCCGGTGCGGCCCGAACCTGAAAGCACGTGGTCAGTCATGGTCTTTTCCATGGGGGTTCCTGCGGCAGCAAGCGAAGATGACGGACACGCCTCATTATTTTTTTGTGAAGGCGTTGTCGTGGGGGGCAGACGCAGTGGCTGCGTCGTGGAGTGGATTCTTCGCGCCAAGGCCAAACGGCGTCAAACGGGAAAAAAACGAGGTTATACATAAGAAAATTTGATACCCCCGGCGACGAACTCTGGAGTAACAATTGCAGTGCGCCGACCATGGTTTTCTGTGGAAAACCGTGCCCCCTCTCCACGAGCGCCACGAGAACCGCCATGAACCTCAAATTCCTCGAAACCTTCGTCTGGGTCGCCCGCCTGCAAAGCTTCAGCCTCACCGCCGAGAAAATGTTCAGCACTCAGGCCGCTATCTCCAGCCGGATTGCCTCGCTGGAAGAAGAGTTGGGCCTGCGTTTGTTCGTGCGCGATTCGCGCGGGGTGTCGCTGACGCTCGAAGGTCTCAAGGTGCTCGACTACGCCGAGCAGATGCTTGAGGTCCAGAGAGCGTTGAAACACTCGCTGGACAACACCAATCCGCAACAGGGCCTGGTGCGCATCGGCGTGATGGATACGGTGATCCACACCTGGCTCAGCCCGTTGATGTCGACCTTGATGCAGACCTTCCCCGCCGTGGAAATCGAGATCACGGCCGACGCTGCACGCAATCTGTGCGAGCAACTGCAAAAGGGCTATCTGGACATCGTTTTCCAGACGGACCTGATCCGCCACGAAAGTGTGCGCAACCTCGAACTGGCGCACTATCCCATGCACTGGATTGCCGCCAGCAATTCGATCTATGCCCGCCCCTATGCCTCACTGGCCGACATGGCCAGTGAGCGCATCATCACCTTCGTTAAAAACTCCCGGCCGCATCAGGACGTACTCAACCTGCTGCACGCCCATGGCATCAGTACGCCACGGGTCAGTTGTGTCAACTCGGTGTCGGCCATGACCCGGCTGATTCGTGACGGCTTCGGTATTGGTGCCTTGCCGGCCGCGCTGGTGGCCAAGCCCTTGGCCAGCGGCGAGCTGATTCAGCTGGAACCGGGCACCCGCTTGCCGCAACTGGATGTCGTGGCTTCGTGGCGCACCGGAGTCGGTCTGGAATTGATCGAGAGCATCGTCGACATGAGCCGCCAAGTGGTCTCCCAATATGCGGCGGATGTCGGCCCGCTTCGAATGGTTCCGGCACCCGGTCTCAATGGCCGACAGTCTCTTGAATAACTTTTAGTTGTCCGGGGGTAACAACATTCCTTGTTGGACGCCAGCGCCTCGGTTTCTTAAAAAGAACCCACGAACCTGTGGAGATGCCGTGATGAATCAGTCAGCCCTGTCCTTTGAACAATTACAGCAGCGCGCCCCTCAGGCCCTGCGCCAACACATCGCCGCCGGACACTATCAGGGCCACACCAGCGGCCTGGCCCAGGGCCGGGTGCAAGCCAACATCGTGATTCTGCCCAACGATTGGGCGAATGAGTTCCTCCGGTATTGCACCCTCAATCGGCAGGCCTGCCCGTTGCTCGACGTTACCGAGCCTGGGGATCCGTTTTTTCGCAACCTCGGCACCGCCATCGATATTCGCCATGATGTGCCCCGATACAGGGTCTATCGCCTTGGGGAACTGAGTGAAGAACCGCTGGATATCGAGCATCTTTGGCAGGACGACCTGGTGGCCTTCGCCATCGGCTGCTCGTTTTCCTTCGAACAACCCCTGCTGGATGCCGGCATTGCCCTCAAGCACATCGATCTGGGGCGCAATGTCGCCATGTACCAGACGAACATAGACACCCGCCCTACCGCTCGCCTGAGCGGCAAACTGGTGGTGAGCATGCGGCCGATGAAAGCCGCCGCCGCGATTCAGGCGATTCAGATCACCGCACGCATGCCCAACGTCCACGGCGCCCCCGTGCACATCGGTGACCCATCGCTGATCGGCATCCACTCGCTGGACGCACCGGATTACGGTGATGCCGTGCCAGTCGAAGCCGACGAAATCCCGGTGTTCTGGGCCTGTGGCGTGACGCCTCAATCGGTAGTACAAGCCTCGCGCCCGCCCTTGTGCATCACTCATGCTCCGGGCTGCATGCTGGTAACGGATTTGTGGAATAGCGCTTTGTAAATGCGCGCAGGCTCAAGTTGAGCGGCCAACAGCGTCCCGTTCAACTACAGCTTCGACCTTTGCACGCGTCTCCTTTCAAGGAACGCCTTGATCCAGGTTGGTCTTGCTCCTGTGAATAAAGCGCCAACCCATCAACAGAGTGGCAACCGTCAACGCCGTGATCAACCCCAGCCATACACCCTGTGGCCCCCAGCCCAGGCCAAACCCCAAACTGACACCCAGCGGCAGCCCGATCCCCCAGTAGGAAAATATCGCCAGCATCATGGGCACGCGGGTATCTTGCAAACCGCGTAACGCCCCTGCCGAAAGCATCTGCAAACCATCGGGAAATTGCAGTGCGGCGGCGTACAAAAGCAGTGTCGAGGCCAACGCCGTCACGGCCAGGTCCCGACTGTAAAGACCGGCTATCGCTTCGTGTCCCAACAGTAGCGCCAAGGTCGACAACGTTTGAGTGAATGCGACCAGAACATACCCCGCCCATGCAGCTCGCCTTACTCCATGCCGATCACCACGACCCAAGGCATGACCGACACGCACGGTGGTTGCTTCCGCTACGGCAACCGGGATCATGAAACACAACTGCGCCACATTGATCGCTATCTGATGTGCAGCCAGGGAAGCCGCGCCCAGGCGCCCGATAAGCAAGGAGGTGACAATGAACAGGCTGCCCTGCATCAGAATCGAGATTCCGATCGGCAGCCCAACTCTCAGCAAATCGCCGATAGCGACCCGATTCGGCAGCTCGAAGCAAGCGAACAATTGCAAATGTGCCATGCGGGGCGTTCGCCAAAGATAGAGCGCAAAAACCAGCGCCTGCAGCCACATCATAATCGCCGAAGCGATACCCAGCCCCTGTGCACCGAGTTCTGGAAAGCCCAGCTTGCCGTTGGTCAAGACATAGCCCAACGGAGCCAGCACCAGCAGGCCACCAAACCCGAAGAGCATGGTAGGCCGCATCCAGTGCATGCCCTCGCATAGATAACGCATGCAAAAGAACACTGTCAGCGCCGGGCTGCCCCAGCGGACCGCATGCAAAAATGCCTGTGCCCCCGGAATGATCTCCTCTGCAATGCCCGCAACGCCAAGCAACGTCGGTACTACGCTGAGGAATACGAACATGATCAAGCCAAGTCCAAGCGCCAGCCAGATTGCCTGGCGAAATACGGGGCCGACCTGCTCGTATTGACCGGCCCCGTGCAAACGGGCCACGTAAGCAGTCAAGGCGATCAACGTGCCAATCGGCACCAGCATCGGCAACCACAACAACGCAGTGCCGACGGTGACCGCTGCCAGCGTATCGGTTCCATGTTGGCCGGCAATGATGTTATCCACGAAGGCAATCAATCCGGTCGACACATGCCCCATCACCAACGGCAGAACCAGAACAGCGGTGGAGCGGGTTTCCTGAACGAACGAACGTGGCGGCAAATCGTGAGACATCGGAGGGATATCCTTGGGATTAGAAAGATTTTCTGCAGATCCGGCGACTGCCAGAGTGCAGATCGGCAAGCCCATCTTTATCCCAAAAAATCTGCTCCCTGGCAGTCAGACATTTCTGTTTTTTACTATTTCGCTGTAGGAAATTTGTATCGATTGCAGCTATTCCCGAAGTGTCACAAGACGGGCAGCCTTGGAAACGTACGAACCGGCATACAGGCAGGAACGCCGCTCAATGACCGGCCATGTTGATGAGATATGCAGCATGAATTGCACAGAATTACTTGCAGCACTACACATAGCCCACTGTTTCATACAGCGTCCGGGCGTCATGCCAATGTTTACGTCGCCTCCCCCCGTTTTTTTCAGAAACAACCCCGTAGTTGACTGAAAGTTTTGTTTGAAGCATGGCGCTTTGCTTCGGTTGAACTACCTTTCAAGCAAGAAGAAGTCATAACAGTTTGAATTTCCACATTAGGTTCAGCGATCAGATAGCGGATTGGCAAAAGGAGTTACCTCACTATGGTCCTGACAAGCGTTTTCCGGCTCTGTGCGCAGATTGCCGGTTGCTTTTTAGGGGAGTCAGGTCGGCGAACAGTGCCGTCCTTAGCTGCTATTGCCGTCGAGGCGAGGCTATCGCTCTGCTCGGCAAGCCAGGCATCTGGATCACTAAAAACCGTTTTAGCGAAGGTCGCTCGCTGTGCAGTCAGGCCAGCGTATTGGACCCGCTTGTGCGTAGCACCAAAGAATGTTGCCGGGGCCATGAATCCATTGCTCTGGCGGGGTAGAGGGCCGATCCAGGCCCCGTGTAGTGATCCGAGGCAACTCAGTTAGCCTCAAAGATGGCCTATTCAGCGAGGATGCACTTAATGAGCTATCGTACCGTGCCCGCTTTCAAGCGAGTTATCCATGGCCTGTTCTGGATAGGCCTCAGCGTGGATGCGGCTCAGGCCGCGCCGGCAAATTGTTCGCAAATGGACAGTTTGCCGACAACGTTCGAGGTCGGTCAGGGGCTTCAGAATGAACTGCGCACCCCTGTTCCAGTGACGCAGCTGGCGGTGGGCGACCCGAAAATTGCCGACGTGCAACCCAGCGGCAACAACACCAACGCCTTCATACTCACCGGTCTGACACCGGGAGCCACCAGCCTGATGGTCTGGACCGCCTGTTCGAAAACGCCGCGCCAAAGCATGGTGTTCGTCAAGGGCCGGGCCACTGCGGCGCTGACCAGCGTGTCGACGGGGCCTTCCGAAGACCCGCTGCTGCCAAGCCAGGTGCAGACCGATATCCGCTTCGTTGAAGTCAGCCGGACCAAACTCAAGGAAGCCTCAGCGTCTATTTTCGGCACTCGCGGCAACTTCCTGTTCGGCTCGCCGAGAACCTTGCCCACCATCGGCGGCATTGTCACGCCGTCGGTACCGGTGGACAACGGCACGTTCAACCTCAATTTTGCGACGGGCAATACCCTGGTGGCGATCAACGCGCTGGAAGGCAGCGGTTTCGCCTATACCCTGGCGCGGCCAAGCCTGGTGGCGCTCAGCGGGCAGAGTGCGAGCTTCCTGGCCGGCGGTGAAGTACCGATTCCGGTGCCCAGTTCAGGCAGCGATAACGTGTCCATCGAGTACAAGGAATTCGGTATCCGCCTGACCCTGACGCCGACCATCGTCGGGAAAAACCGTATCGCGCTGAAGGTGGCGCCGGAAGTCAGTGAACTGGACTTCACCAACGCGGTGAGCATCGCCGGCACCATAGTCCCGGCGCTGACCATACGCCGTACCGACACCAGCATCTCCCTGGCCGACGGCGAAAGCTTCGTCATCAGCGGCCTGATCAGCACCCGCAACAATTCCCAGGTGAACAAGTTTCCAGGGCTGGGCGATATCCCGATTCTGGGCGCGTTCTTCCGTGATAACTCCATCAACCGTGAAGAGCGCGAACTGCTGATGATCGTCACCCCGCATCTGGTCCAGCCCTTGGCTGCCAACGCACAACTACCGTCATTGCCTGGCGAGCAGCTGCGTAATTACGACCCGAACTTCTACCGTATGTTCTTCCTCGAAAATGGCGATTTCGACAGTCGCACCGGGCTCTCGCAATGAGCCGGAGCCAGACTCTGAACCGGGCTTTCGCCCTCACTCTTAACGGTGACCTTGAGCGCTTGCCGGGCCAGCTTTATTGCCATTGGCCAGGCGTTCAAGGTGTTGTAGCCAGAGGACACTCGATGAAAGCAGTCATTGCAATAGCAACAACATTAATGCTCGCAGGTTGTGCCACCAATGGCCTGTCTTCGCGACCGGTTAGCTGTGCCAAGCCCGCTTCGGAGCAAGAATTGGCCCTGAACCTGGCCGACAACATGGCCAACGAGGGCCGTTTGTATGCCAGCCTGGCGAATCTGGAAGGGTTGCCCGATGACCTGGTCCAGGTTCGCCTGCGCAAGGCTCGGGTGCTGCGTTTGATGGGGCGTAACGATGCGGGGCCGTTGTATCAAAGCTTGCTCGGCACCTGTCTGGCCGCTGAAGGGGAACATGGCCTGGGCCAGTTGGCTGCGGCCAAAAATGATAACGCCACCGCGGCCACTCACCTTGAGCGAGCGGTGAAGATGTCCCCCACCGACGACAAGATGCGCAATGACCTGGGGGTCGTCTACCTCAATCAGCGACGGATCCCTGAGGCACGCTTCGAGTTCATGACGGCCATGGAGCTCAAGCAGGCGGATTCACTGGCAGCACTCAATATGGTGACGCTGCTGATCTATCAGGATAACTGGAAGGCGGCTGCCGAACTCGCGAACCGCGCCAGCTTGAGCCCCCAACAAGTCGCAGAGGCTCAAAACCGCGCGGAAAAACTCAAGGCCTCTGCCAAAAAAGCGGTGGCTTCGGAGGGGAATCGCAAGACTGAGGCAGTCGTCGATGCCTCAGCCGGCGCTGCGATCAAGTAGAACGTACGAGGAGTCGAGATGAATACCAAAAGGCTGTTGATTGTGTGCATGGCTTGCCTGTCCACCAGTGCCTGGGCTATTGAGCCGGGTCCCTCCTCGGCGCCGCAAAAAGGCACCGAACAGTGGATGCAGCTACAGATTCGTGGTGTGGTTGCCTCCCCTATACTGCAAACCGCTTCGGCCACCGAACGTGACCTGGCCATGCAGCGTTGGCTGAACAGCTTCCTACACCCGATTCCAGAGTTTTTTGATCAGGATGTAGGCGGCGACGCCACCAGCAGCAGCAACTAAGATACGTCAATGGGTGATCAGCCTCTGGCGTAGTCCAGAGTGGCCTGGCTAATAAGCCAGGCTTAATCATGCGTGCAGAAAAATACAAATCAGTACGAGGTGAAGCAGGCGATGGGAGTAAATGACCCTCCGCTCGCCTGCTCCACCTCGTACTGATGCAGTACAGCCATCCCGTTCAATAGCAAATCATGCCTGCTCACTTCCCGAACGTCTTGAGTACTCCGATCATGGCGGGGCCTATGGCTATCAAAAAGAAGCTCGGCCACAGACAGAAAATCAGCGGGAATATAAGTTTGGTACCAATTTTCGCCCCCGCCTCTTCGGCGGCCTGCGTACGCCGGTCACGGAACTCATCGGCATAGATGCGCAGAGTATCGGCCACGCTGGTACCAAAGCGGATGCTCTGCGCCAACAGACTGACTAACCCTTGGACGTCATCCAGACCGGTGCGCACAGCCAGTTGTTTGAGCGCTTCGGTACTGGAAATACCCGCACGGATTTGCGCATTGACCAGGGCCAGCTCTTCAGCCAGTTCAACCTGACTGACCGACATCTCTTCAGCCACCCGCTCGATCGTAAGGGGCAAGGCCAGGCCCGACTCCACGCAGACCACCATCAGGTCCAGGGCATCCGGAAAGGCCGCACGCAGTCTGCCCTGTCTAGCCTGCTTGCGTTTTCCAACATACAGCGCGGGTGCCAGCCAACCGACAGCAGCAGCCGCTAACACTAGCAACAACCCCGTAATCAGAGAAAGTTTGGGGATTATCGGCAACACCAATAGCGCAAGGCCTACCAATATCAATGGCAGCAGCAAACGCACCGCCCAGTACATTTGAACAGCCGATTGTGAGCGATAACCAGCGTGCGTCAACAGGGTTTGGGTGGCAGACGTTTGAGCCCCATCAGTCGAGCCAAAGCGTTGGCCGACCCGTTCCAGCAATAATTGCAGATTACCCGGTACGTCCTGCCCGGCTGTACTCCCTGAATGACCGCGTTTGATCAGCGCCAGACGACGCTGTACGGGGTCCTGCAGCCCCAACAGCAGTAGCACCACGGTAACGATCGCGAGCACTGCACTCAGACTCATCGCACCGACAAACAACAGGCGCGCCATCTCCTCATTGCCTGTCACTCGATTGAACAACCCCAGCAAATAGTCCATGACCTGCACCTCCACATGGTGAATAAGGCTTAAACCTGTATCCGGATGATTTTGCGAATCCAGAAAATCCCGATCAACATGGAACCAAAAGCCCCGAATATAAGCTTATGGCCGATCGGGTCATTGAGCAGCAGCGGCAAATAGTTAGGGCTGGTGAACACGATCACTGCCGCCAGCACGAAGGGAATGGCCACCAGTATCCAGGCCGACATCCGCCCTTCGGCCGACAGGGTCTTGACCTTGCGCTGGAAGCGAAAGCGCCCGCGGATCAGGCGACTCAGACGCTCCAGCACTTCGGTCAGATTACCGCCGGTCTCGCGATGAATAAGGATCGAGGTCACCAGCATCATCACCGTCATGCTCGGCATCCTCTCCAGCAGGCCGAGCATGGCCCGACGCACATCGTTGCCATAGTTGATATCGGCAAAGGTCAGGCCGAACTCATGGGCAACTGGCCCTTTGTGTTCCTCGGCGACCAGGCGCAGGGTTTCATTGAACGGGTGCCCGGCGCGCAGGGCACGGCACATGGCATCCAGTGCATCCGGCAGGCCTTCCTCAAACTCGGCGAAACGTTTGCCACGGTCACGAGAAATTTTCAGCAGGGGTACCCAGAACACTACGAAGCCCACCAGCAGCGCCATCCACCAGACCGACGAAATCATCCAGATCGAGATGCCCGCACAGGCACCCAGGAACAGCCCGAGCACTATCACCCGATAGGCACGATATTCATGGCCAGCCTGCTCGATCATCTGTGTCAGGTTCGCCATAAAGGGCAACTGCTCGAGCATGGCCTCCAATGGCGACAAGCGCGTCAGGTATTTCTGCCGCAACACCGTCTGCATGTTGGGCAAATTGTTGGCTTTCTCCAGCACATGCAAGCGGCCGCGAATGCGCTTGCGCATCTTGCCGGCCTCGCCGAACACCGGCACCACCACGCCCTGGGACAGGAGGAATACGGCAATGAACACCATGCCGAGGAACATCAGAATGAATTCACTGGGAATGTGGTTCATGGCTGCCGTGCCTCCATCCATTCAGGCCTGAACATATTAAGCGGCAATTCGATGCCGCGTTTGGCCAGTACATCGCGGAAGGCCGGGATCATGCCGCTGGGACGATAATCACCGAGCACCTCGCCGTTTTCGCCCATACCTTGGCGCGCAAAGGAGAAAATTTCGGTCATGGTGATGATCTCGCCTTCCATGCCGTTGATTTCCTGCACGCTGACCAGCCGGCGCTTGCCGTCCTCCTGACGTTCCAGCTGGATCACCACATCAATGGCCGAAGCGATCTGCTGCCGCATGGCCTTGATCGGGAAGGTTGCCCCGGTCATCGACACCATGTTCTCGATTCGCCCCAACGCATCGCGTGCGGTGTTGGCGTGGATGGTGGTCAACGAGCCATCGTGGCCGGTGTTCATGGCGGTCAGCATGTCCAGCGCCTCGGCGCCGCGCACTTCGCCGATCACAATGCGGTCCGGGCGCATCCGCAGGCTGTTGCGCACCAACTCCCGCTGACTCACCTCGCCACGCCCCTCGATATTCGAAGGCCGGGTTTCCAGACGTACTACATGAGGTTGCTGCAGTTGCAGTTCGGCCGAGTCTTCGATGGTGACGATCCGCTCGTTTTGCGGAATGAAACTGGACAGCACATTGAGCATGGTGGTCTTGCCGCTGCCGGTACCGCCGGAAATCAGCACGTTCAAGCGCCCCCGGACAATCGCCTTGAGCAGCAGGGCAATGGCCGGGGTTAACGTCCCCACCTGGATCAGGCTGTCGGTATTGAGCAGGTCCACCGCAAAGCGGCGAATCGACATGCTCGGGCCGTCGATGGCCAGCGGCGGGATAATCGCGTTGACCCGCGAACCGTCCTTGAGCCGCGCGTCCACCAATGGTGAGGACTCGTCGATACGCCGACCCAGGCTGGACACGATGCGGTCGATGATGTTGAGCAAATGCTGATCATCGCGAAAGCGCACATCGGTACGTTGCAGCTTGCCGAAGCGCTCGACATAAACCGAGGCATGGCCGTTGACCAGAATGTCGGACACGCTGTGATCGGCCAGCAACGGTTCCAGGGGACCCAAGCCAAGTACTTCGTCAGTGATCTGCTTGATGATCAACTGGCGGCTGGTAGTACTCACCGGCGCCGAATGCTCATCGAGCAGGCGCTGGCAAATATCGCGAATCTGCCGCGCGGCCTCGGCCTGTTCAAGGGAGTCCAGCAAGGACAGGTCCATGACCTTGAGCAACTGCTGGTAGATCTTTTCCCGCCATTCGGCCTCCACCGGGGTGACCTGGCTTCTGGTTTCGTAAAGAACGTCCGGTACCGCACGTTCCCACGCCATTATTTCCTCTGCCGGGTCCAGCAGGTCGTCGCCCAACTGGGCAGTCGACGATGAGGCGGGTTTACCGGACTGTTTGCGCAAGCGGTTACGAAAGTCGCTGATCATGGGTCATCCCCCGAAAAAACGGTTGAAGGCGCGTTTGAGTAAGCCTTTGTTCCCGGCCACCTGTTGACCGACCAGGTCCTCGGTCATGTCGCGCAGTGCGGCAGTGATCGCTGCCCTCGGCGCATGCAGCCCCAACGGCACGCCAGTGTTCTGACTCTGGCTGACCAGGTTGAAGTCGTTGGGTAATTTCGACAGATTGGTGCAACGCAGTGCCTCACCGATATCTTTGAGGCTGATCGCTCCCGCCTTGTCATAGCGGTTGACCACAATCTGCAATTGATCCCCGCGCACGCCCAGGTCATCGCGAAGAATCCGCACCAGGGCGCTGGCATCGCGCAGATGGCTGACGCTCTGTTGCACCACCACGTACACCCGATCCACCTGTTCCAGCACGGAGCCGGTGAGGTGGTCGATTTGCCGCGGCAGGTCGATCACCACCCAGTCATAACTGGCGCGGGCCAACTTCAACAGGGCGTCAAGTTGTTCGGGTTGGGCATCCTGCGGCAGACACAGCTCACCGGCCCGACCACCCAGCACATGCAAGGTGGGGCTGAAGTGACTGCAAAAACCGCGTAGCGCGACACTGTCCATGCCGTCGATCTGGTGCAACACCTCCAGATGGCTGTGCGACTGCGCCACATCCAGATAATGCGTCACGCTGCCAAATTGCAGGTCCATGTCCAGCAACAGGGTACTGCCGCCCTTGGCACTGAGCTGCTGGGCCAGGTTGCAGGCCACCAGGGTTCCGCCGGAGCCGCCCTTGGCGCTCATCACGGCGATCAATTTGCCTTCTGCTCCGCTGCCGATCCGAACCTCCATGACCAGCCGATTCAAGGCGGCGACCAGTTCTGTCTCGGCAATGGGTTCGGGCAATACGTCACGGGCGCCGGCCTGCATCGCCATTCTCATGCCTTCCTGATCGCTCAGCAGGCCGCAGACCAACATCGGCGGACGCTCATGGGCTGGGTGCAGCAACAGCGCCGCCAACTCCTCACGCCACAGGTGGCTGACGCGTAACAGCAACAGATCGGGCATGCGGTCCAGACCGTAGAGCGGGTCGACATGCCCGTTACTCACCAGGCGAGTGCTCACCTCCAGGCAAGGCATGCGTTGGCAGACGCTCTGCAGATCGCGCAAAGAGGTGGCATCACGGCTGCTGATCAGCAACCGGAGCCCGGCTTTGCCAGTCGAACTGGACACCGGCGTTTCCTTCATATTCAGCATGGTGTGATCTCCCCGGAATCGGAATGACGCCCGAGGCTTTCGCGTGGCAAGGTTGCCCTGAATGTGGGCAGGGTAATGGGCACGCCAATCCCGGGAATAAACAGATTGAAAACGAAGTTTTGCAGACTCAACCGGACGTAGCGGATGGCACGAAAGCCGTTGACCCCACTCGTGTCGGAGGGGTTGGCCACCTGAGCACCGTTTACGTCCAGATAGGTCAACGTCAAGTTGGTGGTGGCCAGATTGCTGATGATCTGGCTCGTACCGGCGTCGGTCGCGGCATTGAAGATCGCACGCCGCAACACCACCGGATCGCTGATATTGCATACAGACGCCAGGCGCGCACCACGGCGCACGGCTTCATCCAGCGCATTGATCGTGAAGTACAGGCGACCCACTTCCAACGCGCCGAACAACAGCGTGAACATCAGTACGCCAATGATGGCGAACTCCACCACATAGGTGCCGCGCATGCGTTTGCGATTCATCACAGTGCCCTCATAACAGTAGTGGCGACCAGCGGAATGCTCAGCGCGATCGGATTACCGAAAAAGCCGGGGAGCGATCCGGCGCAATTTCCACCGCCAATCACTGGGCAGAACGTATAAGTGATGGTGACCCGCACATGGTCGGTGCCTACGGCGGCAACGACCACGTTGTTGGCCGTCAGTCCTGACAACACCGCAGCTCCGCTCTGGCTGGGCACACCGTAGACCGCAACGTTTTTCGTCTGGGTCTGCAGCGTATTGCTCAGGGAGATGGCGCCGAGCGTCGAGTCCCAGGCCTGGCTGGCGACGAAACGGTCGGCATCACGACTGGCCTGTAGCAGGACGTTGTACTGATAGAGCATGCGGCCGAACTCACCGAAGGCCAGCAACAGCAACAGCAACACCGGCAGGGCGAGGGTGAACTCCACCATGGCCAGGCCTTGCTGGCGCCGCGGATGTTTAAACGTGTGAAGTCTCATGACGCCTCCTATGAGTCAGTGCTCGGAGTGCCGCTGCCGTTGAGATAGGTTTTGTAGAGCTGAATGATCTGCGGGCCGACATCGCTCGTCGGATTAGGACCGGGCACGTTGTCGCCTTCGCACTCTTTCACGAACTGGCCGAAGATCTGCGCTTCCGTGCCGCCATTACTCATTGGTTGCACCACGAAATAGCAACCAAAACCCAGGACGGGGACCGAGGTGGTACCGCCCTGTTTACCGGTGCAGTTGCCCACCACGATTTTCAGCATCCGGCGCTCGAACACCCCACCGCTCTGGCAACCACTGCCGCCTGCCACACACGCGGCAGTGCTCGCACGCCAGTCGTTGTAGTCAAGTATCGCGTTGCTGCCCGCGGTGAGATTGCCGTTGCTCGATGTGACGGGCTGCCCCTTGTACTTCGTTGGCGGGGTAACTGAGGCGTCGTAAGTGATCGCGGGGGTGCTGGACGTGGTCACCAGGTCTGGCGGATAGTCCGAGGCACTGACCGGGCCGTTGTAGATGCCGAAGCGCGTATTCAGGCCTTGAGAGGTAGGGCCGACCTTGTTGCCAGGGGCGGTCTGCACGTTGTCTCCCACATTGCGGCAGACCGAGCCGCCTCCGGCCAGGTCATCCCTGACCGTACTGCCGCCCGAGCCAAAATCGAGCAACTGGAAGTTGCCAGGGCCAATGGGAGAGGAATTGCCGGCAGCCGTCTTCAATACCTGCAAATCACCAAACTGAAAACCCCAGAACATGCCGGCGGCCGGGTCGTATTTAGTCGGGTCGCCGCAGACCATTAAAGGTGCAAGATCACAGGGGCTGGTAGGGCTCGGGCCTGCGGTGGCGATCGCCGACACCGCTTTGTTCCCCAGGCCGCTAGTGCCGAAGGTCTGAACGAAGTTCCAGAAAAATCCCGTCAGGCTATAGGTTGGTACCGATACCCGAACGTATTTGGCATTCGCCGGCCCAGGATAGGCGAACGGGCCATAGACGCTGCTTGCCAGTTCCACCACCGCAAATGTGCCTGCGTTGCCACCGATAGCCGTGGCCAATTCGCTATTACCCGTGGCATTGGCATTTTGCGTCAGCGTATTGAGTGCGGCAGTGCGTGTTACGCTGGCAATGTTGACACCACCTTCCACCTGAAGCAGGGTTTTGGCACCACTCAGAGCGGCGGCGTCTACAGCGTTTTGCAGGCGGGTCTTGTTCAACAACATGTGACTCACGTCGAGCGCCAAACCCGCCATCACTAAAATCGCCGCCAACGCGATTACCATCAACACGCTCACCGATCCTTCCTGGCGCCTTGGCGTCGCAGTGAACGGCTGCCGAATACGAAGATTCATCATCAAGCCCTCATTTGCCGATACTGATCCGGATCGGCTCCGCCAATATCTTGGTGCCCAGGCACCCTTACCGTCGTGTCAACGTTTGACTACACTGGTTTGGGTCCCGCGGATAATGGTGACAACCCCACCAACCTCGCCATTGCCGCGGCGCACCACGCGTTTTGGCGCTGGGGCAGCAGCCAACGCCATGACCGGTGCGGCAGGCGCAACGGGCGCGATTTTTTTCTCGGCGTTCAGCGGATTGCGCAGGGTCAGTTGCAATTTCCCTTCCGTTTGCGCCGTGACCAGGGTTTCAGCCTCTGCGGTCGTCATCTCCAGCGTCACTGCGCGCACCACCACCGGCTGGGTCTTGTCGGTACCTGCGGTCTGGTCCACTGCCAACACCCGCAAGTTCTCGAGGATGGTCTTGGACACGGCGTTGTTGCCTGTGCCATCTGTGCGTTTGGTTGCCAGTACATCGACCCGGTTACCCGGTAACAGGAACCCGCCCACGCCGACTACATCGTCCACGCGTACCGATATGGCACGTTTGTCTGTCGCAATCAAAGAAGCCAGGGTACTGCCCCCCAAATGCTCACTCAGACGCGCGCCGCGCATGATGTCGCCCTTCAGGATGTCGAACGTTGCGATCTTGCCCACTGCCTTCTCGCTGGAGTCGAAAGCATCGTCCGGTATCGTGTCTATGGGCATGCGCATAGTCGTGACTTGTTGAGCCTCGACCATCTGCCCGAATGGAATCTCGACCGTGGCGACTACCACGCTTCGAAGGTGATCATCCGGGCTGGCATTGAGCCGGGCGCTCAGCCAGGAGTCGGCCATCCATGCAGCACCAAGGCCCATGACCAGGGAAACGCCTACCAGGGTAAGAGTACGAGAGCTCATGTCAGTATCTCCGTATCAAAGAAAGTCGAGCTGGACGAAGTAGTTGTGCCAGGCCCATTCCAACTCTTGCGGTGACAGTGGTCCGGAACCACCCATATAACGCTGGCGATCGAGCGCCATGTTCAGGAGATCGCGGGGATGGCAAGGCACCAGGGGCATGCCTTCACTTGCATAAAGCCTTTGCAGCACATAACGCAGTAGCAGCGGGTCAAAAGGAATGCCCTGGCGCTCGCTTTCCTGACGCCAGATCTTTTCGTACTCCTCAGGCTTCAGGTAACCGAACTGCAGCTTGTAGCCAATCCGGCGGAGGAAGGCCTCATCGGCCAGTTCCAGGGGGTTGAGGTTGGTGGAGAACACCAGAATCAGATCGAACGGCAGCTCGCAATGCCGACCACCGCCCAGATTAAGGAAGTCGCGCTTCTCTTCCATCGGTACGATCCAGCGGTTCAACAGCTCGGCGGGTGCCATGCGCTGGCGTCCCATGTCGTCGATGATGAACAGGCCATTGCTGGCCTTGAGCTGCAAGGCGGCCTGGTACTGACGGGTGAAGGGGTCATAGCGAACGTCCAGCTGTTCCATGCTCAGCTCGCCACCCGTAATAACGATCGGGCGTTTGCAGCACAGCAGTCGACGGTCGATCCCTTCGTTGAGCATCAGGTTGTTCTGTTGACTGCTTTCATCGAGCCGCTGATGTACCTGCGGATCGTAGATCTCGATCACCGATTCGTTGATGACGATGGCATGAGGTACCCAGATGGCCTCGGCGAACAGACGAATCAGCCGACTGCTGACATACGTCTTGCCGGTACCCGCAGGGCCATAAATCATGATTGCCCGTCCGGAGTTCAGCGCCACGCCCAACTGATCGAGCATCCCTTCGGCAAGTACCACGCCAGCAAGGGCGTTGTGCATATCGTTGGAGTTGATGCGACCATGGTGAATGGTCTGGATTTTGATCAAGGAACGGTAAGAACTCACCGGGAAGGGTGCCGCGCCGATGTAGCCACTGCGCGACAAGGCATCTCGGGCGGCACTGCGACCGCGCTCGGTCAGGCCATAACGCAACATCTGCCCACTCGTCGTTTGCGGCCCCATCTGGCCCAGCACTTCGACACGACCATCCTTGCGCAAGAACGCCAGGACTTCTTCAAGTACAGCGCCGGTCAGTGCCAGGCGCTCCACCAGCCGCGGCATGTCCAGCACGCCGGCGTCATACAAATGCTTGCACACCAACTCACCGAGAAAACTGTCTGACAGACCAGTTTCGCGAATACTGCACGGCTGAGGAGCCAGTCGTTGCACCGCTTCTCGATCACTGGGGTAGGCATCACTATCGACGATGACGTGCATGACTAACCTCCAAATCCACCGGCAACGAGTTGCCAGTAGACGCTGTTCAACGTCCCGAGCAGGATCGCAACCGTATAAGGAAAGGGCTTACCGGCCACCTCGTCCGAGCTCGGGGCCATATAGGACCGCGCCCGAAGCATCAACCGATAACGTCCCAGGGTCTGCAATAATTGACCGCGCATCAGCACGATCAGGAAACCGCACAAGCCTCCCCATAGCAGACTGAAGAACACAGCCCACAAGGCGTAATGGGGGGGTAGGAAACTGCCAACCATGGCCATCAGCTTGACGTCGCCTGCCGCCATGCCACCCAGGGCATACATAGGCATGAACAGCGCAAAACCGATCAGGAGGCCCATCAGGCCATCCCCCATCCCGTTGATCCCACCTGAATAAGTCTGGCCGGCCAATCCCAAGGCCAGACCTACCAGGATCAGCAGGTTGGGAATGCGGTGGCGACGCAAGTCGCTCACCACCGCCACGCCCAGCAGTCCTATCAGCACAACGGTCGCAACCAGCTGTTCCATGGACATTGCGTATCTCCCTAACAGAGTTGTTGTTATTAGCAAGAACCAGGAACAATGGCGTTACAAATAGCCCTGATTCTGGTATCCACAACCCCGCCGAGAAGCGTGAACGCCCCGACAACAGCTACCGTGATCAACCCACCTGCCACCGCGTACTCCACAATGGTCAGGCCGTCTTCGTCTTTGGCGAACTTCACTACCGAAGCCTTGATTGTTTGCATGATCATTTTGCCCACCTCACTCGAATGTTGTTTTTTCGGAGGCAGTGCGTTCTGCTCTGCCTGGATGCAACACTAGTCAGGGGCAAGGCATAGGCGTTAGGAAGATTTTGCACATCACTAGGACTTTTTTGCGGGGGTGCCAAATACGGGTCATTGGCCTTTGAAGAGATATAAAGAGGGGTAAAACGAGGGGTGGCAGGCAAAGGAGATTGCTATTGATTCACAAGCGACGAGCGGTTGACGCCGCATGTGCCAAACCACGTCAACAAACAGTTGTCCTAGACCGACTTCAGGCAACACATAGAGCAAATAGAACTAACTTTCGACTTTCTTATCAGTATTTAGTCTGCAAAGTGATAGCACCTTAGCAATACTACTCAGCGAAGAGGGGCACGAAGAACCGCAGAGTAGAGACATGACGTCCAATTTGACCAGAAGGCCATCGCTACTGTGGTTCGATCTGACTCACGATCGTTCCACGAAGGAACTCATCGCGCAGTTCGAGGGTACCTGCGACTGCAAATTGACGAAAAACTCCGTGTTGCCCCACGGGGAACAGGCAGACATGATCTGCATCCACTTCGATCGCCCCGACACAGCGGGCTTGAGGTTGTTGCTGGAGATCAAACGCACCACTCCCACCATCCCGATCACCATGTTCACCGTGCAGCACTCCGAAGAATTGGCGGTCTGGGCCATGCGTTCCAGTGTCTGGGAATACATGGTGCTTCCGCTCTCAGGCACTGAGAGAAAGCGTTACCTGACGGCAGTGGTGCAGCTGTGCGAGTTGCGCCGAAACATCAACGGCCAAGGCCAGACATCGCTGATCGATCACTCTCCGACCCTGCCGGACAGCATCCGCCTGACCTCGGGGCACCAAAAACACCAGGCGCTGAGCAATATCATGCTGTACATCGATCAGCACTTTCGGGACAGCATCGATCAGAGGGATTTGGCCAAGCGCTGCGGCATGACGACCTTTCGCTTCAGCCGCCTGTTCAAGGAAGCCAATGGCGTTGGTTTCACCGATTACATCCTGGACAAGCGCATGAACTTCGCCAAGCAACTGCTCGACAACAGCCAAATGCCGATTACCAGTATCGGCTATGAGGCCGGTTTCAAGGATCCTTCCTACTTCGCTCGCGCCTTCAAACAGTTCGTCAACTGCACGCCCAGCGAATACCGTTTGACCTGCCAACTCAGAGCGGTAGCCGCGCAACCGGCGATGGAGGATACAACCGCTGACGTGCTCGAGAGCCTGGTGCAGAGCCTTGGGAATTGAGGCAGTTTTTTACGCGCATAAAAAAACGCCGCTCAAATGAGCGGCGTTTTTTGAATTTGGAGCGGGAAACGAGACTCGAACTCGCGACCCCGACCTTGGCAAGGTCGTGCTCTACCAACTGAGCTATTCCCGCAAATGGCGTCCCCTAGGGGACTCGAACCCCTGTTACCGCCGTGAAAGGGCGGTGTCCTAGGCCACTAGACGAAGGGGACACGCTGCCCGGAACACATGGTGTGTGTTTCGGTGCCCAGATCCGCATCCGAAGATTTGGTTCTGGTTTCACTCAGCTTTGCCCGAAAGCAACGCTGTTTAAAATTGGAGCGGGAAACGAGACTCGAACTCGCGACCCCGACCTTGGCAAGGTCGTGCTCTACCAACTGAGCTATTCCCGCATTGGCGTCCCCTAGGGGACTCGAACCCCTGTTACCGCCGTGAAAGGGCGGTGTCCTAGGCCACTAGACGAAGGGGACACACGTACAACATTCACTCCCTACCGCGTTTCGCTGTGTGCTTTACGCTGTAAGTGGCGCGCATTCTATGGATGGATTGAGGGGTCGTCAACCCCCAGATATAAATTTATTTAAATCAATGACTTCGCCCTGCTTTCGGCAGAGATTCAGGCTTTTCCGTCGCCTGACCTTTGGCGCCTATATTCTGGCATCCGCCGAGACGCTATAGTCCATGCCGAGATGATGGCAATGTGCACATCGCACGCTATTTACTTATAGATGCGGCATTGCGGCCGATATAAGCAGAGCTGTAGCCGTTTCACTCGTCGAGCGGCCCTATGCGCCCAAATGCCAAGCCACTACACTCGACTCGCACGCGAACCCTATAAAGAGGTCTTACCGGTGACACCACTCATGATCACCCTGCTAGTCGTAGCCGGGATCGCACTATTGATCGCCATTGGCTACATGAACCATGTGGTGGAAAACAACAAGCTGGAAAAGGCCCGCACCAAGGTTGAACTCAACGACCGCTTGCGTCGCTGCGGCGAAATCACCGAGACCTTCCCCGGTCAGTTCATGACACCCGCGCTCAAGCTGCTATTGACCCGCCTGGAACTGAACGTCTGCCAGCGCCTGTTCAACCTGGAAAAGTCCAGCGCCACGCTAAAGGCACGGATTGCCGAACTGAGTACCTTGGCCGCCCAGGGCGAATCGATCCCGGTCAACAACCCGCCGGCACCGATCCAGACCGAAGCCAAAGCCAAAGACGTGCGCTTCCTGCTCGAAGCCCTGCATGGCCAGATCACCCGCGCCGCACAGGACGGTTTCCTGCCGCCCAACGAAGCCAAGCGCTGGATCCGCGAAGTGCGCCACATCCTGGTCCTGCTGCACATCGAATTCTTCAACAACCTCGGCCAGCATGCCCTGCAACAGAATCAGCCAGGCCAGGCCCGCCTGGCCTTCGAACGCGGCGCGCAATACCTGCGCAAACAACCGGAGCCTCAGGTTTACAGCGAACAACTCGAATACCTGGAAAAACTCCTGGCCCGCGCCAACGCCCAGGTCATGGACAAGATCGCGCCGGTTGAAGGCGAGGTGAACCAACTGACTGAAGGCCTCAAAGACGTTGAAGCTGATGCCGACTGGAAGAAGAAAGTGATCTACGACTGATCATGCAAATGCTGAAAAGCCGCCGGGTCAGGTTTATGTCTGTCAGTTAAGGAACGAAACCTGTGGGAGCGGGCTTGCTCGCTCCCACATGGATTGCGTTTAACTGACTGGCATCAACCGGATCAGGTGGCTTTTTTTTGCGTTGGGATTGATGGACGGGCGAGTACATCCAGCCGCCAGGATCAATAAGATCACAGCCTTCGGCAGTTTCTACAGCCTGAAATGCCCCACCATCCCCTTCAACTCAACCCCCAACTGCGCCAGCTCATTACTGGAAGCCGCATTCCCCTGCATCGCCAACGAAGACTGATCCGCGCTGGCCCGAATACTGGTGACACTGCGATTGATCTCCTCGGCCACCGAACTCTGCTCCTCGGCCGCCGCCGCAATCTGCTGGTTCATCTGCTGAATCAACGACACCGCCGCCGCAATGCTCCCCAACGCACTCTCGGTCTGCAACGCATCGCTCACCGCCATCTTCACCAACTCGCCACTGCTCTGAATCTGCTGCACCGACGACTGCGCCGCCGAGCGCAAGGCGCTGACCAGCCGTTCGATTTCCTCTGTCGATTGCTGAGTTCGCTTGGCCAGTGCCCTGACCTCATCCGCCACCACCGCAAAGCCCCTGCCCTGCTCACCGGCCCGCGCCGCCTCGATGGCCGCATTGAGCGCCAACAGGTTGGTCTGCTCGGCCACGCTTTTGATCACGCTGAGCACCGTGCCGATGTTCTGGATTTCCGCACTGAGGCTTTCGATGCTGGAGCTGGCCGACGTCGCCGAATCCGCCAGCTGTTCGATCCGCGCCATGCTCTGACGCACCACCTGCTGACCGCTTTCCACCTTGCCGTCGGCGGTCTGCGCCGCCTGGGCGGCCTCCTCCGCGTTGCGTGCAACGTCATGCACCGTGGCCGTCATCTGGTTCATCGCGGTGGCGACCTGCTCGGTTTCTTCCTTCTGGCTGCTGACTTCAAGGTTGGTCTGCTCGGTGACCGCCGACAGCGATTGAGCAGAGCTTGCCAGCTGTTCGATACCCGCCTGCAAACCACTGACGATGCTGCTCAGGCCCGCGCCCATTTGCTGCATGGCTTGCATCAACTGGCCGATCTCGTCCCGACGGGTCACTTCAATCGTCGCGCTCAAATCGCCCGCGGCGATCTGCTGAGCGACCCGGATCACACTGCGCAGCGGTGCGACGATCAACCGGGTAATCACCCACGCGGCAATCAGCCCGACCAGCAAGGCCAGTGCCGAAGAGCCAATGATCAACAGCGAGTTCTTTTTCAGCTCTGCCTGCATCGACCGGTCTTCGGCAACGTAGGCCTGATCCACCCGCTCCACCACATGGGCGGCGCGCTGGTGGAGTTGTTCGGAGACGGTCTTTTCCTGCGCCAACAGGCCGGTGTACTCGGCGAGTTTTTCACTGAAACTGGCAATGTGCCCGGACACTTCATTGAGGACCGTCTGGTAACCCTCATCCTTGACCGTGGTTTTCAGCTGCTCGGCCTGGGTCAACGCCTGGTCGGCCTGCTCGATCTTGCCCTGCCCGGCGCTGTCGTCGCCCTTGCGGCTCTGGTCCAGGCGTACCCGCGCTTCGTTCATGGCCTGCAACATCAGCCGCGAGACCTGGCTGACCTGATTCGCCTGTTCGATGAATTGCCCGCCGTCCTTGCCCTCGGACTCCTTCAAGGCATAGGCGCCATCGTCGGCAAGCCCGGCCTGCAGCACATCCAGATTATTGGCCACGCTGGACACCGACCAACTGGCCATTTCCAGCGCCAGGTCCTTGGCCTGGCTCAGCGAGACGAACTCGTCAAAAGCCTTGCGATAGGCTCCCAGAGACTGTTCGACGTCATTCATGACCGGCACGTTGGCGGAGGACTGAGCCTGGAGCTCGGTCGCCAGAGCGATCAGCGCGTCCACCCCCGCGTGCAGGGCATCCGCGGTTTTCGGGTCACCGCGCAAGGCGTAGTCCTGCTCCAGCAAGCGCACCTTGAGCAAACCGCTGTTGAGCGACGACATCTGCTTGAGCCCGTCGAAGCGATGACTGATGGTTTGCAGGGACCATACGCCAATGGCCGCCACCAGGGCGGTCAACAGCAGCACCAGTACAAACCCGACACCCAGTTTTTTCGCCATACCGAGGTTGGTAAAACGTCCTTGCACGGCCGAAATCATTGCACTTAGTCCCCTGCCATTGTCTGTTGATGCAGATTCGCAATGGGCTTGTGCCAACACAAGTCTCTGGCGTCGGAATAATGGCAAAAAGCTACGCCCGCGTCGTTTTCAGAATGTTTGAGGTCGATCCCGAGCGGTGGCCTGAAAAAATGCCCGGGCGCGAGGATCACAAGCATAGGCAACGTTGATGCGCTGCCAGTCATGGGTTTCACCGGTGGGGCTGAATGCCGTCGGGCAAGACAGCAGGACACCGAAACGCCGCGCCTGTGTCCGCACCTGAGTGTGATCGGACTTGCGCGATCGCGCCCAGATGAACAGGCCACCCACAGGTTTGCCGAAGACCTCCCAGCCCGCGTCCTCGAGCACTTGCAAGGCCGCCTCTCTGTCGGTACTCAAACGCTGGCGCTGGCGCTGCACCAGTTTGCGATAGGCGCCGCTGGCCAACAGACGCGCCAGCACCGATTCGCAAAACCGTGAAGCGCCCATGCTGCTGATCATCTTGACCTTGGCCAGACGCGATATGACATCGGCACCCGCCACGACAAAGCCGACCCGCAACGAACTGCTGAGGGTTTTGGAGTAGCTGCCGACATAGATCACGTTGTCATCGATGTCCAATGCCGCGAGACGCGTACCGGGGCCGCTGTGCAAATCGGCATAGACATCGTCTTCGATCACCAGCACGCCATGTTTTCTGGCCAGTTGCAGAACCTGCTGAGCCACGCCCAAGGTCAAACAGCTGCCGGTGGGGTTGTGATAAAAGCTGTTGATGAACAAGCCACGGGGTTTGTACTTCAACAACAGTGTCTGGAGTGCTTCGGTGTCGGGTCCGTGAGGCGTTCGTGGCACCTCGATCATGCTGACCCCGTGCAGCCTGAGCAGATCGAACAGCATCGAATAACCGGGGCTCTCTACCACCACACAATCGCCTGGGTTAAACAAAGTGCGCACGATCAGGTCGAGCCCATGAGTGGCTCCCGCCGTGGTCAGGATTCGACTTTCGTCCACCGCGATATTCAGCTGTTTCAACCGTTTGAGGATCTGCTGACGCAGGGCAAGCAGGCCCAGTGGCGTGCTGTAGTTGAACAGTCCGGCCATGTCGGTGCGGCTGACCTGGCGCATGGCATAGCTCAGGTCGTCAGTTTCGCGCCAGCTTTCGGGTAAGCCGCCGCAGCCCAGCTTCAGTTCGCCCACGTGGCCGCTCTGATTCTCCTCAGCCCCCTCGAACCAGGGAAAATCCCGTTGCCCCTGATCAGCCAGCGCCGTTGTCGCGACAAAGAAACCCGCCCCATTGCGCGTCGCCAGCACCCCTTGCGCCACCAGCCGTTCGCAAGCCTCGACGACACTGGATTGGCTAAGCAGATTGATCCGCGCGATTTGCCGAACGGACGGCAAACGCGTCCCCGGCGGCACCTCGTCACAACGGAGCCAGTCGGCCAACGCGTCGACGATTTGCTGCACGACCGGCACCAATGCCTGTCGATCGATTCTCAACTCCATGAGCAAGCAAACTCCTGTCTGTTTTGCGGGAAACAGTTAATCACAGGAGTGCTCGAGGGGATGTGCGACAAAACCGCCAAAACCGTCGGTTCTAACCATTTGAAACACATTGCCCGGCGTCTTCAGGGAACCGATGCCCCTGTGGCGAGGGAGCTTGCTCGCGCTTGAGTGCGCAGCACTCATAGAACTTTGGGGCTGCTGCGCAGCCCAGCACGAGCAAGCTCGCTCGCCACAAAGGTAGATATGCCTGAAGAGGCAGGGTCCCGGCATCGCGACCTAAAACATTAAAACGCGGTAACACCCCCATCCACCGCCAGCGAATGACCGGTGGTGAACGCCGCGCCGTCGCTGCACAGGTACAGCACCGCGCTGGCAATTTCTTCGACCTTGCCGATGCGCCCGACCGGGTGCATGGCATTGGCGAATTCGCCTTTCTTCGGGTCCGCCTCATAGGCACGACGGAACATGTCGGTGTCGATCACCGCCGGGCACACCGCATTCACACGAATCTTTTTCTTGGCGTATTCAATGGCCGCCGACTTGGTCAGGCCGATCACCGCGTGTTTCGAGGCGGCGTAGATGCTCATCTTGGGCGCAGCCCCCAGGCCGGCGACCGAAGCGGTGTTGACGATCGCGCCACCGCCCTGGGCCAGCAGCAACGGCAACTGATACTTCATGCACAACCAGACGCCTTTGACGTTGACACCCATGATCGCGTCGAACTCATCGACCGTACCCTCGGCCAGTTTGCCTTTCTCAATTTCGATGCCGGCATTGTTGAAGGCATAATCGAGACGGCCGTAGGTATTCACCACCTCGTCCATCAGATTTTTTACATCGCTTTCCACAGTGACGTTGCAGCGCACGAAGGTCGCTTCACCGCCAGCGGTGCGAATCAGCGCCACAGTGCCTTCACCTCCGGCTGCGTCCAGATCGGCCACCACCACGTTCAAACCTTCGGCGGCAAACGCCAAAGCGGTCGCGCGGCCAATACCATTGGCCGCGCCCGTCACAACGGCGACCTGGCCGGAAAACGTCATGCTCATTGTTATGTCCTCGAAGGCAAGAATGCGGGGGATCGCGTGTGCCCAGTCTAGTCACAGGGGCGTGTCGCACGGCAGCACTATCAAAAGGCCGGTTGGGCCCCCATGAGTCGCAGTGATAGAACGGGCGACCTGACTATCACTGCACTGGATCGATGTGCATTCGCAGCGTCAGCCAACCTTGCGACATCGCCCATGAAGGTCTATCAACAAGACTTCATTCATCTTGAGTGCCTGTCATGACTACCCAGACCAATCGCCAGTTCCTGCTCGCCAAACGTCCCGTGGGAGCGGCTACCCGTGAGACATTCACCTATCAAGAAGTACCGGTCGGCGAACCGGCGGCGGGTCAGATCCTGGTCAAGAACGAATACCTGTCCCTGGACCCGGCCATGCGTGGCTGGATGAACGAGGGCAAGTCCTACATCCCGCCAGTCGGCATTGGCGAAGTCATGCGTGCATTGGGTGTCGGCAAAGTCATCGCCTCGAACAATCCGGGCTTTGCAGTGGGTGACTACGTCAACGGTGCCTTGGGTGTGCAGGATTACTTCCTCGGCGAGCCACGAGGTTTCTACAAGGTCGATCCGAAACTGGCACCGCTGCCGCGCTATTTATCCGCGCTCGGCATGACCGGGATGACTGCCTACTTCGCCCTGCTCGATGTCGGTGCGCCAAAGGCCGGCGACACCGTCGTGCTGTCGGGCGCGGCTGGCGCGGTGGGCAGCATTGCCGGGCAGATTGCCAAGATCAAAGGTTGCCGGGTGATCGGCATTGCCGGCGGCGCGGACAAGTGCAAGTTCCTGGTCGATGAACTGGGTTTTGACGGTGCCATCGACTACAAAAACGAAGACGTACACGCCGGCCTCAAGCGTGAGTGCCCGAAAGGCGTCGACGTGTATTTCGATAACGTCGGCGGCGATATTCTCGATGCCGTGCTGAGCCGTCTGAACCTGAAGGCGCGGGTAGTGATTTGCGGCGCCATCAGCCAGTACAACAACAAGGAAGCGGTCAAAGGCCCGGCCAACTACCTGGCGTTGCTGGTCAACCGCGCGCGGATGGAAGGTTTCGTGGTGATGGATTACGCCGCGCAGTTCGCCGCTGCCGGGCAGGAAATGGCCGGCTGGATGGCCAAGGGGCAGCTCAAGAGCAAGGAAGACATCGTCGAAGGGCTGGAAACCTTCCCGGAGACGCTGATGAAGTTGTTCAGCGGCGAAAATTTCGGGAAGTTGGTGTTGAAGGTTTAACCCGATATCTGAAAAAACCACAAAACCCTGTGGGAGCGGGCTTGCCCGCGATAGGGGCGTGTCAGTCAACATTAATGTTTCTGATTCACCGCTATCGCGGGCAAGCCCGCTCCCACAGGTTTAGTGGCGTTTAAGCGAGCTCTGCGACGACGGCGGCCAACGCCTTCGCCGGATCCGCCGCCTGGCTGATCGGACGACCGATCACCAGGTAGTCGGAACCGGCATCCAGCGCCTGACGCGGGGTCAGGATGCGGCGCTGATCGTCCTGGGCACTGCCCGCCGGGCGAATCCCCGGGGTCACCAGTTGCAGCGACGGGTGAGCGGCTTTCAAGGCCTGGGCTTCGAGGGCCGAGCAGACCAGACCGTCCATCCCGGCTTTTTCTGCCAGCGCGGCCAGGCGCAGCACCTGCTCCTGCGGCTCGATGTCCAGGCCGATACCCGCCAGATCCTCACGTTCCATGCTGGTCAGCACGGTCACGCCGATCAACAGCGGTTTCGGGCCGGTGCGCTGATCGAGCACCTCGCGGCACGCAGCCATCATGCGAAGGCCGCCGGAGCAGTGCACGTTGACCATCCACACGCCCATTTCCGCGGCGGCCTTGACGGCCATGGCGGTGGTGTTCGGGATGTCGTGGAACTTGAGGTCCAGGAACACTTCGAAACCCTTGTCGCGCAAGGTGCCGACGATTTCCGAAGCGCAACTGGTGAACAGTTCTTTACCGACTTTGACCCGGCACAGCTTCGGGTCCAGTTGATCGGCCAGCTTCAGTGCGGCGTCACGGGAGGGGAAATCCAGGGCGACGATAATAGGCGTCTGGCAGGCGGACATGAGTGGGCTCTCAGGCAAGTCGAAATCGGCGCGCATTGTAGCGGAACCAGCGACGCTGCGGGACCCGATGATCGGTAAATCGTCGAGTCGGCTCAGCCAAGACTAGTCCTTTCACCAATTGTGTCGAGCCCGATACATACACGACACGCCCACAACACCCTTCAACGCTACCCTCGGCAGCCGCAACAGGTCCTACAGCACTTCCCGCCTCACGGCCGGACGCCTATGCTGAAGCCACAACCTCGCAGCCTATCTTTGTGGTTGGCAGCCTACCTGGCAGATGAACGCACGCATGCACAACTCCCCAGCACCTCTGAACGACGATCAAAAAGCGCCGCCCGATGATAAACGCTGGAGCATTCGCGCCCTGATCGTCGACGATGACGTCCCGATCCGCGAGCTGATGATCGATTACCTGGCCCGGTTCAATATCCACGCCAGCGGCGTCACCGATGGCGCCGCCATGCGTCAGGCGCTGCAAGCCGAGCATTACGACGTGGTGGTGCTCGACCTGATGCTGCCCGGCGAAGACGGTTTGTCGCTGTGCCGCTGGCTGCGCGCCGAATCGGACATCCCGATCCTGATGCTCACCGCCCGCTGCGAACCCACCGACCGGATCATCGGCCTGGAACTGGGTGCCGACGACTACATGGCCAAGCCATTCGAACCGCGGGAACTGGTCGCGCGGATTCAGACCATTCTGCGTCGGGTGCGCGACGACCGCACCGAACAGCGTGCGAACATTCGCTTCGACACCTGGCGGCTGAACAGTGTGCTGCGCCAGTTGATCGCCGCTGATGGCCTGGTGGTGCCGCTGTCCAACGCCGAATTCCGCTTGCTCTGGGTGTTCATCGAACGTCCGCGCCGGGTGCTCAGCCGCGAACAGCTGTTGGACGCCGCTCGTGGTCGCTCGATCGAAGCGTTTGATCGCAGCATCGATTTGCTGGTGTCGCGCCTGCGCCAGAAACTCGGTGACGACCCGAAAGCCCCACAGCTGATCAAGACCGTTCGCGGCGAGGGTTATCTGTTCGACGCACGAGACATCGGCTGATGCGTGCGCGCTTCGATACGCTGTTCGGCCGCCTGTTTGGCGTGCTGCTGCTGGCGATCGTACTGGCGCATTTGTTAGCGTTTTTATGGTTCAAACATTATGGGCCACCCCCTCCGCCTCCCCCACCGCCGTCGGAGTTTTCCGAGCGCTTCGACGGACAACGCCCGCCAATGGCCCCACGCTTCGACAACCGGCCGCCACGGCCATGGTTCGGCGGGCCACTCGTGCCGCTGACCTTTCAGCTTGTCTCGCTGATCATCGCGGCCTGGTACGGCGCCAAGCTGTTGACCCGCCCGATTCAGCGCCTGAGCGACGCCGCCGAACGCCTGAGTGAAAATCTCGACAGTCCGCCCCTGGATGAGTCCGGTCCACGGGAAGCGCGCCAAGCGGCGCACACCTTCAACCTGATGCAGAAACGCATTCTGGAACAGATGCAGCAGCGCTCGCGAATGCTCGGCGCAGTGTCCCATGACCTGCGCACGCCGCTGTCGCGGCTCAAACTGCGGCTGGAACAGATCGACGACGACAAGCTGCAAGGCCAGATGCGTCAGGACCTGGACGACATGATCGGCATGCTCGATTCCACCCTCACTTACCTGCACGAACAGCGCACCAGCGAAGCGCCACAATGGATGGACGTGCAAGCGCTGGTCGAATCCCTGAGCGAAAACGCTCAGGACCAGGGCGCCGACGTCCAGAGCAGCGGTCATTGCGCCCCGTTGCAGGTTCAGCCGATGGCCTTGCGCTCGTGCGTCAACAACCTGCTGGATAACGCTCTGCGTTATGCCGGGGACGCGCTGATTACGCTTGAGGACAGCCGCGAGGAGCTGGTGATCCGGGTCATCGACCATGGCCCGGGTATCGCGGCGGATAAACGTGAGGCGGTGTTCGAACCGTTCTTTCGTCTGGAAGGCTCGCGCAATCGCAACTCCGGCGGCGTCGGTCTGGGCATGACCATCGCCAGGGAAGCAGCGGAGCGTCTGGGAGGGCAATTGAGCCTGGAAGAAACCCCCGGCGGTGGTCTCACGGCGGTCATCCGCCTGCCGCGCCTCTGAGCCACAACGACTCCCACAGGATTTGATGCCGGCCCGATATTTGTGTGTGTACCAATCGGTACAAATCCCATATACCCACGATAACTTGCCCCTTGAGGCTGCATAGGCCGGTGCACCCACCGGTTTCCCATTCCAAGGAGTGAGCACAATGATCGGTAGTGTCAGCAACTACACGAGCTATACCAGTACCAGCAGCACCACCTCCACCAACAGCGCTCGCAGCCAGCAATTCCAGAAAGAACTGCTCGCCAAACTCGACAGCAACAGTAACGGCGCGGTGGACCAGGACGAGCTCAAGAGCGCCCTGTCACAGAAATCCGACGACGGTCCGCTGGTCACCCTGAGCAAGAACTTCAGTGACCTGGACAGCGACGAAAGCGGCAGCCTGAGCAGCGAGGAAATGGCCGCGATGGCCCCTCCACCACCGCCGCCGGGCGATCAGGCACCGAACACCGAACTGGCCGATGCGCTGATCAGCGCCCTAGACTCAGACAGTGACGGCGCCATCAGCAGCGATGAACTGAGCAGCGGTCTGACCAACGCCGGCAGTACGGCCGACAGCGCGGAAATCTTCTCGGCCCTGGACAAGAACGAAGACGGTACCGTCAGCCAGGACGAACTCGCCGCCAGCCTGACCCCTCCGCCGCCGCCACCTCAACAGGTGTCCAGCGAAGAACTGTTCAGCCAACTCGATGCCGACAGCGATGGCAGTGTCACGACCACGGAACTGAGCAGCGCCCTGGCCAGCGACAGCACCTCATCGACCAACACCGACACCAGCGCCGCGCTGCTCAAAGCGCTCGATAGCGACAGCAGCGATGGCGTCAGCAGCGATGAACTGAAAGCCGCCTTGCAAGCCGGCCGTGAGCAAAGCACCGACAGCTCCACCGACCCGTTCAACGTGACCGAAGCCCTGAACAAAATGATCGCCAACCTGAGCAAGCAGTACTCGCTCGACAACGTGGCGACCGTGGGCAAACACCTGAACGTCGCGACCTGAGTCAGGCGTTCAGTCTGACAGACCGTGTCGTCCGTTTCGCGGGCAAGCCCGCTCCCACCGTTGATCGGCGTTGATCACACTGTTAGTGACCAACCCAAAACCAGTGTGGGAGCGGGCTTGCCCGCGAAGAGCCCGCAAACCCCAACAAAAAACCTCAGGGCCGGCGATCTTCAACCCGAGCCTGGCTCTTGCTCCAATCGGTCAGCAGGCTGTAAGCCACGGCCAGCAACGTCGGACCAATGAACAACCCGATAAACCCAAACGCAATCAACCCGCCAAACACCCCGAGCAACACAATCACCAACGGCAAATTCCCGCCCCGACTGATCAGGTACGGCTTAAGCACGTTGTCGACCCCGCTGATAATGAATGTCCCCCAAATCCCGAGGAACACCGCCATGCCGTACTCGCCCTTCCAGGCCAACCAGGCCGTGGCCGGAATCCACACCAGCGGCGGTCCCATCGGAATCAGGCTCAGCAAAAACGTCACAATCCCCAGCACCAACGCCCCAGGCACGCCGGCAATCAGGAAGCCGATCAACGCCAGCACCGCCTGAGCCGCCGCTGTACCGATCACCCCATTGACCACCCGCTGCACGGTACCCGCCACCAGGTCGATGTAATACCCGGCGCGCTCACCAATCAGCCGCTCCAGCAACCCATGGACAAACACCGCCAGACGCGGCCCGTCCCGGTAGAAAAAGAACACGAAAACAATACTCAGCGTCAGCTCTAGAATCCCGCCGCCAATCTGCGCACTGCGCGCCAGCAACCAGTTACCGACCTGCCCCAGATAAGGCTTGATCGCCAGCATCATCGCCGCGCCTTGCTGATCGATGCTGTTCCAGATCCCCACCAACCGCTCGCCGACCAGGGGAATACCGCCCAGCCAGACCGGTGCTTCAGGCAGACCATCGACTTGCACATCCTTGATGAACGCCGTGGCATCGCGCACGTGATCCGCCAGATTGAACCCCAGCCATACCAGCGGTGCCGCCACCAATATCATCCAGCCGAGCGTCAGCAATAGCGCCGCCAGGGATTCACGACCATTGAGCCAACGGGTCAACAGACGCATCAGCGGCCAACTGGCAAACGCCAGCACCGCGCCCCAGAACAGCGCCGACCAGAATGGCGCCATCACCCATAAACTCGCGCCAAACAGCACCAGGAGCAGGATCTGCACCAACAGCCGATCATTATTGAGCATGTAAGATCCTGAAAAAAGTCAGCCGAAAAAGTCAGTCAGCAAAGCGTAGGCGAACGCGCAGAACGCGTTCGCCGAATGAGCTTATCGCAACAATTCGAAGTGCAGGCCAGAGCCTTCGACGCTGCCGGTTTCCATCCGCGCCGTGCGCACGCCCTGGCCGATCAGCGCCTGGCGCCAGGCTTCGGCATTGGGCCCCGAAACGCCGACCCGCAACGTGGTGTCCAGGTTCAGGCCCCGGGAAATCAAACGCAGCCAGGTGTCGTCAGGGTCACCGCCGAGTTTGGGGAAATCGAGTTTCCCGGTGCTTTTGAGCTGGCGCAGCAACGTGGCGGACGTCGGCAACAAATTACCCAGCGGCGCGGCGGCGTCGAACTGCTCGACGTGCAGATAGGCCCTGCGATTACCGCGAGTGATGCTGTAAAGCGCCACCAGTGTGTTGTCTTGAGGGGCCGCCAGACGCAGCAGCAAATAAGCCTGTTCATTATCGGCGCCATACAGCTTGGCGTTGCCGAAGACTTCATTGGCCCACAGGCTGCTTTCGCCACAATCCCGGGCCTGGCACCAGAACAACAGTTCGGCGCCCTGCTTCTGCAAGGCTTCGCGGGCGGCGGTGAAGGCCTCAGTGGAGGCATGCTCCGGTGGCAATTCGTAGGTGACCGAGGTGGTTTGCCCCCGTGCGGTGACCTGGCCGTCGAAGCGCAACTGACCGCTGATCTTGCGGATCGAACCCAGCGGGTAAATCCGCTCGAGCTCAACCGTCGGGCGATAGTCGACGATCTGTGCATCGGTCATGCGCGGCACGATCGGCAGATCCTGACTGCCCGGGATATCAGCGGCCAATAACCAGGGACTGAAAGTGCATAGTGCCAGCAGAGTGAGTGAACGCATGGATAGGCTCATCGGATCAACATGGCCTGGGCACCTTTGATGATGCTGGCATCATCGATGCGCTCGGGCACCAGCAAACCACGCTGCACCGCAGGGCGCGCCTCCATGGTGGCTATCCAGCGTTGCAAGGCCGGCAAGCCGTCCACCGAGACACCGGACCAGTCGTGGCCACGGACCCACGGAAAGGTCGCGATGTCGGCAATGCTGTACTCTCCCGCCAGAAACTCCACGGCTTGCAGACGCGTGTCGAGCACTTCATACAAGCGCCGGGTTTCATGTTGATAACGGTCGATGGCACCCTGGAGTTTTTCCGGGAAATAGCGGAAAAACACGTTGGCCTGGCCCTGCATCGGACCGATGCCGCCCATCTGGAACATCAGCCACTGCAACACTACCGAGCGCCCTTTCGGGTCCTGGGGCAGCAGCTTGCCGGTCATCTCGGCGAGGTAAATCAGAATTGCGCCGGATTCGAACACAGCGAAATCGCCATGGGCGCGGTCGACAATCGCCGGAATCCGGCCATTGGGATTGATCTTGAGGAAGTCCTCGGACTTCTGTTCCTTTTTGTCGAAACTCAAGGCATGCACCGTATAGGGCAGGCCGAGTTCCTCGAGCACGATAGAGACCTTGTGGCCATTCGGGGTCGCTGCGGTGTACAGATCTATCATGGTTGTCTCCCATTTCAACCCGCCCAGCCTCGACAGTTGCCCGGCGCAAGTCAAGGAACGGCGAAGAACTGATTGAAACAGTCTGCGACAAGGTCGGCACCGGGTTCGTCATTCAGGTGCAAATGATGGCCGCCAGGCAACTGTTCACGGCTAAAGGGTAGACGCTCCAGCAACTCGGGGTGTTTGGCGAGCATGCCGTCAGCCGCGACCACCAGCTGTGCAGGACAACTGACGCGCTGGACGAAAGCCATCGCCTGTTCAGTGGTCAGACGTAACGGCGATGGAAGGGTCAGGCGGTTGTCGGTGCGCCAGGTGTAACCGCCCGGCACCGGCATCAAGCCGCGCTGAGCCAGCAATTCGGCGGCTTCGCGACTGACCGCCACCAAGCCTTTCATGCGCGCTTCGACGGCCCGGTCGAGGGTGTTGTAGACCGGTTTGCGCTTTTCCCGCAGATCCAGCTGCGCTTGCAGGGCCATGCCCATGCGCTCGGCGGCATTTTCGCCTTTGTCTGTAGGAGGAATGATGCCGTCGATCAACGCCAAGTGAGTCACCCGCTCCGGCAACGACCCGGCCAGCACCAGCGAGACGATCGCCCCCAGGGAATGCCCCAGCAGCGCAAAACGCGGCCATCCCAACTGCTCGGCCACTTGCAACACGTCGTGGGCGTAGTCCCACAGCGCATAACCGGCGCCGTTCGGCCGATGCCCCGAGTGACCGTGCCCGGCCATGTCCAGCGCGACGATGCGCAAGCCCTTGAGCTTCGGCGCCAGCCGGGCAAAGCTGTTGGCGTTGTCCAGCCAGCCGTGCAAGGCGATCACCGGCAAGCCGTCCTCGGGCCCGAACAGGTGCGCCGCCAACTCGATATGCGGCAGGCTCAGGCGAACTTCTTCAACGACGCTGCTCATGCGCACTCCTGTTGGCGGCGACCTTCCCAGCGACTGAACAGATTTTTCAGCAGCATGGCCGTGTCCTGTGGACGTTCGAGAGGAAACATGTGGCCGCCGGGCAGGGTCAAGGACTCGCCCAAAGGCATGCGCCCGACAGAACGGGCGTGATGGCGCATCACCACGCGGCTCTTGTGCCCGCGAACCACCGCCAGTGGCACTTTCAGCTGCCGCGCACTGCCGGGGCTGGTATGGGGCACGCCACGGTAGATGCTGATTTCCGTGGCCGGGTCGAACCGCAGACGCAGCTTGTCGCCGACCTTTTGCAAACCATGTTGAAGATAGGCCTCGAAGCATTCCGGATCGAAGCCGCGAAACAGGGTTTTACCAGCGAAATACAGGCGGGCCGCCTCCAGATCGGCGAACTCTTCCCGCCGTCCCAGGGTACGACCGGCCGGGGTCAGGCGATCGATGAAACCGAAGCGTTTGGCGGCACGGATCACCCATTGATCGGCGCGGGTCAGCACCGGCGAATCGAGCATGACCACGCCGCGATACAACTCTGGGCAACGCAACGCGGCATGCAGGTGCAGCACGCCGCCGAAGGAGTGGCCAACGCCCCAGACCGGCCCGGGTTGCTGCTTGAGGTGATGAATCAGCTCATCCACCAGATTGTTCCAGTTGTCGTCCGCCGGAAAACGCGGGTCATGGGCGTGCTGCTCCAAATGCGCCACTTGGTACTCCGGCGCCAGCGCGGCAAACAACTTGCCGTACGTGGCCGAAGGGAAACCGTTGGCGTGAGCGAAAAACACCTGTTGCGACATACCGGCGATCCATGTGCAAAAAACAGAGGGTGATTGTCCGTAAGACCGTGTCCTACAGCAATGACCGTAACTGACAGGAATGATGACAGCGTCGTTTCGTCGATGAAAAACAATCCTGGCATTCGTCGAACACCTCACTTACCTGTCATTTCTGACAGTTGATACTTCAGGAGCAACTACGAATAACTATGCCCGATTCGAAGCTCTTTCAGGAGACTGCTCCCATGCACACAAAAACCCCGACAGTCTCCGTGAAAGATCCTCGAGGGCTCAACGTCGCCACTGTGTCCTACTACCGTGACACGCCCGGCAAGACAGCAGAGCCTCGGATTTACCGTCAATCCTATAATGCCACAGGTCGCCCGACGATCAGCCGCGACCCTCGTCTGTTCAAGCTGCTTGAGGCCGAGCCAGACGCCCGGCCAAACCTGACGACAGTTTTCAGCCTCACGGGTACGCCCCTCTACAGTGACAGCGTGGATGCGGGAAGCCGGCTGACCCTGACCGGTGTAGCCGGTCAAAACCTCATCGGCTGGGACAGTCTGCTCACTCAGGTTCGAACCGAATACGACCTGTTGCTGCGCCCGGTCAAAACCGTCGAACAGGCTCACGGCACATCCGCAAGAAACCGCTCGGTTTACACCTATGGGGGCAACACTCCGGAATCTGCCTCGCGCAATCAATGCGGCCAATTGATCCGCCATGACGACAGCGCCGGCACTGTGCACTTCACTGACTTCGCGCTGACGGGCGGAGTCAGCGCGCAGACTCGACATTTTCTCAAAGAGCTGGGCGAACCGGACTGGCCCATTGATGAAGCCGAAAGAAACCGGTTGAGCGAGCCCGGCAGCGGCGCGACCACCCGCACCCTCTACAATGCTCTGGGGCTCATGGTCAGCCAGGAAGATGCACAAGGCAACGTCCAATATTCAGATCTGAACATCGCCGGCCAGCTCGGTCAGGTTCGCTTGAAGCTCGCCGGGCAATCGCAAGACAAATCGCTACTGAGCGGCATCCACTACAACACCTTTGGCAACATCGAGCGCCAGACCGCCGGCAATGGCGTGATCAGCGAAGCCCGATACGACCCACAGGACGGCCGATTGCAGGAACTCCAGGCCGGACTTCCCGACCGGCCACCGCTTCAACACCTGGTGTACGGCTATGATCGGGCCGGCAATATCCTCAGCATCAAAGATGCGGCTCGGCGCACCCGTTTTTTTCGCAACCAGAAGATCGAACCGACCAACACTTTCACCTACAACAGTTTGTATCAACTGATAGAGGCAAACGGCTGGCAGCGGGTCAATAGCCAGAACGGCCCTCAGGAGCCGGTCTTTGTTTCCCCTCCCGACCCGGGGCAGCTGGAAAATTACCGCCAGACCTATACCTACGATTGTGCCGGCAACCTCACGACACTGGTTCACAACGCTGCCAGCCACAGCTGGACACAGCAGACGGCGATTTCGAAATACAGCAATCGGGGACTGGCGCAAAAGGCTGACGGCGGGCTACCCGACGAGAGTGAAATCACCGCCGGATTCGATGCCAACGGCAACAAAAGGGAGTTGATGGCGGGCCAGAATCTGACCTGGAGCCTGAACAACCGTCTGCGGCAGGTCGATCAAGTGGTGCGCGAGAACTCACCCAATGACAGCGAAATCTACCTTTACGACGAGTCTGGTCAGCGCAAGCGCAAAATTCGCGTCACTCAAGGCGGTTCATCAACGCGAACGCATGAAGTGCGCTATTTGCCAGGGCTGGAAATCCGTACATCTCCCGAAGAAGTTCTACATGTCATTTCGGTCCAGGCCGGACGCTGCGCGGTACAGGTTCTGCATTGGGAGCCAGGCAGTGGCAACGCCGATCAGTATCGTTACAGCCTGAGCAATCATTTGGGCTCCAGTACATTGGAACTCGGTCAACACGCCGAACTGATCAGCGAGGAAATGTACTACCCCTACGGTGGCACTTCATGGTGGGCCGGCCCGGACAAAGTACAGGCCAGCTATAAGACCCGGCGATACTCAGGCCAGGAACGTGATGCCACCGGACTGTATTACTACGGACAACGTTACTACGCCCACTGGTGGGGGCGCTGGCTCAACCCCGACCCGGCAGGCACTGCCGATGGCTGGAATCTGTTTGCCATGGTGCACGGCAATCCGGTCAGGTTTGTCGATGTTCAGGGCCTGGCTGGGCTCGACACCGCCATGGCGGCCGGTGCGACGGCGGCCCGAGAACTTGCAAGCGCCTTGATCGCCGCCACCGTGCAATATGCAATGACCACGCTGATGTCGCCCATGAACGTGGCAGTGACTGCTGCCGGCGCCACAGCGGGCGCGATTTCAGGCGGCATCAGCGGGTATGCGAGCGCTAACTGGGCTCAATCCGGAGTTTCCGTCGACGATCCCTCCAGCTGGGGGCCTCTCATGGCGAAAGTCGGCGGCGCTGCCCTTGGTGCAGCTCTGGGGGCTGCGCCTTCCTTGCTCGGAACCCTCAATCCAAAAGGCAATACAGCTGCTGCCGCTCAGATCGGCGGAGCTTTCGGGACGGTGTTTCGCGAACTGTCATCCCAATACTTTGCAAATGCCGGCCCGAGCAATCCCTCTGTCGGCCGTGCAGACTTCGTAACCGGACTGGCCAGTATGGGCGCCGTGGGCACCGCCGGAGCAGCAGTGGGGTATGGTGGCGCGACGCTGTTCGGGAATGAAAGCGTGGGTAAAGCCCTACAGTCGACCCTGGTCGGTGCTACTGCGACGGCAGTCGGTGCGGCCGGTGCCTCTGCCGTGAGGGGATTGCGTGGAACGCCAACCAAGCCGTCCAAAGGCAGTGGGCCGACATTCGACCCGAACAAAGCCATCGTCGGATTCAGCAGCCGGCATTTCTTTTCCTCCCTGGGACAGTTAGCCAATCTGGCCGTCGCACAGATTCCTGGATACAGCGCATTGGACGCAAACACTCAAGCTGCGATGACGCGGGCGGTCGGCAATGCCATCGGCGACTTGCGATCGACCTTCGTGACCACCGCGACACCCGGCTTGAGTGCAGAACTGGGGCAAACGTCCTGGGATCTGGAAATGAACACGGTCGGCGCCGGTATCACCCGAGAGAACGTGCCAGTTTCAAGCAATGCGACCGATGACCCGGCAGCCACCGAAATTTTCTACGTCACCAGCGAGACGACGCGCAGGCAGCGCAGCTATTCACGATCCAATCTGCCCCATCAGATGACACACATGTGAACGCAGCGGCTGTATCGCTATCAACGAGACGGCGGTTGTTCCCCCAACGGAACAACCGCCATGGTCAGCCGCGATACGCAACTGGCCTTGCCCTCATCGCTGCTCAAACGGATATCCCAGACATGGGTGGTGCGACCAATGTGAATCGCCTTGGCCACTGCCGTCACTCGCCCGCTGCGCAGCCCGCGCAAATGGTTGGCGTTGATTTCCAGGCCTACGCAATAAAACTTGCTGGCGTCGATGCACAGATAACTGGCCATCGAGCCGACGGTTTCGGCCAGCACCACCGAAGCACCACCATGCAACAAGCCATAAGGCTGGTGCGTGCGATGGTCGATGACCATGCTCGCGGTCAGGGACTCGTCATCGAAGGCTTCGAAGCGAATATCCAGCACTTCGCCGATGGTATTTTTCTGAATTGCGTTCAACCGCTCGACGTTGGGAATGGTGCGCCACAGACTCATCGTTGCGTTCCTTTGTGGGTGTTGTTCGTCGCTCAATCCTGCCACAGCACCGCTTCGCTACGCTCGCTCCATTCTTCGAACCGCGCGCCGTAAGCGGCTTCGATCATGTTGCGCTTGATCTTCAGGGTCGGCGTCAGGAAGCCGTTCTCCACCGCCCAACTGTCCTTGACTACCACCAGTCGGTGCAAGCGCTCATGCTTATCAAGGGCGCCGTTAACCTCCTCCAACAGCTTTTCCAGGCTTGAATGCAGGCCCGCCCTCGTCGCTGCGCTGGCGTCCCGCTGACCGACCGTCGACAACACGCACAACCCCAGCGGTGCGCTCAGGCCATCGCCGACCACACACACTTGTTCGATCCGCGAGTGCACCGCCAGACGATTCTCGATCGGTACCGGGGCGACGTACTTGCCTTTGCTGGTTTTGAAGATTTCCTTCAGGCGCCCGGTCAGGCGCAGGTTGCCTTCGGCATCTTCCTCGCCCTGGTCACCGGTGCGCAGGAAGCCATCTTCGGTGAGCCCCTAGCCACAGCCGCTCCCACATTAGCCCGGTTTCTTCAGGGTCTACGGGTGTTTGATGCCGTTGAGCTTCATCGCCCCGACCAGCAGTTCGTCGCCCTCGAGCTCCGCCAGCCCGGCTGTGCCGACTTTCTCCGGGGCCTGCACATGACCATGCTGCAAATAGCCCAGCAGATTGCCGACCAGCGGGTTATGGCTGACCAGCAGCGCGTGATCCACGGACACCAACTGCTCCGCCACCGCTTGCGGATAGTTGTCGGGCTTGAGCCAGTCGACCGTGCGAATCTCCGGCGCGAAATTCAGCGCCGTACGCACAATTTCTGCCGTCTCCTGCGCTCGATGATAAGGGCTGGCATAAATGGCAGTGAGCGGCTGGCCGATCAATTCGGCTGCGGCACGCAACACCTCTTCACGACCGTGGGCGGTCAGTGCCCGCTCGGAGTCCGGGCGAGTACCATGAGGTTCGGCTTCACCATGACGCAATACCCAGAGTTTCATAGTTTCGGTTCCTCATCTCGGGCCGGATGCGGTGTCGGCGCCACAACGTGCGGGGCTTCACCTTCCGGTGTACGCGGCGCTGGCCAGTCGGCGAACGGCCAGGGCTTCTGGTCGCTGTGAAAGCTGCCGAAACGACCGATCTGTGCCAGAAACTGGCTCAGGCTGTCGCCGAAATTCATCAGGCTGGCGCTCGGCGCGCCATATATCAAACGATAGATCAGCTGCACCAGCACCACTGCGCCGAGGATCAATTGCGCCACTTGCCAGACCAGCACATAGACAATCATCCACAGCACCCGCAGCAGGATGGATTCGTACTTGGCTTCTACTTTTGGATCGTTCATGTCTGTCTCGCTCCCTGCTCGTCTCGGTTAAGTGCTCAGTTGAAACCACTGGTGGAAATAAAGTCCACGTCGGTTTTCGGTTCACCACGCATCAACAACCCAATCACCTGATCAAGCGTGCGCCCTTCGAACAGAATCGCGTGCAATCCGGCGACCAGCGGCATATACACACCTACTTCCTGCGCCTTGGCCTTGAGCACCTTGAGGGTGTTCACGCCTTCGGCGACTTCGCCCAGACGCGTCACCGCGTCCTCCAGGCTCAAGCCCTGGCCGAGGGCAAACCCGACCTGATAATTGCGGCTTTTCGGCGACGAGCAGGTGACGATCAAATCGCCGACGCCCGCCAGGCCCAGGAAAGTCATCGGATTCGCGCCCTGGTTCACCGCGAACCGGGTCATTTCCGCCAGAGCCCGGGTGATCAGCATGCTCTTGGTGTTTTCACCCATCCCCAATGCCACCGCCATGCCGGCGATGATTGCGTAGACGTTTTTCAGCGCCCCGCCCAGCTCCACGCCGAAGCGGTCGGCGCTGGCATACACGCGAAAGGTGCGGCCATGCAACGCAGCCTGGACCCGCTGGCAAAGCTCTTCGTCTTCGCTGGCGACCACCGTGGCGGTCAGCGCGTGTTCGGCCACTTCACGGGCCAGGTTCGGCCCGGACAGCACGCCAATGCGCGCTTGCGGGGCGATGTCTTCAAGGATTTGGCTCATCAGCTTGAACGTGTGGGCTTCGATGCCTTTGGTCAGGCTCACCAGCAGCTTTCCGCTCAAAAGCTGGGCGTGGGGTGCCAGCACCGAACGCAGCGCGCTGGACGGCAGCGCGACGAAGCACAGGTCACAGGCCTCCAGGGTGGCTTGCAGGTCCGTGACCGCCTCCACCGCCGCAAGAATCTTGATGCCTTTGAGGTAACGCGGGTTCTCGCGATCGACCCGAATGGCCTCCGCCTGCTCGGGGTCACGCATCCACAGTCGGACCTGATGCCCGTTCTCGGCCAGCAGATTAGCCACGGCGGTACCAAAACTTCCGCCTCCCAGGACCGCAATTGGGCGCTGTTCAGTCATATGCAATCCGTTAATCCATACCAGTGGCGATGCCGGCATTATACGGAGCGGCCCAGTGGCGGCCAGCCCCTGCATCAAATACCGGCACTTGTAGGAAGAAGACCAACAAAACCGAGGAAAATGCCCGCAACGTGACTGGAAAAGTCGTTGTGCTCGGTTAACATGCGCGCCAACTAATCGCTATCAAGGCTGTGCCGTGTCTTTTGGCTCTCCCTCCTCTCGCTCGCCGCTGGTTCTGGCGCTGATGTTCAGCTCGCCATTGCTGGCCGACGACCTGTTCCTCGACAACGATCCGTTGCCGCAAGTGCTGACGGCAACGCGCTTGAAACAGTCGCCGGCCGCGGTGCCGGGCAGCATGACGGTGATCGACAGCGAACTGATCACCGCCAGTGGCGCGCGGGACATCAGCGAGTTGCTGCGGCTGGTGCCGGGGATGATGGTCGGCAATATCAGCGGCAATCAGGCGGCGGTGAACTACCACGGCACCAACGCCAGTGAAGCCCGGCGCATGCAAGTGCTGATCGACGGCCGCTCGGTGTACCGCGCAGGCCTGGCCACGGTGGACTGGAGCGATATTCCGGTGGCCATGGAAGACATCGAGCGCATCGAGGTTTTTCGTGGCCCGAACACCGTCAGCTACGGCGCCAACGCGCTGATGGCAGTGGTCAATATCATCACCCGCAAGCCGGCCGACAGCCACGGCACGCGGCTGAAAGTCACCCGTGGCCAGCGCGGTATCAACGACTTCTACGCCAGCCAGGGCAAGGGCTGGGGCAGCGGCGACTTGCGTCTGTCGCTGTCCGGCCAGCAAGATGATGGCTTCGACTCGAACCGCACCGGCGCCGATTACCGCGACAGCCGCCGCTTGAACCGCTTCAGCCTTGCCGTCAGCCAGACGCTCAACGAAAACCAGAGCGTCGATTGGCAACTGAATGCCAAGGACGGGACCAACCAGCGGCCGTATACCTACCGCCCGGTATTCTCAGGGATTACCGCCGCCGGGAATAATTCCGACGTCATCGCCAAGGACTACGCCGGCTCGCTGCGCTGGAACCTGGACATCAATCCCGATCACAGCCTTTATATTCAAGGCTCGGCGCAGCACTGGGATCGTCAGCAGACCTGGCGTGCCTGCGATGCCGAGGTCTCGTTCAGCCCGGAACTGACCGAACTCTGGCAACTCAATCCGAACTACGCCGAACGCCTGGCGCGCAACATGGAGCGCTACACCGGTTCCGGCGCACCGGCAGGGACTGCGGCTGAACGTGCGCTGGGCAATCAGGTACTGAGGCAATGGCAAAACGGCGCCCGGCAAACCCTCTGCGGCGACATTGACCAGAGCGCCCGGGAATCACGCTACGACCTCGAACTGCAAGACACGCTCAGCCTGTCCGACAGTCTGCGGCTGGTCAGCGGCATGAACTATCGTTACGACCGGGCAGATTCCGAGACCTACTTCAATGGCACGCTCGACGACACCACCTGGCGAGCGTTCGGCCAACTCGAGTGGCGCGCCACCGAGCACTGGTTGCTGCAAGGCGGTGCGATGTTCGAAGACACGCAGTTGACCGGTAGCTCGCTGACCCCACGGGTGGCGGTCAATTACCTGATCAACCCGCGTCACGGTTTGCGCGCGGTGTATTCGGAAGCCATCCGCTCACCAGACATGTTCGAGAACAACGTCAACTGGAGCTACCAGGTGACCAACCTGCAGCCAAGTACCTACGGCCAGACCAGCGCCCGCTATTTCGTCAGGACCCGTGGCCCGGGCGACCTCGAACAGGAACGCATGCGCTCCCGGGAGCTGGGCTACAACGGCTACTTCGCAGAGTGGGGGCTGACGGTCGATGTAAAGCTGTTCTACGACGAAATCAACGGCATGATCAGCGAACCGCTGCGCAACAATCAGTACATTGCCAGCAACTCGAACAGTTCCAGATACTCCGGGGCTGAAACCCAGCTGGACTGGCGCTTCAGCAGCGCTGACCGTCTGCGCCTGACCTATGCCTACGTCGATGCCGAGGCGAGCAATCCGTTGGATGCACAACAGACGGCGCGCAACAGCGGCTCCGCCGGTTGGCTGCGTAACTGGGGCCACGGCTGGAACAGCGCGCTCTTCTACTATGGCGCCGACGCCCTCAACGGTTACCGCTTCGAACGGGTCGATACCCGCATCGCCAAACGCATTGGCCTGGGCAAGGCCAATCTGGAGCTGGCCGGGATCCTCCAGCAACGCCTCGACAATCAGCCCACCACTTTCGTCGACAACAACTACGACGAGCGCCGGGTGCTCTACTTCAGCGCGGAGCTGGAGTTTTAAGATGCTGCATCGCCGGTCACGGAAGACGCCAACCCTTGGCCGCCTGCTGGCCGGGTTGTGCCTGGTGTTTGCCGGACTGCTGTGCTGCCTGCCGGCACGGGCCGCCGATATTTTGCTGACCGGCGCCGAAGACAGCCCCGGCGTGCAATCTTTCGTCCAGGCCCTGAGCGAGTTGCGCCCCACCGACAGCGTGCGTTTCCAGCCTGTCGCCAGCCTTCCGGCGCCCGGCCAACTGCCCGCTGGCACCCGTTTGATTCTGCTCGACCTGCCAAGCCTCGAGTGGCGCCTGCAAGACGCCCAGGGTCCCGCGACGCTGGTGCTGCGCATCAGCCGCCTGCAAGCCCGACAACGCCTGGGCAATGACCTGCCCCCGCATCTGAGCCTGCTCTGGAGTGATCCGCCACTGGATCGACAATTGCGTCTGACCCGACTCCTTCTGCCTGAAGTCCGACGGGTCGGTGTGCTTTTCGACGGCCACAGTGAGTTCCTGTTGAAGGAACTGCATCAGGCCGCCCTGCCCCTGGGCCTTGAAGTGGTCACCGAGCGTTGGGACAACACCAATGACAGCCGCCCCTTGCAGGCGTTGCTGAAAAACAGTGACGTGCTGCTGGGCCTGGACGACCCTAATCTGTATAACCCGAAAACCGTGAAAAACCTGCTGCTCAGCAGCTATGCCCGGCAACTGGCGCTGATCGGTCCCAACGCCGCCTTCGTCAGGGCCGGCAGCCTCGCCAGCACCTACAGCGACCAGAGCGATTGGCTGAAGATTCTCGACGAACTGCTCGACCGCCCCTCAAACACCTGGCCGCGCACCCTTTATCCGCAGCACTTCAAGGTCTTGAGCAACCCGCAAGTGGCTCGTTCATTAAGTATTGAACCGATGGACGAAGCCTCTGTCGCAACAAGGCTGGCCGAAGGAGAACACCGCCCATGACCTTCCGTCGCGGTTGGGACATCAATACCCGCACCCAGATCATCAGCCTCGGCCCGGCGCTGCTGCTGACGTTGCTGCTGATCAGTTTCTTCACCTTCGTGCGAATCCAGGACCTGCGCCAGGAGCTCAACCACACCGGTCAGCTGATCGCCAACCAACTGGCGCCGGCCACTGAATACGGAGTGATTTCGGGCAACAACGAGGTGCTCGAAAGCTTGCTCAAAGCCACTCTGGCCACGCCCAATGTGCGCTTTCTGGAAGTACAGGACAGCGCCAACCGGACTCTGGTGTACGTCGAACAACCGTCGCAAACCCACAACCGCGCGCACCAGGTCGAAGTGTTCCAGGCGCCGGTGCGGCTGCAACGCATCGCGCTCAACAACGATTTTTTCCAGAACAGCCGTACCGTCCCCACAGCGCCAGGTGAGGATTATCTGGGCCGGGTGATCGTCGGTCTGTCCAACGACGCCTTCAATCAGCGCCAACAAGAAATCCTGTTCAAGGCCGGGATCCTGGCCTTGTTTGCCCTGTTGTTTACCTTTCTGCTGGCTCGGCGCCTGGCCGGCAGCCTGTCGCAACCGATCCACGACATCGGCAATGCGGTCAAGGCGATCCAGGAAGGCGACTACAAAACACCCCTGCCGATTGTCGACGACACCGAACTGGGCGCCCTGTCGCAACACATCAACAACCTTGCCCAAGGCCTTGAACAAGCCAGCCGCGAACAGCATCAGGCCATGGCGCAACTGATCCAGACGCGCGAGGAAGCGGAAAAGGCCAACAACGCCAAATCCGATTTCCTGGCGATGATGAGCCATGAACTGCGCACGCCGATGAATGGCGTGCTGGGGATGCTGCAACTGTTGGAAACCACCGAAATGACCGAGGAGCAGATCGAGTACGCCGCGCTGGCCTCGGAATCCACTGAACACCTGCTCAAAGTCATCAACGACATTCTGGATTTCTCGCGCATCGAGCGCTCGGAACTGGAGCTGGAGCACATTGCGTTCAACCTCGCGGACCTGATCGGCAGTTGCGCTCAGTCGTTCCAGCACAGCGCGGTGCAACGCGGGCTTGACCTGCAACTGCGGATCCCCGAAGACATGCGTGCGCTGCAGGTTCAGGGCGATCCGACGCGGATCCGGCAGATCCTGGTCAATCTGGTCGGCAATGCGCTGAAGTTCACCGAACGGGGTCGCGTCACGATCGAACCGCAGTGGCAATCCCTGGACCACGAACTGCTGTGGTTCACCTGCACCGTGCGCGACAGCGGGATCGGCATCCCGGCCGACAGCCTGGAATTGATGTTCAACGCGTTCCAGCAGGCCGACAGCTCCATTTCAAGACGTTACGGTGGCACCGGGCTGGGGCTGCCGATTGCCCGCACCCTGGCAGAACGAATGGGCGGCACCTTGCGCGCTCAGAGTGAAGAAGGCGTTGGCTCGGTGTTCACCCTGGAAATCCCCCTGGCGATCTACGAACAGTCGTTGCCAGTGCTGACGCCGCGAGTACACACCGGCAATGGTCACGGCGAAGGTCGCAATGTGCTGCTGGTGGAGGACAATCCGGTCAACCGCACCGTCGTCGAAGCAATGTTGCGCAGTCTGGGCTTTACTGTCAGCGTCGCCACCGATGGTGCACAAGCGGTGCGCAGTGCCGAGAGCCTGATTTTCGAAGCGATTCTGATGGACTGCCGACTGCCGGTCGTCGATGGCTATGAGGCTACCCGACAGATCCGTCAACTGCCCGGCTGCGCTGACTTGCCGATCATCGCCCTGACGGCCAACGCCTTGCAGGGCGACCGCGAAGCCTGTCTGTCGGCGGGAATGAACGATTACCTGGCCAAGCCCTTTAAACGCACTGATCTGCAGCAAATTCTGCAGCGATGGGTGCAGTAGTGCAGGCCTTTCGGCTATCTGCGACTGGCGTGAACGACGAAAGTGCGGCAGTCTTAGGCACCCGAACAGGCCCGAAAAGGGGCTTGAATAATAATTTCAGTGCACAAGTGTACATTCATGTCCTTGGTGCTGTGACTTTCACCACAACGCAATAGTCTATGAGTAGGCTGCTGACTCGAGGCATGAACGCTTCGATCGGCCGGGAAGATTCGCCCCACCCTGCCGCATGGGACTATTGAGGAGCTCGCATGACCAAACAAAACGCCTTTACTCGGGAAGACCTGCTGCGCTGCAGTCGCGGTGAGCTGTTCGGCCCAGGTAACGCGCAACTGCCCGCCCCCAACATGCTGATGGTCGATCGCATCACCCTGATCAGCGAAGAAGGTGGCAAGTACGGCAAAGGTGAATTGGTCGCCGAGCTGGATATCACTCCGGACCTGTGGTTCTTCGCCTGCCATTTCGAAGGTGATCCGGTGATGCCGGGCTGCCTGGGCCTTGACGCCATGTGGCAACTGGTCGGTTTCTTCCTCGGCTGGCAAGGTCTGCCGGGCCGCGGTCGCGCCCTGGGTTCGGGCGAAGTGAAATTCTTTGGCCAGGTACTGCCGACCGCCAAGAAAGTCACCTATAACATTCATATCAAGCGCGTCCTCAAAGGCAAGCTGAACCTGGCCATCGCCGATGGTTCCGTGACCGTCGACGGCCGCGAAATCTATACCGCCGAAGGCCTTCGGGTCGGCGTTTTCACCTCCACTGACAACTTCTAAGGGTTATCCGCATGCGCCGCGTCGTTATCACTGGTCTGGGCATCGTTTCGTGCCTGGGCAATGACAAAGAGACCGTCTCCGCTAACCTGCGTGCAAGCCGCCCTGGCATCCGGTTCAACCCGGAATATGCCGAAATGGGTCTGCGTAGCCAGGTTTCCGGCTCCATTGACCTTCCCCTCGAAGAACTGATCGATCGCAAGATCTATCGCTTCGTCGGCCACGCGGCGGCTTACGCCTACCTGGCCATGAAAGATGCCATCGCAGACTCCGGTCTGACCGAAGAGCAGGTTTCCAACGTGCGTACCGGCCTGATCGCCGGTTCCGGTGGCGCGTCGACCTTGAACCAGATGGAAGCGCTGGACATCCTGCGCGAGAAAGGCGTCAAACGCGTAGGCCCGTACCGCGTCACGCGGACCATGGGCAGCACCGTTTCGGCCTGCCTGGCCACGCCATTCAAGATCAAGGGCGTGAACTACTCGATCTCCTCCGCGTGCGCCACCAGTGCTCACTGCATCGGTAACGCTGTGGAGCAGATCCAGTTGGGCAAACAGGACATCGTCTTCGCCGGCGGCGGTGAAGAAGAACACTGGAGCCAGTCGTTCCTGTTCGACGCCATGGGCGCCCTGTCCAGCCAGTACAACGAAACCCCGGAAAAAGCTTCCCGTGCCTACGACGCCAAGCGTGACGGTTTCGTCATCGCCGGCGGTGGCGGCATGGTCGTGGTCGAAGAGCTGGAACACGCTCTGGCCCGCGGCGCGAAGATCTACGCGGAAATCGTTGGCTACGGCGCGACCTCCGACGGCTACGACATGGTCGCCCCAAGCGGTGAAGGCGCCATCCGTTGCATGCAGATGGCCATGGCCACCGTTGATACCCCGATCGACTACCTGAACACCCACGGCACTTCGACTCCGGTCGGCGACGTGATGGAAATGAAAGGTGTGCGTGAAGTGTTCGGCGACAAGGCCCCGGCCATCAGCTCCACCAAGAGCCTGTCGGGTCACTCCCTCGGCGCCGCTGGTGTTCACGAAGCGATCTACTGCCTGCTGATGATGGAAGGCAACTTCATGGCCGGTTCCGCCAACATCGACGAACTGGACCCGGAAGTGGCAGACATGCCAATCCTGACCAAGACTCGCGAAAACGCCACCATCAACACCGTGATGAGCAACAGCTTCGGCTTCGGTGGCACCAACGCCACGCTGGTGCTGAAGCGTTGGGCAGGTAAGTAATACCTCGCCGTTTCGCTGCACACAAAAACGCCCCGACTGGTTCGGGGCGTTTTTTTTGCCTGAATAAAGCAGCCAGTTAAGGCGCAAGCCCGCGCCCACAAGGATTGTGGTGTTCAATCCATCAGGCTCGAACCGCGGTTTTCTTCCTCGCGAACATGAAACATTTGTCATGGAACTCAACGGCCTGCGATCGAATGTCGCGCATTTCGCGGCCTCCAGGACTTTCTCCGATTTTGCAAAAGTCCGTTACCGAATTCAGTCGTTTACTTAGCCAGCTAACCAAACTTATAACAAAGCCCTGCACACGCCTTGCTGCAGATAACAGAGATTGGAGCTAGCAGATGACTGTAAAAGTAACTGAACGCGACGATTCACACATGTCCCACGAAGGCATCGCCGCCGGTATCCGCATCTGGGATGTACATCAACAAGACCTGCTGGTCGGGATGTTCCACTCCGAGACCGAAGCCCACCAATACAAGGCCGAACTGGAAACACTGGAGCAGCAGCGCGAAGCGCGTTCTGCATAATGACCGCATTGAAAACGACAAACCCCGCCATGAGCGGGGTTTGTCGTTGTTGCAGTCTCTAACGGCTTACCACATCAGATCATCAGGGATCTGATAGGCCGCATACGGATCGTCTTCGACGCTGACTTCTTCTGTCTTCACATTCAGCTGCACGATGCGCTGTGGATCGCGCTCCTGAATCTTCAGGGCCGCCTCACGAGGGATCACTTCGTAACCGCCGGCGTGATGCACGATCGCCAGCGAACCGTTGCTGAGCTTGTTGCGCATCAGGGTGTTGACGGAGATGCGTTTGACCTTCTTGTCGTCGACGAAGTTGTAGTAGTCCTCGGTGGTCAGCTTCGGCAGGCGCGTTACTTCGATCAATTGCTTGACCTGGGCGGCACGAGCCTTCTGCTCGGCCTTCTCCTGCTGCTGACGGTTGAGTTCCTGGTCACGCTTGACCTTCTCGGCCATGGCTTCCTGAGCCGCACGCTGCTGGGAGTCATCGAGTTCGATCTGGCCTTTGTGGGCCAAACGTTGTTGTTTCTGTTTTTCTTTGCCGACCTGTTTGGCCTGCTTTTGGTTGACCAGCCCTGCTTTGAGCAACTGGTCGCGAAGGGAAAGGCTCATGGTACTTACTCACTTAGGCAACAGCTCAGCCGCAGCTGGGCAAATTCTTTTCCTGACGTTTGGCTTCGCCCCATAAGGCGTCCAACTCTTCGAGGGTGCAATCTTCTATGGGACGGTGGGTGTCGCGCAATGCCTGTTCGATAAATCGGAAGCGCCTTTCAAATTTTGAGTTCGCGCCGCGCAGCGCGGTTTCCGGATCGACCTTGAGGTGTCGCGCCAGATTGACCACGGAAAACAGCAGGTCGCCGACTTCATCGGCAATCGCTGCCGAGTCATTGTCGGCCATGGCTTCGAGCACTTCATCGAGCTCTTCGCGAACCTTGTCGAGCACCGGCAAGGCGTCCGGCCAGTCGAAACCGACCTGCCCCGCGCGCTTTTGCAGTTTTGCCGAACGGGACAGTGCCGGCAGCGCCGCGGGTACGTCATCGAGCAAGGACAACTGCTGCGGCGCCGAAGACTTCTCGGCGCGCTCTTCAGCCTTGATCTCTTCCCAACGTTGCTTGACCTGCTCTTCATTCAGACGCGGGACGTCCAGCGGCGCGTACAGATCACCGGTAGGGAACACGTGAGGATGACGGCGGATCAACTTGCGCGTGATGCTGTCGACCACGCCAGCGAACTCGAAGCGCCCTTCTTCCCGGGCCAGTTGGCTGTAATAAACCACCTGGAACAACAAGTCGCCCAATTCTCCCTGCAAGTGATCGAAATCGCCGCGCTCGATGGCGTCGGCGACTTCGTAGGCTTCTTCCAGGGTATGTGGAACGATGGTGGCGTAGGTTTGCTTGATGTCCCACGGGCAACCGTATTGCGGGTCGCGCAGGCGGTTCATCAGGTGCAGCAGGTCTTCAAGTGAATACATCAATCTCTCTCACGGCAAAATCCCTAGTGGGAGCGAGCCTGCTCGCTCCCACAGTGGATCGGCGCTGAACATGCGATCAAGGCGTGCGGTTACGGCGGGTTTCGATGATGTTCGGCAACTGGGAAATCCGCCCCAGCAACCGCCCCAATGCATCCAGCCCCGGAATCTCGATGGTCAGGGACATCAGCGCCGTGTTGTCCTCTTTGTTCGAGCGGGTGTTGACCGCCAGCACGTTGATCCGCTCGTTGAGCAGCACTTGCGACACGTCGCGCAGCAGGCCGGAACGGTCGTAGGCACGGATGATGATGTCCACCGGATAGGTGAGCACCGGCACCGGGCCCCAGCTGACCTGGATGATCCGCTCCGGCTCGCGCCCGGCCAGTTGCAGCACCGAGGCGCAGTCCTGACGGTGAATGCTCACGCCACGGCCCTGGGTGATGTAACCGACGATGGCGTCCCCCGGCAACGGCTGGCAGCAACCGGCCATTTGGGTCATCAGGTTGCCGACACCCTGGATCTGGATATCGCCGCGCTTGCCCGGTTTGTAGCCGGTGGCTTTGCGCGGGATCAGCTCCAGCTGTTCGTTGCCGCGTTCCGGCTCGACCAGTTGCTGCGCCAGATTCACCAGTTGTGCCAGACGCAAATCGCCGGCACCCAACGCGGCAAACATGTCCTCGGCGGTCTTCATGTTGGCCTTTTCGGCCAGCTTGTCGAAATCCACCTGCGGCAGGCCGAGGCGATTGAGTTCGCGCTCGAGCAAGGTTTTACCGGCCGCGACGTTCTGATCACGGGCCTGCAACTTGAACCAGTGAACGATCTTCGCCCGCGCCCGCGATGTGGTGACGTAACCCAGGTTCGGGTTCAGCCAGTCGCGGCTCGGGGTGCCGTGCTTGCTGGTGATGATCTCGACCTGTTCACCGGTTTGCAGGCTGTAGTTGAGCGGCACGATCCGCCCGTTGATCTTGGCGCCGCGGCAGTTGTGACCGATTTCGGTGTGCACGCGATAGGCGAAGTCCAGCGGTGTCGCACCCTTCGGCAAGTCGATGGCGTGACCGTCGGGAGTGAAGATATAAACCCGGTCCGGCTCGATATCGACCCGCAGCTGTTCGGCAAGGCCGCCGATATCGCCCAGCTCTTCGTGCCACTCGAGGACCTGACGCAGCCAGGAGATTTTCTCTTCGTAGTGGTTCGAGCCGGACTTGACGTCGGTGCCCTTGTATTTCCAGTGCGCGCAAACCCCCAACTCGGCTTCTTCGTGCATGGCGTGGGTGCGGATCTGCACTTCCAGCACCTTGCCTTCAGGGCCGATCACCGCGGTGTGCAGCGAGCGGTAGCCGTTCTCTTTCGGGTTGGCGATGTAGTCGTCGAACTCTTTCGGGATGTGCCGCCACAGGGTGTGGACGATGCCGAGCGCGGTGTAGCAATCACGCATTTCCGGCACCAGCACACGAACGGCGCGCACGTCGTAGATCTGGCTGAACTCCAGACCCTTGCGCTGCATTTTGCGCCAGATCGAATAGATGTGTTTGGCCCGGCCACTGATGTCGGCATCGACGCCGGTGGCCTGCAACTCGTTCTTGAGCTGGCTCATCACGTCGGCAATGAAGCGCTCGCGATCCAGCCGCCGCTCGTGGAGCAACTTGGCGATCTGCTTGTACTGGTCGGGCTCGAGGTAACGGAAGGACAAGTCCTCCAGCTCCCACTTGATATGACCGATACCGAGGCGGTGGGCCAGCGGCGCGTAAATGTCGAAGACTTCACGGGCGACGCGGTTGCGCTTCTCGTCGTCGGCGGTTTTCACTGCGCGGATCGCGCAGGTGCGTTCGGCCAGTTTGATCAGCGCGACGCGCACGTCGTCAACCATGGCCACGAGCATTTTGCGCAGGTTTTCGACCTGACCCTGAGTGCCCATCACCATGGATTTACGCGGGCTCAGGCTGTCGCTGATCGCCGCCATGCGTTGCACGCCGTCGATGAGTTTGGCCACCACCGGACCGAAGCGCTGGCTGACTGCCGGCAATTGGATCTGGCCTTCACGCACGCCACGGTACAAGACCGCCGCGACCAACGAATCCTGATCGAGTTTGAGGTCGGCGAGAATCTCGGCGATCTCAAGGCCCGTGCGGAAACTCGAGGTCCCTTCGGACCACAGATTCTTCGCCGCATTGGCTTGTTGTTCGGCCTCGCGAGCGAACTCGCAGGCTTCTTTCAAGGCTTCGCGATCCAGTGCCGCATCGACACTGACCGCGTGATCGAGCCAAGCCTCGAGATTGATACTGCCGTCAGTGTTGATCGGCTGGTGTGCTCTCACCTGTACCATCTTGCTTTACCTTCCCTACGACGCAGATTCAATGCGTCAAATCGCTGACCTTCGCTGCCCGTGTGTACTCGCGGGGCTAAGACGAATGCGCTTTGCACGAGCGGGTCAGTCGGACCAGACGAGCCATCCTAGCTCGCTTCAAATAACGCCATGGCCTCGACATGTGCCGTCTGAGGAAACATATCGAGAATCCCGGCACGTTTTAACCGGTAGCCCTGCTTGATCAATTCGACCGTGTCGCGCGCCAGCGTTGCAGGGTTGCACGACACATACACCAATCGTTCGGCACCCAGGGATGCAAGCTTGCGCACCACCTCGAAAGCACCGTCACGCGGTGGGTCCAAGAGTACCGCACAAAAGCCTTCGCTGGCCCATTCGGCATCAGCCAAAGGCTGGGATAAATCGGCCTGAAAAAACTTCGCATTATGCAAATTGTTGTTGGCAGCGTTCGCGGCCGCCCGCTCGACCATGGCCTGCACACCCTCGACCGCCACCACTTCGCGCACGGCTTTGGCCAGCGGCAAGGCAAAGTTGCCCAGCCCACAGAACAGGTCCAGAACCCGCTCATCGGATTTCGGCGCCAACCACTCCAGCGCCTGGGCCACCATCGCTTCGTTGACCCCGGCGTTGACCTGAATGAAATCTCCCGGCCGATACGCCAGGTTCAGGTCCCACTGTTCAAGGCGGTAGCCCAGCGACTGATCGGCCTCGACCGGTTGCGGCTCGCCTTCCCCATGCAGCCACAATTGGGCTTCATGGAAGGCGCAGAAATCCTTGAGGATCGTCATGTCGGCTTCGGACAACGGCACCATGTGCCGCAGCAATACCGCCAATGACGAACCGCTGAACAACTCCACGTGCCCCAGTGCCTGAGGTTTGCTCAAGCGCCGGAGCATCTCCGGCAAGCGGGTCATGATCGGTTGCAAGGGCTGTACCAGCACCGGGCATTCGTTGATGGCGACAATGTCCTGACTGCCGGCGGCGCGGAAGCCGACTTCCAGTTTTTTCGCTTTCATGTCCCAACGCACCGCCACTCGGGCGCGACGACGGTAGCCGAATTCCGGACCGCTCAACGGCGCTGCCCACTCATCAGGTTCGACACCGGCAACCCGCGACAATTGCTCGGCGAGCATGCGCTGTTTCAGGGCGAGCTGTTCGTTGTGGGGCAAATGCTGCACGCTGCAACCGCCGCAGCGAGCAGCATGAGCGCACGGTGCCGGGCGGCGCAATTCACTGGCCTGGAACACGCGTTCGGTGCGCGCCTCGACCACTTTGCCATGGGCACCCAAGACCCGCGCCTCGACGTCTTCACCGGCCAATGCGCCGATGACGAACCAGGTGCGACCTTCGAAAAACGCGATACCGCGACCGTCACTGGCCAGCCGCTCGATGGTCAAGCGCTGCTTTTTGCCGGTCGGGACTTGCGGGGCCTTGCTGCCGCCCGTGGGCTGGAAGCGCAGGCCTCTCTCTTGCCTGGCCATCAGTTGGGCGCGTCGAAAATGCCGGTCGACAGGTAACGGTCGCCACGGTCGCAGATGATCGCGACGATCACCGCGTTTTCAACTTCTTTGGACAGGCGCAGCATCGCCGCCACGGCACCGCCCGAAGACACGCCACAGAAGATACCTTCTTCGCGCGCCAGACGACGGGTCACGTCTTCGGCTTCGCTCTGCGCCATGTCGACGATCCGGTCCACGCGATCGGCCTGATAAATCTTCGGCAGGTATTCCTGCGGCCAGCGACGGATGCCCGGAATCGCCGAGCCTTCCATCGGCTGCAGCCCGATGATCTGCACGTTGTCGTTCTGTTCTTTCAGGTAACGCGAGACACCCATGATGGTGCCGGTGGTGCCCATCGAGCTGACGAAATGCGTGATGGTGCCTTGGGTCTGACGCCAGATTTCCGGACCGGTGGTGGTGTAGTGCGCCTCGGGGTTGTCACCGTTGGCGAACTGATCCAGCACCTTGCCACGGCCTTCGGCTTCCATTCGCTGGGCGAGGTCGCGAGCGCCTTCCATGCCTTCTTCCTGGCTGACCAGAATCAGCTCGGCGCCATAGGCTGTCATCGCGGCTTTGCGCTCGGCGCTGGAGTTGTCCGGCATGATCAGGATCATCTTGTAACCCTTGATCGCGGCGGCCATGGCCAGGGCGATCCCGGTGTTGCCCGAGGTCGCTTCGATCAGCGTATCGCCAGCGTGGATCTGCCCGCGCAATTCGGCGCGGGTGATCATCGACAGCGCCGGACGGTCCTTGACCGAACCCGCCGGGTTATTCCCTTCGAGCTTGAGCAAAAGGGTGTTGCTGGTGGCGCCAGGCAGGCGCTGCAAACGGACCAGCGGAGTGTTGCCGACGCAATCGGCGATGGTTGGGTACTGCAAGGTCATGGCGTATTCGCAATCCAGACTGCGGGGGCGCCTATCATACCGGCAAACGTGCGCAGGCCATATCACGCAAAGTAAGGGGCTTATTGCTTATGGGAATAAGGGTGGGATTTGTGGTGGATGGGAGGGCCTCTTCGCGAGCAGGCCCGCTCTCACCCTCAGTCTAATTCCTGCGCAAGACACAAGCGGGCTTGCTCGCCAAAACGGTCTGACAGGCTCCACCCTCATCAGCCACTAGACGCATATTCAGCCGCAACCCTGCCCCGCTGTTCTCAGCCCACAGACGCCCGCCCTGGCGCTGCACCGCATTCCTCGCGATGCTCAAACCCAGCCCGAATCCACCGTCCCCCGGCCGCGAACCGTCGAGCCGGATGAACGGCGAGAAGATCCGTTCAAGCGCCTCGTCAGCCACCCCACCGCCCTCGTCCTCCAGCCAAAGGTGCCAGAAGTCGCCATCGCGCCGACCGCCGAGCCTCACAACACTGTCCTTCGGTGAATGACGAATGGCATTGCGCAGAATGTTTTCCAGCGCCTGAGCCAGGGTATTGAGATGACCCCGCACCCAGCAGGACTCATCCACCGCACAGTGCAATTGACTCGCCGGCCAGCCACTTTCATAGCAGGCGTTTTCCGTGAGCATGTCCCACAACGCCTGGACCTGGATCGCTTCGTCAGGCAACGGCGCGCGCTCGGTGTCGAGCCACGCCAGTTGCAGGGTGTCCTCGACCAGACGCTGCATGCCGTCGACTTCGCGGCCAATGCGTTCGCGCAATTGACCCAGCTCCTGCTCGCTCTCGCTGGCCACCCGCAGCCGGCTCAGCGGCGTGCGCATTTCGTGGGACAGGTCGCGCAGCAATTGCTGTTGCAGCACAACCGTGCTTTGCAGGCGCTCAGCCATGTGATCGAAGGCCCTGCCCAGTTCGCCCAACTCATCCGGGCGATTGGTGGTGCGGCTCGACAAGCGCACAGTCAGCTGGTCAGCGCGCCAGGTATTGGCCTGTTCGCGCAGGCTGTTCAGCGGGACCACCAGCAATCGATACAGCCCCACGCACACCAGCAGCGTGAGCAACCCGGGAATCACCCCATTGGTGATCACCCGCCAGAACACCCGGTAGCGCCCGGGCATGAAACGCTGAGGCAGTTCGATCACCAGACTGCCGGCGGCCGGGTCGTTGGGGAATGGGATTTTCAGCCAGGGCAGGCCGTTGTTACGACGACTCACCGGCCAGTCCAGGCCGCGCAAAAAGGTCAGTCGCTGAACTTCCTTTTCCGTCAGCGGATAACTGCTCAGGGATTGCAAGTCGCCGCCGATGACACCGACCCACGTCGTCTCGTGATGGCCGACACGACGCAACCAGGCATCGACGCCCATACTCTGCCGTTCACTCCACGCTTGCTCCGCCTCGGCGGCGTAGCGCATCAGGCTGCCCCGGGCCTCGTCGGACAGGAACAGGTTCTGCTTTTCCATGTAGCGGCCCCAGGACCAGCTCAACCAGATCATCAGCAGACAGAACGCCACCAACAAACAAGCCAGCTTCCAGAACAGTGAATGCCTGCCCGGTACGTCAGACCATTTCATCGGCCGCACTCAATACATACCCCTTGCCCCAAACGGTACGCACTTCGCGCTCGGTGTAGCCGATGGCCTTGAGTTTGCGGCGGATCTGGCTGATGTGCATGTCGAGGCTGCGATCATGGGCGGCGTAACCGCGTTGCAGGACTTGCTGATAAAGGAAGGCTTTGCTCAGCACTTCATCGCCGTTGCGATTGAGCGTTTCCAGCAATCGGTACTCGCTGCGGGTCAGGCCGGCGGCGTGTTCGCCGAAGGACACCTCGCAGAGTTCGTCGTCGAAACGCAGGCTGCCCACCGAAGGCGCAACCGGTGCGGGCACCGGTCGGCGATCGAGCGCCACACGCCGCAGGATCGCTTCGATGCGCACCCGCAACTCGGCGATGCTGAAGGGTTTGGGCAAGTAATCGTCGGCCCCGAGGCGAAAGCCACTGATGCGATCCGCCTCGGCCCCCAGCGCCGACATCAGCACCACCGGCGTGGAGTGGCTCTGGCGCAATTGGGTCAGCACCGCCAGGCCATCGAGCCCCGGCAGCAGGATATCCATCAGCACCACATCGAAGGCTTGTTGGCGCGCAATGGCCAGACCTTCCCGCCCGTTCTGGCACCAGGTCACCTGAAAACCGCAGCGCCCCAGATGCTCATGAACATAAGCACCGAGCACCAGATCGTCTTCGATGGAGAGAATTCGGGGATGGCCAACAGAGATGGGAGTCATAAGTATCTGCAAATAATTCTCAGTTGCCGATTATTCAAGATTGCCTCGCCAGGGGCAACTCAAGGTTTGGGGGGGGGGGGGGGGGGGGGGGGGGGGGGGGGGGGGGGGGGGGGGGGGGGGGGGGGGGGGGGGGGGGGGGGGGGGGGGGGGGGCGGGGGGGGGGGGGGGGGGGGCGG